>JALYIM010000042.1 GCA_030775785.1 Acidobacteriota bacterium
GGAATATGGACCATCGAACTTCAACGTGCCTCACCGCTTCACCTGGAATTTTGCATACGACCTGCCGGCCATGGGCGGCGGCATGCGAAAGCTGAAAAATGGATGGGGATTCGCCAGCATCGCGACCCTGCAAAGCGGACAGCCCTTTCAACTCAACTACAACTTTCAAGACGACTTCAGCGGGAGCGGCAATGGCTTCGACCGTCCCGATGTCGTCGGGCCGATCGTTTATCATCCCCACGATCCGACAAACTATGTTGATCTGAGCTCTTTTGCGATTCCCTGCACTATAGCGGGCGTAGCCACGGGCGCCGCTGCGGACTGCATTCCCGGCACTCGGCACTACGGAAGCGAACGCCGAAACTCGCTGCATGGACCAACCTACAAACAGTGGGACGTCGCGATTTACAAAACCACAGCGCTTACCGAGCGGTTGAGCATGCAACTTCGCGCGGATTTCTTCAACGTGCTGAATCATCCCAACTTTGCAAATCCATTTCTGCCAGCGTTCATTGCGGACGCGGGGGCAGCTGGCCTTACCGCGAACAGCACGGGAACCAGAGAGATTGGTGGTGGCGGACTTCCACTGACGGCCACAGGAGACGTGGGCATCGGCAATCCATTTCTGGGAGGCGGCGGACCGCGCGGAATCCAACTGGCGGTCACGTTCAAGTTTTAGTTAAAACGAGGAAGGCGGTTTGAAGCGGCTTTTTCAAGCCGCGTCAGCTCAAGATCGGCAGCACACGCACTCTCTTTTTCGTGGCCGCATAAATCGCATTGCATAACGCGGGCGCCAGGGGCGGCACGGAGGGCTCTCCCACTCCCGTAGGAGGTTCCGTGCTGGTCACAAAATAAGCTTCCACGGACGGAGCTTCGCTCATGCGGATGGGCGCGTAGTCCCCGAAATTTCCCTGCACGACACGGCCTTTATCAATGGTGATCTGAGCGCGCAACGCATTGGTCAGCGCGAAAATGACGCCGCCTTGAATCTGCTGCTCGAGGATGTTGGGATTGACGACCTGACCGCAGTCAACCGCCCCCACAACGCGATGCACTCGCGGCTTGCCGTTCTCCATTGAGATCTGCACTACCTCGGCCATGTAAGAGCTGAAGCAGCCGAAGCAAGCGATGCCCTGATAATGTCCGGCCGGCAAGGGCTTGCGCCATCCAGCTTTTTCCGCGGCTAGTTGTAGCACGCCACGCATTCTGGCTGTGCGCCAGGTGGCGTCAAAATATTTAATGTCTTCGTCTTTCGACAGCAAGTGAAGACGATATTCCAGCGGATCTTTCCCGGCAGCCGCTGCCAGTTCGTCAATAAAACACTCGCTCGCAAATCCTGCCTGGAGGGCATAAACGGACCGCATCCAGCCCAGCGGAACCGGAGTCTCGGTCATCACATACTCAAGGGTCGCGTTCGGCAGTGAATAAATAAGCGGAGCTTCATCCTTAAGATCCGGATCAATTCCGCCTTCTATAGGAAGCCCTTTTTGCCCGCTGATCGAAGGCCCGACGATGCGATGTGTAAACGCAGTAGGCCAGCCGTGCCCGTCGAGGGCGGCGCTGAGTTTGTGATAGCTTGCAGGACGGTAAGTCGAAAACCGCATGTCGTCTTCGCGTGTCCAGAGGATTTGCACTGGGGCGTTAATGGCTTTCGAAACTAATGCGGCTTCGACCGCATAATCGTGCTCCAGCCTACGACCGAACCCTCCTCCAAGCAGCGTGACGTTCACTTTTACTTGGTCTGGATCCAGTCCCAACGCCTGTGCCGCTGAGTCGCGGCAATCCTGTGGCACCTGCGTCGGTGACCATATTTCGCACTGGTTTCCCTGAAAGTGTGCGGTCGAATTTCCCGGTTCCATCGGGGCATGGGCCATGAATGGAAGCTGGTAGGCCGCCTCAACGCGACGTCCCGAAACCTTGGTAGTGTCGCCAACCGAGTAGAGCGTCACTGCTTTTTTGGACGCGGAATTCTTTAAGCCATCGAAAATTGCCGCCGAATTTAAGTCCTTGTTTGGACCTTCATCCCAGGTGACATTCAGAACGCGCCGCCCTTCCATCGCGGCCCATACGCTATCGGCAACCACCGCTACGGCAGAATCGCCTACCTTGCCGACAAAACTGACGCCGGAAATCTTCTTCCATTCCTGATCATCAAAACTTGCGACCTTGCCGCCAATCACGGGAGAACGCGCCATCACCGCATGTTTCATGTCCGGCAGCCGGAAATCAATTCCGAAGACAGCCGATCCTGCAACTTTTGCGGGCGCATCCAGACGTGCGATCGGCTTGCCGACGATTTTGTAATCTTTCGCCTGCTTCAGCGGAGGATCAGAAGGAATCGGTAACGTCGCCGCCCGGCCTACCAGCGCGCCGTAGGTGAGTCCAGTGCTGGTTCCGGCCTTCCACACACTCCCGCTTTCTGCCTTGCAAGCCGACCTGGGAATGCCCCACTCGATCGCTGCCGCACTGATCAACATCTCTCGAGCGGCTGCTCCCGCCTTGCGCATCGGGTCCCATGTGGTTCGCACGCTCGCGCTTCCACCGGTGGTCTGATCGCCGTAGAGCGTGCTGGCTCCGGCTTGTTCGATGGAGATTTGCTTCCAATCTGCTTCCAACTCTTCGGCGAGAATCATCGGCAGCGCAGTCCGCACTCCCTGGCCCATTTCTGAGCGAGCGACGACGACTATTATCTTTCCTTGGGGCGTGATCTTCAGATAAGCGTTCGGAGAGAAAACATCGTTGCTGCCGGAGAAAGGTGATGCGAAAGATGACTTGTGAGGTAGATAGAAACCAACTACCAGGCCCGCACCGGCCGCCGCGGTAGCGCCGAGAAATCCGCGTCGCGAGATTGGACTCATCGCGCCCCCTCTTTAGCTGGCGTTCCGGCAGCGCGATGGATCGCCCGTCGAATACGGTCATAAGTTCCGCAGCGGCAGATGTTGCCGGACATTCCCTGCGTAATCTGATCGTCCGAGGGCTGAGAATTTTTCGCCAGCAGAGCGACTGCGGTCATGATCTGCCCGGTCTGGCAATATCCGCACTGGGGAACTTCTTCGGCGATCCATGCCTGCTGCACTGGATGCAATCCGTTGGCGGAAAGCCCTTCGATGGTCGTAATGTTCTTGCCCGCAGCGTCAGATGCAGGAGTCAGGCAAGACCGCACCGCAGAGCCTTCAACATGGACGGTGCATGCGCCGCATAATCCCACGCCGCAGCCAAACTTGGTTCCCGTCATCTGCAACGTATCGCGCAACACCCAGAGCAAAGGCGTCTCTGGCGACACATTTACTTTTCTGTCTGCGCCATTGATTTTTAGAGTTATATCCGCCATAAGAGATAGGAATTACGGCACACATCGTATCAAAGAGAGGGACAAGCCGAACAGTTTTTCAGAGTCGGTAATCCACAACCACTTAAACCGCGTCATGTTGAGCGCTGCCGCAGTCGCGCAAGCGACGAGGAGAGTCGAAATATCCCCATGTCTTGAAAATGCTACGAAGCTTCGACGAGAAAAAAACCATTCGCGCGCGAATGGCTTTCCTTGCTCAGAATGACAGTAAGTTTACTTAATCTCGTTCGACTTTTGTGAAGCGAGCTGCGCTACCTGCGAAGACGGATTGTCCTTCTGAACTTGTGCATATACACGCTTGGCTTCAACCGGCTGGTTGTCGGCCTGATAGGTTGCGGCCAGTTCCATCTGCGCCGCAGCCTTGGTGACGGTAGAAGTAGGCTTATCACTCAACTTTTTATAAATTTCAATCGCGTCTTTGTTGCGGTTGCTGTTCCGATAAACGGATGCCAGGGAAAGATTAGCGAGAGCTGCGAGATCTCTGTTGCTTTTTGAAGCCACAGTCTTCAATTCGCGTTCCGCAGCCGTATTGTCGCCAAGGTCAGCCGAGGTCTGTCCTAAGAAGTAGTGCGCAATCTCAGCGGAATGGGTGTGCGGATACTTATCCACAATGGCATGCAGCTGCTTTTGCGCCGCAGTTGCGCGTTCCTGGGAAGAGGCGAAGCTGGCATAGTCGAGCTGAGCAGGCATTCCTGCTGGGCGTAGTGGCGTGTCGAGCGTACGCACCGCCTGAGTCAGTTCAAAGCTGGCCTTCTGGTCCTGCTGATTCACGTAATACCAGCCGCCTATGATAACGGCCGCAAACAAGGCAGCAATCACTGCTCCGATGATGAGATTATTCTTGTGCTCCGCGGACCAGTGGACCGTGGCCTCCGCGGCTTCGATAGTGGCCCCTCTAAAACGGTCTTCCTTTAATTGATGTCGGGTCTGTGCGCGCACGAACTTCCCTTCTAGTGACAATAATGCTGAGATGGCAAGATTCAAGTTTAGCAGCCGGAAATCCGCAGCGTCAAAGGCGCTTAAGGTTGCAACTGGCATACCGAGCGAAGTCGAGGCTGTTCTCGGGCCGCCATCCCCTCAGCAGCGGCCAGAATCCGCATTTTTGTAGCAACAAAAGTAAAAGCCGCCGGCATAACCAGCGGCTCGCGCAGAACGAAACAAGTTACCGCGAAGTCTCTTCCAAAATCCCCTGCTCGACTTTCTCCTGACACTCAATGCAATGCCGGGTCCAAGGAACAGCCTCCAGACGCTTGGCATTGATTTCCTTACCGCAAGCAATGCATTCTCCAAAACTGCCCTCACGAATGCGGGACAGCGCTCCATCCACCATGGCCAGCAATTGCCGGTCGTTATTGCTCTGGTGAAATAGAAATTCCTTCGTGTATGAACTGGCCGCGCGATCGGCAATATCCTGCGCGGAATCTTCATCCACGGTACGACCATCCTGCTCGGTCCGCGAGACAGTGCGTCGCAACTCCTGCTGCCGCGTTTCCAGCCTTTTCTTAAAATGATCCAGTTTCTTTTTATCCATGAATGATGTCGGGGAAGTAATAACGGGCCCTCGGCCCCTTTCTAGTTCGTTCTAGCCTTGGCTAAGACGGAAATGATATGCGCTCAAAATAAGATGCGTCAACTGGTCAGGAGGATTCGCTAGCGTTCCTAAGTAGTAGTGTCGTGGATTTGTGCGATCCAAACAATAAAAAAGCCCCCCGTTTTCACGGAAGGCTTCTCGGGGAAGGAAACGCCGTCTACTTCGGAGGCACTTGTTGGGTCTGGTTCGGCACGGCGCTGTTTGAGCTGGACGCGAGCTGCTCCAGATCGTTCTTCAACAGGCTGACTTCGACGCGGCCGCCGCTGCTGCGTTTAGCTTTTGTGCCTTGCTCGTCAGCATTGGCTGAAGGTACTGGCGCATTGCCCATGCCGACAACGTAAATGCGATAGAGCGGAATGTCGTGGTTCTCCACCAGATAGCGGACAACCGACTCGGCCATGCGCTGCGAGGTTCCGATTGCGGTCTGACCTTTACCGGAAGAAAATCCCTGCACTTCAACGATATAGCCGCGCTGGTCTTTCAGCGGGGTGGCGAGCTCGTCAAGAGCAGCCTTGGCATTCTGGCTTAGGGCGCTTTGTCCCACGCGGAAACGGATTTCCGTCTGATTCGACGCCTTGTATTGATCAATGTTGCCGACCACTTGCTCGACGTTGGTCAGGCGGGTATTGGCCTGCGTGGCGGTCTGCTGCGCCATCTGGGCCTTGTTACCGGCATCTATAGCGTGCTGGTCAGCTTCCGTGGCTTTCGATGCGGCCAGGCGGATGCCTTCCTGCGCGCGGGAATCGGTATCTTTTATAGACCGGCCATTCGAGGCGGTGAGTTCATCCAGCTCGTTTACGCGATCACGGATCGGCTGGGTCTGCCGCTGCACGTATTTCTTGCGGGCGAAGGGATTGACGCGTCCCCAGAAACCCTCGCGTGCGGCTGGCCGTAACGGCTGCTTCCCACTTGCGCTCGAGCCGGAACTGCTCTGGTCCATGCTTTGGCTGGAACTTTGGTTGGTGCTGGTTGAACTTGGGGCCGTCTGTTGTGCTGCGACCGGCAAAGCCAGGGCAGCGGCGACGAACATTCCTACGAGAGCGTGATTTTTCATTTGTACTTCCTCCGAGTGGCGGAGCAACTTGCGGCTCCATGCACGCCTAACGGGCGTGAGCGTGATTGTTCACGTACTGCCGAAACTTCAATACCCTTAAGATGCCGGTATCCGGTCTTGCGTACAACAGGTGCAATGCCAAACTGCGGGATTGCTAAGTCCTGCGTTTCCAAGTACATTTTAGTCCCATTGCGGGCAGCAATAGCAGCAAAAAATTGCTACTCAGGGTAAATTTGGCGGAACTGATATAAAAACTGCGGCTGGCGGATCCCCTCACTTTGAGGGAAATCATCTGCAAGAAAGGTATCAGACGCGGGATCAACAGGAGAACTATGGGCCAAAAACACGGAAACAGCCGACAAAACCGGCTGATTGTCTTTGCCACCTTTCTTTCAATCTCAATTTTGTCAGCTTCAGATTCGTTCGCCCAGGACGCTTCGCACGCAGCGGCTCTGGCGTCCCAAAGCCTACCTGCGGACCGTATGTCTCAATACTCCGATCTCGCTCAGCAGTGGGAGCAGGAATACCTGCGGATAGACACTACAAATCCTCCAGGAAAAGAGACTCGCGCAGCGGCCTTTTTCAAGAAAATTTTCGATCATGAGGGTATTGAAAATCGCGTGTTCGAATATGCACCCGAACGAGCTGACATCTGGGCCAAAATCCCTGCGACAAGCAAATCCGCCAAGCCGGCGATCATTCTCCTGAGTCACATGGACGTCGTCACCAGCGATGCGGCCCGCTGGAAAGCGCCGCCGTTCAGCGCGAACATCATTGATGGCGCGATCTACGGACGCGGCGCGCAAGACATGAAAAGTGATGGTCTGGCCGACTTAGTCACGCTAGTTATGCTCAAACGGGAGAAAACTAGGCTCGATCGTGACGTAATTTTTCTGGCCGTCAGCGATGAGGAAGTAAACGGCGCCGGCTCCGACTGGTTCATCGCCAATCAGCGAAGTCTGCTAGAGAACGCGGAGTTTCTCATCAACGAAGGCGGGGGAAACCTCCTCGGCGATGATGGGAAACTGAAGTTTGTGGGCATAGGATGCGGCGAGAAATCTCCTTTCTGGCTTCATATCGTCGCCCACGGGCGCCCCGGTCATGGTTCAAAGCCAAATCAGGATTCCGCACCCAACCGGTTAGTGCGAGCGCTGGATAAAATCATTGCCTATAGAACGCCCTTTCGGGTGTTGCCAGTCGTGGACGAATTTCTGCGAACGATGGCTCCATACCAAGCAGCTGACCGCGCCAAAAAATATCAGAACATTCAATTAGCACTGGAAGACAAGAATTTTCAGACAGAAGTCGAGCGCGACGAGACGCTTAACTATCTTTTGCGAGACACGATTTCATTGTCCATGCTGGGCGGTTCGCAGCAGACGAATGTCATCCCGCCAGATGCCTGGGCAAATATAGATGTGCGCTTGCTGCCGGGCTCAGATCCCAAGGTCTTTCTGGAAACTATGGAACGACTGGTGAATGATCCGAATGTAAGTATCGAACCCCTGAACCCCCACTTCCGTTCACCGAACTCTTCTCCCACAAATACAACGCTGTATGAAGCCTTTAAGAAGGTTTCGGCTGAGTACTTCCCCGGCGCGCCAGTTGCGCCGCGAATGGAGAGTGGATATACCGAAAGCCAGCGCTTTCGTCCGCTCGGAATCAACTCTTATGGATTTTCACCTTACGCTACAACCGAAGCAGAATCTGCGACCGAACACGGCAACGACGAACGCATCCGGGTTGAAGAAGTGCGTCGCGGATTCCGCGTCATGTATGACGTTGTGAACCAGGTGGCGGCGGCTCCTTAGTGGAGTTGTACTCAAAAAATGATTCCTGATTTTACTCGTTTGCGAGTGATCAGTTTCGATTGCTACGGCACGTTGATTGATTGGGAGACTGGAATTCTGTCGGCGCTGCGCCCGGTGCTATCAGCTCATCGAAAATTTCTCGACGATGACGAGCTTCTGGCGTTGTATGGAGAATTGGAAGCAGACGCCGAAGCCGACGGGCAGAAGTTCCAAATTTATCACGATGTCTTGCGATCAGTTGTTCGTGGATTTGAACAACGATTAGACTTCACAGCGAGCGACGGCGAGGTCAATTCGCTTCCAGCCTCGGTCCAAAATTGGCAGCCGTTTCCAGATACCATCGCCGCGCTTCGCAAGCTGAAAACCCGTTACCGGCTGGCCATCATCTCCAACGTGGACGACGCCCTCTTCGCGCCTTCCGCCCGCAAGCTCGAAGTCGAATTTGATCACGTCATCACGGCGCAGCAGGCACAGGCCTACAAACCCTCTCTCCGAATCTTCGACCTGGCCAAGGAAAGAATCGGCGTTTCGAGTGAGCAATGGCTGCATGCCGGACAGAGCGTCTACCACGACGTGATCCCTGCAAAATCTCTCGGGATAGCAACCGTGTGGGTAAACAGAGCGTCTCGACGTCATGGAATTGGCGCAGTAAGACCTGCAATCGGCACGCCTGACTTGGAAGTGCCGGACCTTACAACCCTTGCCGATGTGGCGTCCTAGGGCGTGCGAATGATGCTGATGAAAGTCCACTTTTTCTTCCTCAGTATTAAACTGAATAGTTCAAGGAGCATTCATGCCAGCTGTGACCCGCGTCAACCCGCTTTCTTATCTCACCGACCAGCTCGATGAGCTCAAAGAGAAGGGCACGCACTTCCGTCTGCGTGTACTGGACGACGAACAAGCCGCCGTTTGTACCTTTGACGGAAAGAAGGTAATCAATCTCGCGTCCAACAATTATCTCGGGCTTACGACACATCCCAAGCTGCGCGAAGCGGCGCTCGAAGCCACGCGGCGATATGGAGTGGGATCAGGCGCCGTCCGCACGATTGCAGGCACGATGAAGATTCACATGGAACTGGAGGAGAAGATCGCGCGCTTCAAGAATGTCGAGGCTTGCGTGGTCTTTCAATCGGGATTCGCAGCCAATGCTGGCACCGTGTCAGCTATTTTGGGCAAAGACGATTTCATCATCTCTGACCAATTGAATCACGCATCCATCATTGATGGCGCGCGCCTCTCGCGGGCAAAAATTCTCGTCTTCGAGCACAAGAACGTCGCGCAGGCCGAAGAGAAACTCGCCAGCATAAAAGATCAGCCCGGCAAAAAGCTCTTGATTACTGATGGCGTGTTTTCCATGGACGGCGATATCGGGCCCCTCCCTGGACTGTGCGATGTCGCCGAAAAATATGGAGCCATCATGATGGTGGACGACGCTCACGCCTCCGGCGTGCTCGGCCGCAATGGACGCGGCACCATTGATCACTTCAGCGTACATGGCCGCGTGGACATCCAGGTAGGCACTCTCTCTAAAGCCATCGGCGCGCTGGGAGGCTACGTTTGCGGATCGCGCGACCTGATTGACTTTCTATACCATCGCGCGCGCCCGTTTCTATTTTCGACATCGCACCCGCCGTCGGTTGCCGCCACTTGCATTGCAGCCTTTGAAGTTTTGGAAAATGAACCCGAGCGCATCGAAAAACTCTGGGAGAACACTCGCTTCTGGAAAAAGGAACTGGGCTTGCTTGGTTTCGATATCGGAGGAAACACTACTCCCAAGAGCGAGACGCCGATCACTCCCATCATCATCGGCGATGGCAAACTCACCATGGAGTTTTCTCGCGAACTATTCAAAGAGGGAGTCCTTGGCACCGGAATCGCTTTCCCTACCGTGCCGGAAGGCAAGGCGCGCATCCGTACGATTATGACGGCGACCCACAAAAAAGAAGAATTGCACCAGGCATTGGAAGTGTTGAAAGGCGTGGGGAAGAGAATGGGGATACTGAATTAATTGCGGCTTCTGATGTCGCGATCTAAGCGATGCTTCGCCTGATGATCCATGTTTGATGAAACTACTGTGCTCGATACACCAAGCGCCCAGCAACAATCGTCGCGACAACTCTCCCCGTGAACTGCCATCCATCAAAGGGGGTGTTGTGAGACTTCGACAGCGCCTTCGACGCTTGAAAAGTCCAGCGCTTTTTTGGATCGAAGATCGTTACGTCGGCATGGCTTCCTTGAACAAGCGTGCCGCGTCCCTTCAGGTCAACCACTCGCGCCGGACCAGAGGTGAACAACTCCACAATTCTCGCTAAAGGAATTTTGCGTTTGCCGAGGAGTTCAGTCAAAGCGAGTCCAACCGCGGTTTCAAGGCCGGTGATCCCGAATGCAGCGCGCTCGAACTCGACCGTCTTTTCATGGGCAGCATGAGGTGCGTGATCAGTTGCGATAGCATCAACCGTGCCGTCGGCGAGAGCGATTAGAAGCGCCTCGCGATCTTCTTCGGAACGCAGCGGCGGATTCATTTTGAAATTAGAGTCGTAGTCTCCTACGGCCTCATCGGTGAGCGAAAAGTGGTGAGGAGTGACCTCGCAAGTAACACGGATTTTGTCCCGCTTCCCTCGGCGCACCACCTTTAAAGCACCGGCGGTGGAAAGGTGCGCGACGTGCAGGCGCGCTCCGGTGAACTGTTGCGCGAGTTGTATATCGCGTTCGACGATGGACGCCTCAGCGACGGTTTTCATTCCCCGCAAACCCATGCGGAAAGAAGTCGCGCCCTCATTCATGGAGCAATGCTCGGTCATGCGCGTGTCTTCCGCATGTTGAATGACCGGCAATCCGATCTCGGCCGCCACACGCAAAGTCTCCCTCATGATGGCATCGCTAAGTATGGGCTTGCCGTCGTCGGTGATGGCGACCGCGCCCGCTCGTTGCAGCGCGCGAAAGTCGGTAAGCACCGCGCCTTTGCTGGCCTGAGTTGCAGCTGCCACCGGGAAGACATTCACTACGGCCCCGCGCTCCGGCTGTTGCATCCAATTCACCCATTCCGGAGAATCCGCGATCGGCGTTGTATTGGGCATGCAGCAGACAGACGCAAATCCTCCGGCGGCGGCGGCTTCCGTGCCGGTGGCTATGGTTTCCTTGTAACTCTGCCCAGGCTCGCGGAGATGCACGTGCAGGTCAATGAAGCCCGGAGCAACAGTTAATCCTCGAGCATCGAAGGTGTCATCGGCATTGCCGCGAATCTTCCCCGTGGGTGCGACCTCCGCCACCCTGCCGGTGCGCAAAAACACGTCCATAGGCGCGTCAATGCCGGCGGCCGGATCAATCAGCCTTCCGCCCTTTATCAAAAGCGATTTGAATATCTTTTGCGCCATTCACTCACGCTATTTTTCTGCTCGAACCATTACGAGGTCTCAGCTCACCTTCCCCAATGCGTTAGCGAGAATCGCCATGCGCATCGTCACTCCGTTGCGAACTTCATCCACGATCACGGACTGGGGGCCATCTGCAATCTCCGATGTAAGTTCCAAACCGCGAATAATAGGACCGGGGTGCATAAGCAACGCATCAGACTTCGCAAGTTTCAGACGGGCCGAGGTCATCTGATATTTCGCTACATAATTCGGCAAGCTAACCTTCAAGCCCGCAAGCCGCTCTTTTTGGACGCGCAGTAACATGACCGCGTCCGCACCGCGAATCGCATCTTCCAGCGAGCTGACGATTTGCACACCGGGGGCTAGTGTGCACGCGGCTTCCGGCAGCAACTCTGGCGGACCACACAAATTGATGTGCGCGCCGAATTTGCTCAACAGATGAATCATGGAGCGGGCTACCCGACTGTGAAAAATGTCGCCCACAATTGCGAACCGGATCCCATCAAGTTTTTTTTTATGACGGATGAGCGTAAGGGCATCCAGCAAAGCTTGCGACGGATGTTCGTGCATGCCATCGCCCGCGTTGATCACGGGGATGTCGAGATGCTTCGCCATCAGCAGGGGCGCGCCCGCATGAGGATGCCGGAGCACGATTACATCCGCTCCTACCGCGCGCAAAGTGTTCGCCGTATCGAGCAGCGATTCGCCCTTCTCGATGCTTGATCCGCTGGAGAGAATCAGGGTCGTGATCGCGTCCATGGACTTCGCCGCAATTTCGAACGAGCTACGGGTGCGGGTTGAAGCCTCGTAGAACAGAAGCAGCACGCGCTTGCCTCGCAGCAGTGGCTTTGGCTTTTGCGGATTCATGCGTCGCGCGAGACTCAGTAGCCGGGTAATTTTCGCCCGGGTCATGTATTCAATGTCGAGTAAAGAGCCGCGGGCGGCTTTGGTTTTGGTCTGGTTACTTGAAGTTACTGGCATTCAGCGGATCCGAATTACGAAAGCAGGCGAGAGATCAAGAGTCCTTTTCCACGAGCAGCACTTTCTCCAAATTATCCACCTCACGCAACTTGACTTCGATAATTTCTCGCTGGGTGGTTTGCACTTTTCGGCCTACAAACGTCGCTTCCAGCGGGAGTTCGCGATGTCCGCGATCAATGAGAACGCAGAGTTGCACTTTCAGCGGACGTCCCTGATCGAACAGGGCGTCAAGAGCGGCACGGATGGTGCGCCCGGTGTAGAGAACGTCATCCACGAGCACGATGTTTTTGCCGGTGATGGAAAAGCCAATCTCCGTTTTTTGTACAACTGGCTTCGCGCCTACAGTCGAGAGGTCGTCGCGGTAGAGCGTAATGTCGAGCGTACCTACCGGCAAAGGAGCTTTTTCTATGCGTTGGATGATTTCAGCCAGCCGTTGCGCAAGCGGCACGCCGCGGCGCCGGATGCCGACGAGTCCGAGATCGGCGGAGCCATTGTTCTTCTCGATGATTTCGTGGGCCAACCGAACGAGAGTCCGCTCGATTTCCGATGCGGACATCAGTTGCACTTTCTCGCGTAGCGTAACTTGGCCGGTGTTAGTTCGTGGATTCATGAACGCTGCATCATACGTTGGCGGGAGGGTGGGGAGCAAGATCGTTCGTTGCACCGCCGCGTTACCCGTTTCTCAACTTTGAAGAAATCCTGCCATCAGAGATTCGTTTTGCGTTTTAGCAACGCCACCCCGACCAAGCCACCTAGCCCTGAAAGAAGCAGGAAAGCAGCCAGGGCCATGACGAGCCCGACGACGATCATCACGGTGAAGCCCGGAGAAGACTTGTAGAAATCCATTGCTTGTTGCATTTGCGCATCAGCGCCCGCCGCAGTGTGTTGTTGAAGAATCGCTAACAGCTTGTGATGAAATTCTCCGCCCGCACTAAAAGTGGAAGTGCCGAACCGAAGAAACGTGACGGACGCGACGTAACCCAGAATTCCGCTAAGTGCGCCGACGCGCGCGCCCGCTCCCAAGGTCAGGTGCGGGGTAGGCATCGTACGGCGATAAAAAAACACCGAGAGAAATCCCCCGATCACGATTCCTAACGCCACCGGAGCTCCGAAGGGAAGGATGGTGAGAAACGCAGCCAGCAAGGCCGCAAACGCAGATGCCCTCCAGGCGCGCGGCCAATCTATTGCACCAGCGCTGTAAGAGGCGGGTTTATAGGGATCCCTGAAAGCGGCAGTGAAATTCGTCGCGCGAGAGGGTGACGGCAGAGCCGGCGCGCTTTCCTCTTCAGGGTCGCGGTCTACGACAGAAACAGGTTCCGCTTCGGCAATCGCAACTCGAATCTGCGGACCGTTGCATTGGCGGCAAAAAGGACGGCCATCCTCTACGCTTGCGCCACACTGGTGACAAACATGTTCCACTTAATTCGAAGGTACAGCAGCATGATCTTTGGGCGCAAGCGAGCCAGGCCGATGCGGAGTTAAATGGATCCTTTCTCACCGCGAGTACGGATGTATACCAGACCGAAGTCAGAACCCTGATCTTTGGGTTTGATGGAAACCACATGCTGGTTATCATCGGTGCCGACCTTGAGTTCGATGTTGCTGCCCTGGTTCTTACCCTCGCATTTCACTTCTTTTGAGTGGTGGGGATCTTTGTTTGTATTGATATGAACGTCGCCATCGTCGTCATCATCTTTTTTGTCTGAATGACATTCGACAACTTTGCCGAATCTCTTCAACTGGTCTTGATAGTAAGAAACGATCTTAGCGGGCGGATCATCCGAATGAAATTCAATAGCGACGATCTTCACCCCAAACATTCCCGTTGAAATATTCAGGTTGGCTCGGTCGTCGTCGCCACCCTCTTTCTTTTCCTTGGGCCGCGCTCCCGGATACACAGGCAATCCGGTATCGTGGACGTTCACATCCTGCCCCACGTGTATTCCGCCCACTGGAGTCTCGATGTCCACTTTCTTCTCTTCGCCATCGCCGTTCTTCTTCACGTTGATGCTGCAAGCAGAAGTGGCGAGGAACAACACAACCAGGGCGGCCAGTTGAGATTGCGTCCTAAGGATTCTGTTTGGGTGGAGCATATTGGTTTTCTCCTGCTGGGATGTGGCCGGGCTGGTCTGTGCCAGTGCCGCGAGCTGCGATGTTTGGGATGCTAACCGGCAAGCGGCCATGAAAGGGAATCTCTCCAAAGATAGCTTTCACCACGCTTATTTCGGAAATTCCGGCGTTCGAGAACGCGCAAACATAATTCTGGACTGCTGGAAAATCTTGCGCCAAGTATGGATTCCCCATGGCGAGTACGGCAGTTCTTTCGGATGCATGGTCGAGCATTTGCTGCAACAGGGTTCCGCTCGCGTCGGACAGCGCCACGGAATTTGTAAGTCGGTTACCTGCCTTTAGCGCTTTGCCTGCGGTCGGCACCACATAAACGGCGGCAACGACTGCCTTCGCCTGATCCACGGCTTTTAAGATTTCCTCCGACATAGCGCTCCCAATTCGCGGGTCCACATAAATGATGTGCGCGTCGTGCACACGGTCACGAATCTGTCGTTCGAGCACGCGTCCCGCATCGGTGCGCACGTCCTCCGAAAGGATAACGACCACCAATCCGTTGCGAGTTTCTTCTACTGTTGTGTACGGAAGACCGGACTGAATTGTTCCCTGTTTTGTCAGGGGAAGAAGCTTGCCATTATCGCGAACGAGGGTGATGGCGTCATCCGCAACCTGTTGTCCCATGGCAAGGTTTTCCGGTTTGCCGATTACATCCGGCAGAGCGTTTAAATCTACGGTGCGCGACTTGTGGAGTTTCAGGGCGGCCTTGGCATTCAGTATCTTCAAGACCGAGGCATCGAGCCGCTCCTGCGAAATTTCGCCACTATGAACGGCTGCCAGCATGGAATTATAAGAAGCGTTCAAGTCTGCGGGGATGAGTAGTAAATCGTTTCCCGCTTTGAAAGCCTCTACTGCGGCTCGTCCGATATCGTTGGCGTAGAGGCGGGTAAGTCCGGCCATATCCAATGCGTCGCTGACGATAATCCCTTTGAATCCGAGCTGGTTGCGAAGCAGTCCGGTCACTACGGCTGATGACGTTGTGGCGACGCGATTCGGATCCGGTTCTAGCGCGGGCACGGATACGTGGGCCACCATTACTGCATCCACTCCGGTTTCGATGGCCTTGCGAAATGGCGGCAGTTCTACCGACTCCAGCCTGACGGCATCGCCGGTAACTTGTGACAGGCTGAGATGCGAATCGGTGGCAGTATCTCCGTGGCCGGGAAAATGTTTGGCGGTGGTCATCATGCCATTGGCGCGCGCACCGCGAATGTAGGCCGCGACGAAGTCGCTCACCTGCTGGGGATCCTCTCCAAAAGAACGCGTGTTGATGATGGGATTTGCGGGATTGGAATTTACGTCCGCGTCGGGGAAAAAATTCCAGTGCACGCCGATGGCGCGGGCTTCCTGCGAGCTTATTCGTCCGAAAGCCTCTGCATATTCCGGCTTGCCGGTTGCGCCGAAGGCCATGGCATGGGGAAAATTCGTGGCCCCGTAGAGCCGCATGGCGAGACCACGCTCGAAATCAGCGGCCACCAGCAGGGGCAGCTTGGAATCCTGTTGCAGACGATTCAACAATACGGCGGCTTCGTAAGGCTGGTTGCGATAGAGAAAAGGCGGGTCCCATCGGACCGTCATGGCGAATGATCCGACGTGATATTTCTGCATGTTGTCGCGCAGCTGCATGTATTCGGGGCTGGCGCTGTTCAAAAATTCTGCGCGCACCCAGATCATGAAAAGCTGTCCAACTTTTTCTTCGAGGGTGAGCTTGCGAAGGGTTTTCTGGGCCCACTTTTCACCTGCACGGTCGAGATGTATCGGTGCAGGGATGAAAGGTCTTGCTTTGGAGAAGGCAATAGGCAGAAAAACTAGGAACAAAAGCAGAATAAAGAGCTTACGCATGCGGAGAAGATAGCACGGGCACGTCAGCAGATGCTTCCGTAATGGGCTCGGTCCAAAGTCCGCTGTCGAGAGTGCTAGCGGCGCGAGAGAACTTCTCACGCCGCTAAGACACTCAAACTGTTCTATCAGGTGATCGTTATCTCCGTGGCTCCGGCCATTACGGGGTCACTTTGGTAACGTGCGTAGACCAGTTGGACAGCGCACCACGTGTACCACCACATTGTCCCCTGGGAACGACGAGGTACTGTGCATAAGTACAAGTCTGGGCAGCGTACTCTGATGCTACCCAGATGTCGCCGCCATCCACCGCAGCAGCGCCGTAATCTCCCCAGCGTGGACGCCCGGCGCCGAAGATTTTGTACGAGGTGAATCCATCCCATGAACCCGCACCGGCCGCGGCGACCTGGACCGCGCCCATCCCAACTTTGGCATCCAGCCCCGCCAACGCTGCACTCGGATAATCGTTGTCGCCGGTCAACGTAAACGCGATAACGCCACGGCCGCTTGGCGTCACCCCGACAGCTGGATACGTCAGATCGGTGTTGGCAATACCTGCCTGTCCTTGTAGGACCAACGCATTTATGTTTGGGTTGATGACATAGTAGGCGATGCCAGCCCGGGTCTGATTGCCCACGTTTACTGCCGTGTCCAGAGCGCCCCATAGTTTGCCATTAGCGTACGAGACCTGTTGCATGCGCGAATCGTTGGCGTTCAGGCTTCCGTTTGGTGGGCCGAATGGAGTGTTGTTATGACTGTTCGTGCCGGCGACGACTACGTTGCAAGTGGGGAAAATAACCGTGTCAGCAATGCAATCCGAAAGCGGACGATTGCCGGCTGGTTGCATCGCCCGTGGCGGAACTGCGTACGTGTTGACGGCGACGGTGGATAACGCCAGCGTCGGGGCCGGGAAGGCAGTGTTGAGCGACGCCGTGTTCGCCATTGTCCATACAAGAATGCTGTTGCTCGTGCCGGAATTTGAGAACACCGCGTTGGAACTGAGGAAGAACTCAGTGCCCCCGTTATCAGTGTCGAACTGATTGCTAGGAGATTGGGCTGGCCATACGGTGAAGCCAGCGCCATCCGGACCGGCACCCAGAGTGTCGAACAGGACCACGCTGCCACTCCCGCCGATGAGGAGGTTATTCCCGATGCCATAAATCTGGGCCCCATAGAAGCCGGCGCCGAAAACGGCAAACTCGTTGGTCGTAAGGTAAATGCCATTAGCGTCCGCGCCGATGTGTGGATAGTCGCCAAGGCAAAACCCGTTGTTGCACTGGTGATCCGGAGTTCCTTGAGTACCGTTATTCTGCACGGGAAGCTTGTAGATCGTCCAAGTACCGGTTGGGTCGCCAGTATTACTCACGGCGATATCCAGATGGTTGTTGCCATTCAGTGAACCGGTCAACCCGACGTGGTCGAGCGTCAATACGACATGCACGAACCGACCGATAGCTTGATCGTAGAGACAGACGGGATCTGTGAGAGAGGGGCCGCGCTGGCCCGCATTCGGACCCGAACGCACTATAGCTGGTGGATAGCCGTAGAATGTGTTGAGGTCAACCGCCTGTCCACCGTTAAGGAGCGCGATGCCGGCGCTGTTATATACCTGCAAAACGTCGTTAACCGACTCGAGCACAAACCCATTGCCCGCACATAACGCCTGATCAGGAGGCTCGACGGAGAACTGATTGCCACCGTTGGCGAATCGCTGGTCATGAAAGTTTAGTCCCTGGAAATTCGTGCCCAGCAACGGATTTGACTTAGGCTTTGAGCTGAGAGCCTTCCCGGCTTTCCCGGGTGAGGTGCCGGGTAGTGACCGGTTAAGTCCAATAGCTAAAACATCGCCATTGCCACCGTCGGCGTCACCGCCGTTCACGGCAGAGTCAATCTCGTCCGGCAACCCGGACACGTCAGTGGCCATTGGCGCAGATGCGAATGAACTGGCGCCGAGCCGCTGGAGCGTCAGTTTCACTGGTCCGGATTGAGATGTCGCTGCTTTTGCAGAAATGGTGTGAAGCAAACCGATCAGGAGTGCCATGGAAAGTGCGGAAATGAAAAAGCGACTGGATCGCATTGTGTTTCTCCAAATGTTTGAAGCAGGGTTTTTACTGAGCCACCGTACTATACGACTAGTCGAACGGCTGCGAACAGGAAAAGTGTTTTCGTCCTAAACTTCACTGCAAAGTTTTGCGCATAGCAGATTTTCGTATTTTGGCATCTACGTGACGGCCAAGGTTAGCCACAGCGGCTGCCGTTCAGGGGCATGTTCCGGTTATCGCTGGCACTTTTGGTGACAATAAAAGGAGCAACGGTTTAGGACGGGTTCAGTTTTTCGCGGATCAGCTGGATGGACTTATGCTGGGCTTCGAATTCATCGCCAAAGTTATTCAGCCATTTGACATCCGGTTCCCGGCGGAACCAGGTCAATTGCCGCTTGGCATAGTTTCTGTGGGCCTGTTGTGCGGCCAGAATTGCAGCGGGAAGAACTAGTTCCCCACGGAGGAACTGCACGGCTTGCTTGTAGCCTAGTGACTTTAGAAGGGTAGCGGCATCGCCGTATTTTTCTAGCAACTCATGGGTTTCTTCAAGCAGTCCGGATGCGAACATCTGTTCAGCTCGACGATTAATGCGATCGTAGAGCGCACCACGTTCGGGATTCAACCCGATCCGCAAGATGCGAAATCCCGCCAGGCGCTGGCTACCTTGCTTCCAGATTTCCGTCATCGCACTGCGCGAGGTTAGGCAAACTTCGATTGCTCGGATTAGTTTCGGCGTGTCGTTGGCGTGAATCTGCGCCGCAGCAGCGGGGTCGAGGCGGCAGAGTATACGACGCAGATAGCCAGCGCGCTTTCCGTCATTCCGCTGACGAAGTCGATCGCGCAGTTCTTCGGATCGCTGGGGGCCGGGAAATAAGCCGTCCAGAAGCGCGCGAAGATAAAGTCCGGTGCCACCCACGACGATTGGCAACTCTCCTCGACTTTTGATTTCCTCCAACACTTGGCGAGCCATTCGAGCGTATTCGCCGGCTGTGATGTAGCTCGATGGCTCAACGCAGTCGAGCAGATGGTGTGGGACACGCAGGCGCTCGGCGGCGGTAGGTTTGGCGGTGCCAATTTCGAACTCACGGTACATGGCAACCGAATCGCAGTTCACGATTTCGCCGTGATACTTCTGAGCCAACGTCAGAGAGAGCGAGGTTTTTCCGCTTGCCGTCGGGCCCAAAATGACGACGAGGAGGGGGTCGAGAACGGTCAGCGGGCACTCCAGGCGATGTAATGCCAATAGCGGATAAGGATGAATAGCAATGCGACTACCCCTATCAGAATCAAGCCGATGGATTCAAGTTTGAGAATCGGTGAGTTCTTCCACGCTGCCACCAGCACATTGTAGCTCCCGCCTCGCTCAGGATGCCTCGGCGGAGCAGCTATTGCAGATCGGCGTTATCGGGGTTGTAGAAGAAGTGGAAACGCAATGCGAGGTATTGCCCGCTGAACTGCGCCGGCAAAGGGGGAAATGGATTGGAGGCGGTGATTCCTCCATAAGCCGCGCGGTCGAGTGCAACGTCACCCGAACTGCTCACATATTGCAGGCCGGCGACGCGGCCATCTTTTGTAATGGCAAACTCGATTGAGACCTTTCCCTTCTTCATCAGCGGCGCGCGCGCGGACTCCGGAATAATGCGATACCAATTCTCTTTCACGTCGTGCAACACGCGCTGTAAATAGGGCCCGAAATCCACACCCATGGTGTCGCTTAGAACATCGAGCTGGCCGACGGCTTTCGTGGCCTTGCGTCCTTGACCCAAACCGAATTCGCCGTTGTCGCCGGCGTATCCGCCACGGTGCGCTGCCGCCGCTTCGGTCGCCTGCTCAATAGCACTGCCAGCGGACATGTTGCCGCTGCCAAAAGTCTTGGGCGGCGATACGGGCGGCGTCTCAAGCTTTGCCGTTTGATTGTCTCGCTGAGGCGCGGGAGGTTGTGCCTCGGATTGCTTCTCCTGCGACGCGGGAGCATTCTGCGCCGTTTGCGGCCGCTGGGCAGGAGTTGGCTGGGCTGCAGGTGCGCTTGGCCCTTTATGTCCGGGCCGCGAACTGTCGAGCAGCTTCTTCAGCTCTTTGCGATCCAGTTGGGGAGTGCGAGAAGTGGCGATGCGATCTTTGTCCGAAATAACGTTGGTCTCTTTGCGCTTGGTAATTTTCTGCGCGTCCGGTGGAAGCTCGAGATACGTCATGTCCTTCTGCTTCAGGAGGTCATTGGGACTGGCCACGACCACCGCGCGTTTGGGAAGATATTTTTCCAGGCGCTCAAGATTCACAATGATGATCAGCAGAATGAGGTGGATAACCAAAGAAATCCAAAACGCCTCGCGCTTGCGGGAACGCGCAAGGTCGTCCTGCAACTGGATGAGCAGCGCAGGAACCGCATGCAGCTCGCGATACGCCGACTCCCAGCGCTGTACATCGTACAGATCAAGCTGCTGGGGTTCAGGTGGCGCCTGAGGCGGAGGGGTAAGGGGCGGGATTTGCGTGAGCGACATTAAGCCGTTGGCTTCAAATGATTAGACACAACAGACCTGCCTTTAGTTGCTGGACGGCGCAAGCTTGCCGCACATAGGTGGGCCGATGTGTTCCGTTGAAGGCTATGACTCCATTTTCGCATCTTTGAGGAAGATGCGTGAAAGCCTGAAGGTGCAAAGACTTAAGAAACGCATCAACTGGGTCAATAAAGGTTATAGCGGAAAGGGCTGGGTTAACGTGAAGAAGTGTAAAGAGGGGGTAAGCAACCTCGAAGGTAGGATGTCTCTACCGCGCTCAACACGGCGGTGGGCTCAGCTGACTTTGCGGGTGACAGTCAGTACTTTTTGTTCTTCTTGATTGGGAGCTTCAGGATCGCGCAACTCACGGTCAACCGAGGAATACCAGCGCGCTACCTGGCTTTGCGCTTCGTCCTTGGCGATACCATAGCGCTCTTGAATTCTGCCAATGAGCGCGTCCTTTTTTCCAGAGATCACGTTGAGATCGTCGTCGGTCAACTTACGCCAGCGCGACTTCAGGACGCCGGTCAGCTGTTTCCATCTTCTTTCGACTCGGTCCCAAGCCATGTGTACCTCCTCTGAAAGGGTGCCGCGACTTACGGACTTATATGTCCGGCAACCTATTGAGAATAAACGTTTAGGCGAGGAGACGCAATACAGCGATCACCCGAGGGCATTTCGAAGTCACTGACAGCTGAACGCGTCAATTCTCGAAGCAGGAATCTATCCACTGCTTGATTCGCAGGCGCCGCGGATCTTGGGCATCGAAACGGATACCAAAGGTATGTACGCCGGAATTGCGCCAGCTGACGAAGCCCTTCAACGAGATCCTTGGCAGAGTCATCAGCGCGAAAGAGACTTCCACTGGCTGGTTGGCAGCGATTTCCTCTCGGCTCTTTAGAGACATGCCTCCAGAACTAATTTCCAGGCTACTCGCGCTGAAGCGTTCGTTTCCCCCTAGTTCCACCAAAACTTCGGTGATGATCGGAATACGAACGTACCGGCGTAGCTCGTGGACCAATAGCATTTGCGTTGCGCGCATGAGCTTCAACGCGGTGGGCCGTTCCAAAGGTTCGTTGAATACGGCGTTGATACCGAATTTGGAATACTTCATCGCGTCCTGCACCGAACCGCCGACTCCGTAAATGACCATGCGGCTGTTCGACGATGAGGTGCGAACGGCGTCGAGTACGGAGCTGGAATCCGCGTCGAGCCGCACCACGCAGGCCTGGAATTTTTCTCTTTTCAGCCGCTCAGACGCGTCACCGCCCATTAAAACGGCTTCCACGCCGAACTGGCGAAAGCATTCCGCAAGCACTATTTTGGCGGAATCTTTGACATCCACCAAGGCGGCACGTGCTGCAGTTTTTTTCGGTGCTACTAACGGAGGAAATCCGGCGGAAGCGGCTTTGGGAGCGGGAAATGAGTTCATGTGCATGATTGTCTGAACTCTATTCTGGGTCGTCCCAACGCCAATAGCAAACGCGTAGAAGTACAGTAGCTGGGTACAAAAGTATCAGTCCTTAGACCGTTTTGAACGTGTTCTCCTGAGAGATTGCCAAAGACGGGCCCCTCTGATCCGAAAGGAAATGATGGCCAAGTTGACTTGTCTTGTCAGAGAATTCAGGATGGATCTTGCCGCGCGGTGGTTACTCTTCCCAGCGGCGGAAGATCAGCGCTCCGTTGGTCCCGCCAAAGCCGAAAGAATTTGACAGCGCATAATCCACTTTAGCTTTGCGGGCTTGGTTGGGGACGAGATCCATCCCGGCAGTGTCAGGATCCTGATTCTCAAGATTGATCGTCGGAGGCAGAATCTGATCGCGAAGCGCAAGCACGGTCACCCCAGCCTCCAGGCCTCCGGCGCCGCCGAGAAGATGTCCTGTCATGGACTTTGTGGAACTGACCGGCACTCTATGTTCGCCAAAAAAATTTCGAATGGCGTGGGCTTCGAGAACATCGCCGATCGGAGTCGAGGTCCCGTGAGCATTAACGTATCCAATATCCGTGGGAACAAGCTTGGCGCCTTTCAACGCATTCTTCATCACGCGAAATCCGCCTTCATGCTCGGGGGCGGGCTGAGTAATGTGGAAAGCGTCGCCGCTCATCCCATAGCCAACGATCTCCGCGAGAACTTTGGCGCCGTGCTGGCGGGCGAATTCCAACTCTTCGAGGATCAGAACGCCGGCGCCTTCTCCAATCACAAAACCGTCGCGCGCAGAATCCCATGGACGACTGGCTTTCTCCGGATCGTCGTTTCTGGTGGAAAGCGCGCGCATGGCCGCGAAGCCGCCGACGCCCATGGGGGTAATCGCAGCTTCAGTGCCGCCTGCAATCATGGCGTCGGCATCACCGTGCTGAATGATTCTGAACGAGTCTCCGATGGAGTGAGCGCTGGTGGTGCAGGCTGTGGCTGTGGCTTCATTCGGACCTTTGGCGCCAAAGCGCATGGAGACATGGCCCGCCGCGAGGTTTACGATTGCCGCCGGGATAAAAAACGGAGAGATTTTTCGCGGACCGCCGTTAAGCAAGTTGGAATGCTCACGTTCGATGACATCGAAGCCGCCAATGCCAGAGCCGATGTGCACGCCGACGCGCTCGGAATTTTCGGCCGTGACCTGTAGGCCGGACCATTTCATAGCTTCATCGGCTGCAGCCAAAGCCAGGTAGATGAAGCGTCCCATCTTCTTGAGCTCTTTTTTTTCGACGAAGTTCAGTGGATCAAAATTCTTTACTTCTGCAGCGATCTGGCAGGCAAACTGTGCGGCGTCAAACTGCGTGATGCGTGCTACTCCACTCTTGCCGGCAAGCAAACTTTGCCAAACCTGGTCGGTGGTGTTGCCAACCCCGCAAATCAATCCGATCCCAGTAACTACTACCCTTCGTCCCAACTACTTTCCGCCTTTCGAATGTTTCGTGATGTAATCGGTGGCATCGTTGACGGTGCGAATTTTTTCCGCGTCCTCGTCAGGAATCTCGATCTCAAAGGCCTCCTCGAACGCCATCACAAGTTCAACGGTGTCGAGAGAGTCGGCACCGAGGTCGTCCACAAACGAAGCAGTGGGCGTGACTTCGGCCTCATCCACTCCCAACTGCTCGACGATGATCTGTTTCACTTTCTCGTCAACGGCCGCCATTCAACGCTCCTCGTGTCGCAAATATGAATTTGGCCGCGCCGGTACAGCATGCGCTGGCGCTGAGGTTAAATTTTAGATCCAGATTACTTCGCGGCCTTGGCGTGCTTTTCCACGTAGTCAATGGCGTCTTGCACGGTGCGGATTTTCTCCGCATCTTCATCAGGAATCTCGACGCTGAATGCCTCTTCCAATGCCATCACCAGTTCGACCTGGTCGAGAGAATCGGCTCCTAAATCGTCCACGAACGAGGCGCTGGGTGTGACTTCGCCTTCATCAACGCCCAACTGCTCGCCAATAATTTGTTTTACTTTTTCAACCGTTGCTTTGTTATCAGTCGCCATATTAAGAATGCCCCCAAGCTCAGAGTTGGAACGAGTAGTGTAACGGCCAGCACGAATAGCTGTAAAGGAAGCGCCTCGCCGCGAGAAAGCTCGGAAAAACGCCCATAAGAATCCTAATCGGTTGAAGTTGCAGGGTCAACGTAGAGAAGTTTCAGCTGCGGGCGCAAGTTAAGGGAATCAGGGATTCTTCGACTGCGCTCAGGATGACAACCCTAAAACGTGTCATCTTGAGCGGAATCTGGTTCGCTCGCCTGCGCTTGGATATGCGGAATCGAAAGACCCCTACATCCAGATTAGCTGCCGACTAAATCCGCGACACGCGCAGCATCGAGACTGGCTCTCACATCGTGAGTACGAACAATGTGTGCGCCCTTTAAAATCGCCGCAGTTTCCGCAGCTAGCGTGCCGTGGAGTCTGTCGGTGACAGCGGCATCGCTACCCTTGCGCGCAATTGCCCTGCCAATAAAAGATTTGCGCGAAAGTCCGGCCAGTAGCGGATAGTGCAGTTGATGTAACTCTTCGAAGCGTTTTAAAAGAGGATAATTTTCCTCCAGCCTCTTGCCGAAACCGAATCCGGGATCAAGCACAATTCGGTCGCGGCGCACTCCTGCGAGGAGGGCATCGTCAACCCACTGCCGTAGTTCCCGCTTTACCAGCGTGACCATGTCAGAGATCGGTGGCAACGCGCTCCATTCCTCAGGACGTCCTCGCGAATGCATGAGTACTGCTCCACATTTCATTTCAGCCACAACAGTTTTCATCAGCGGATCCCAGCGAAAACCGCTAACGTCGTTCACGATTTCGGCGCCCGCGCCAAGCGCAGCGCGAGCCACGTTGGCTTTGTAAGTATCAACTGAGACGATCGCGTCGGGCCGCTTTTGCTTCAGCGCCTGAATTACCGGGATGATCCTCGCAAGCTCCTCCTCCGCTTTGACTGCAGGCGGCAAGGGTTTATCAGGTTTAGCAGCCTTTGGCGGCTCGGAGGCGACACTTGCTCCGGGACGCGTGGATTCGCCACCGACATCGAGGATGTCGGCGCCAGCCTCGATAAGTTTAAGTCCATGCTCGATCGCACTTTCAAAGTTGAGATAGAGTCCACCATCCGAAAAAGAGTCGGGAGTCACATTCAGAACACCCATCACGACCGTGCGCTTGCCCAACTGTAGTGAGCGAGACCCGATGTTCCAATCAAACACGGTGCGCATGAGCGTGATTCTAAACCTCTGTGGCGGCACCGCAGATGAATCTGCCCCCGAAAATGCAGTGTCATTAGTGACCGGCACCCCATTACCTCGGTGCTACAATCAGCTTGCTTATGAGTAGTTTGCGGTCGCGTTCGCGAACACTTCTTCTAATCTTCTTCTGCGCGCTGCTGACGGCGCAAATTCACGCCGCCCACCAGAAACCGCTCGCGGATCGAATCGCCAAAGTTATTGCCCAACCCGAATTGCAGCGCGGATTCTGGGGCATCGAGGTGGTCTCGCTCGCCTCCGGCAAGGTTTTGTACTCGCAGAATTCGGAAAAGCTTTTTACTCCTGCTTCGAACACCAAGCTGTTCACGACCGCAGCCGCCCTCGCGTTAATCGGACCGGATTACACCTTTCGCACAACGGTCGAAACCAACGGTACCCTGGATAAACACGGGCGGTTAACTGGCGATTTAGTTTTGGTGGGACGCGGCGATCCGAATCTTTCCGGACGCGAACTCCCTTACGCGCTGCATACCGCGCGGGACGACCATCCCATAAAAGTGCTGGAAAACCTGGCCGACGAACTGCTGCGCAAAGGCGTTAAGTATGTTGATGGAGACATCATTGCCGATGATTCTTACTTTGCCTTCGAACGCTACGGCGAAGGATGGAGTCAGGACGATCTGGTTTGGGCGGACGGCGCTCCGGTTTCCGCCCTCACCATCAATGACAACGTAGTTTTTGTAAACATTCTTCCCGCCGACCGCGCTGGAGATCGAGCGTTCGTGAGTGTGGCGCCGTTCGCGGATTACTATCGAATTAATAACCGCATAATTACCACGCCTCCGGGAACGGGCCGCAAGATATTTATCAATCGCGAACAGGGCTCGACGACGTTATCGCTCTGGGGAAATATGCCGCTGGACGATGCGGGAGCAAACGAAGCTCTGGCGATTGAAGATCCGGCGGAATTCGCAGCCGACCTCTTTCGTCATCTCCTGGCAACGCGAGGCATCGCGGTGTATGGCCGTCCGCACACGCGGCACACCGAATTGTCGGCGTTGTCCACATTGAGCGTTACCGCCCTGGCTGCCGCGCGTGGCGGAGAAGAACCCTCCCGCTCGCTCCAGATTCTGCCCCTGGTGCTGGCCAGCTACCAATCGAAGCCTCTGTTAGAAGACGTTCGTGTCATCAATAAAGTCAGCCAGAACTTACATGCAGAAATCATGTTGCGCCTGCTGGGAAGGGAGAAAGGCACAGCCGGATCAGTCGAAGGCGGCATGGAAGTATTGCGCGGATTTTTGAATACGGCTGGCGTCTCAGCCGATCAATATGTTTTCTATGACGGATCCGGGTTGTCACGGCAAAATTTGGTGGCTCCCCACGCGGTGGTTCAGCTTTTGCGCTATGCCGCCTCGCAGCCTTGGGGTCCGATTTTTCACGACACGTTGCCGACGGCAGGCGTGGACGGTTCTCTGGCGGATCGCTTTGCCGGCATTCCAGTAAAGGGACGCGTCTCAGCGAAGACAGGATCACTCGGCGGAGTAAAGGCACTTTCCGGATACGCCACTACTGCGCGCGGCGAGTCGGTTGCATTCTCCATTCTCTCTAACAATTTCAATCTTCCGGACAAGCACGTACTCGATACGATTGACGCCATCGTCGGTGAAATCGTAACCGACGGAGCCGCCAAGAAGTGATGGCTGAAACCTGCCGCAAAAAACAATCTTCAAAAAATGTCTGATAAAGATTTTGGCAAAGTAAATTCAAACAGAGTGCTGACCGTGGTGATCTTTTGCGTATGCATTCTATTCACCACCGGTTGCGATGTTGAACGCCGCAAAAGTGATTCCGAGCTAGGCCTGAATCCGCAGCAGGCAAAAGGTCGCCAGATTTACGACGATCATTGCGACCGCTGCCATGCGCCCTACTCCGGACGAGGGCGAAAGGGACCAAGCCTGAAGGGTGTTTTTCGCAATCCGACCCTCTCAGCCAGCGGACTGCCCGCTAATGATGATCGCGTGGGAGAAATTATCCGCGATGGCAGGGCCAAGATGACAGGCTTCGGACAGGTGCTCGATCGCCAGCAGGTCGCGGACCTGCTCGCCTACCTGCACACGTTGTAGAAATTTATTGCTCGACGAATTGCCTCGAATACTCCGTTGAAGAGCGCGACTTTCGCTTCCACCTCAGACTTCGGGTAAACGATAGAGCGCGGTTGCACCGCGTCTACTCGCCAATTAAGATTCCAGTCTCACCGCTGAGGTCATAGACAGAATGTCCGAGACAACCGCCGTACCCGAACCCGCAGCCGCAAGCCCTCGCTCTCAAGAAAATCCTTCGCTGGAAGTTTATGCGATCTACGGGGTCGAGCCTGAAGTACAGGCCTACGCGATGGCAAAGTATTCACGCTCGTCGCTCTCGATGAAGGAATCTCTGCGCGAAATCAGCCAGCAGAAGGCGGAGAAATTTCTCAACACCTTCTATTTCCAATATGGACACCGTTCCATCGCCGACCTGGCGCACGTAGCGCTCGCAGTCGAGCGGCTCTCAATTCTGGCCGCTATCGTTTTGGCTGACGAGCAGCGCTGGGACGGCCAGGAACGCTCCACCCGCTATCAGGATTTTCGAAAGAGCGGGTACTTCACTCCAGATTTCGGCGGGAACCGCGAGGCAGTTGCAACCTACAAAGAAACCATCGGCAACTTGTTTGCGGAGTACGAGTCGCTTTCAGAGCAGATGTTTCAATACCTCGCTAGCATCACGTCGCGTCCGCAGGAGATGAAGCAAGAAGCTTACGAACGCACTCTTCGCGCCCGGGCATTCGATATTTCGAGATACTTGCTTCCGCTGGCAGCCAACACTTCGCTGGGCGAGATCGTGAATGCGCGCACGCTGGAGACGCAAATCGCGCGTCTGTTGTCGCACTCGCATGGCGAAGTTCGCCACCTCGGAGAGTCCCTCAAGAAAGCCGCGCTATCGTCTGCGTTCAACGCTAATGAAGAATCATTAAAAGATCTGGTTGAAGAGATCCGAGCGCTTTCGCCGGAGTTGGGAGAGCGCGCGCAAAACGAACTGCTGCGAGAAATTCGGGTTGCGCCCACGCTGGTGAAGTATGCGGACCCCAACTTATACGAAATCGAGACCCGCCGGGAATTTCGGCAAGCAGCGGCGGAATTGATGGGAAGTTCTGCCGTGGCTCCAGCGCCGATGGTTGATTTGCTGGAAGACGAACCCCTGGAGATCGAGCTCGCAACCACGCTCCTGTACGAACGCAGTCATTACTCTTATCGGCAGCTTCGTGAAGCTGTCGAAGCGGCGGGAGAGACTCGTCGCCAGGAAATCATTGATTTAGGCATGCGACATCGCGGACGCCACGACGAAGTGCTGCGTCCCTTCTGCGCCGGGCAGCAATTCCGCTTTGACATTCTCATGGATATCGGCGGCTACCGTGATATGCACCGCCATCGCCGCTGCATTCAGATTGGACAGGGTTTCACCACACTGCATGGTTACGACGTCCCGCCGGAACTGGAAGCGGCTGGAGCACGGACGAAATACGATTCGGTAATGAAGCAAACGGCAGCGCAAGTAAAGAAATTAGCTTCGGGAGCGGAAAGCGAGAGTGAAGAAGGCTCTCAGTACGCGATCCCGCTGGCCTTCCGCAAGCGAACGCTGTTCAAAATGGATTTCGCCGAAGTCATCTACATCTCCGAACTGCGAACAGGCCCAGCCGGACACATCTCCTACCGCAATGCGGCGTATGGGATGTACGAAGCCGTCGCGAGAAAATATCCCGCGCTCGCAAAGTATCTGAGGGTGACGGACGTGCGGGCGCCGGTGGATTTGCTGAAACGGTAGAATCGAGGGCTTCATATGGCAGCGATCACAATCGGCTGCCGCATCCGTCGCGCTTTTTCAGCGGCCGGAATTTGGCGGAAGAGTTCGGCCAGTTGAGTCCCCGCTCCAGCCCCGAAGAACTAACCACATGCTCAACCTGCCTTAATAAAATCCGTAATTCAGACCATCCTTGGTCTCCCCGAAAAAATAATTAATTAAATTTCCTTTTCATGTCGAGTCGGCCACACCCCGTTCGACGTATCAGCAGAGAGCCAGTACGATAGCGAGCAACAGCGATCCAACTGCGCTCTCAATCTGAGTTCACCGGTTAGCCAACAAATAGCTAAACCCGAAAACAAGCACACCCATCGCTCAACCGAAAGGAGATTTCGCAATGCGATTCATGGTTATCGTCAAAGCAACCGCAGAGTCAGAAAAAGAAGGCGCCCTCCCCGATCGAAAACTCATGGCCGAGATGGGCAAGTACAACGAAGAACTCATGAAGGCTGGCATCCTGCTCGCCATGGACGGCCTCCACCCCAGTTCCAAAGGCGCACGCGTCAAATTCTCCGGCAAGTCTCGTACCGTCATCGACGGCCCCTTCACCGAGACCAAGGAGCTCGTCGCCGGCTTCTGGCTCTGGCAGGTCAAGTCCCTCGAAGAGGCCATCGAGTGGGTCAAGCGTTGCCCCAACCCCCACGCAGGCGACTCCGAAATCGAAATCCGCCAGTCTTTGAGATGGAAGACTTCGCACCCATTCTGTCCGAAGAGCAGATCCAGTACAAAGTAGCGAAACGCGATGAGCTGCCGAATCAGACCGCCAACAAGTAGTCGCTCTTGAGCATCCGTGGATTGCTGGTGTGATCGGTAGCAGTGTCCGCTACCGATCCACATCAGGTCTTCCATTACAGTCGTTTGACGTTCATCGTACGTGTGCGTTTATCCGCTTGCGACACGTACTGATGCCGGGCCGAGCTACTGCGAACGTGGCAGCGCTGACTTTCCCATCCGACTCAACCCAGAGGGACAAGCCCCGTGTCGGGTCAAGTAGCAGCAGCTGGTCGCCGTTCGCGTCTTCGCACAGAGGCGCGCTGCCGCCTTCTTCGCGGGTATAGTCATCACTAAATCGGGCTTTAATAAACCTACCGCCGAACATCTGGACGGCCTTGGACTGTTCAACGTTCCCCAAGTTGAGGGTGATTTCCTCAGGCACTCCGTTCCTGAACAACAGGTCGCAGCAGGTAACATCTGCTCTCTGTTCGTAGTGCCATTGCCACAGCTTTGGGTCATTTGGCCCTTCTGGAACAGTCTTGAGCTTGGGCTTGCCGAGCTTGCGAACGGCATCGTGCATCGTGGATACGCCAGTCCTGAGGCTTTTGTATACACCTGGCTTCCATACAGACGATGCCCGTTCCTGTCCATTTGATGTCGAAACGAGCCCGGCAAGGACTACAGGGGTTAGCAGAAGAATTTGTGAGAACCTTGTCATTTCAATTCTCCGGAGGTGCCGCTTGGTTCAACATTTCTGACTGGCTATAAATTGCTGAGGCCCGCGTCCGGCGCGGCTTTGAGGCTTGGTGCCGGGAGGGGGACTTGAACCCCCATGACCCGAAGGTCGGCGGATTTTGAGTCCGCTGCGTCTGCCAGTTCCGCCATCCCGGCTTGGTGCTTGCTGCTGGAGAGAAGACTAGCTTAATTGACGTTGTGGGCGTTTGCAATAATCGGACTCGCTGTGAGTTCCATCGGGTGATGAAGCTAATGTTTGAATCCCCATTCCTAAAGCGTCTTATTTACAGATCACCTCGATCGGCATTCGCCTTTGAGAATACGTAGTAATACCAATCTGTAGTCAGACTGTGGCTAGTCGCCGGGTAATCGTCGCCGCGAACTTCGCAAAGGCTAAAGTCAAATTCCCCTGCCTCAGTAATGACACGATCAGGCGTGGCGTAATGCATGATGAGTCCGCCATGCGAGGGATCCAGCATATAGCCTTCACCGCGCCAAAAAAGTGGCGTGAACAGTCTGCGCGAGGTACGGCGCAGGCTGATCCATGCACTCCGCAGATACGCGCGCAAGGCGGCCGCGGCGGTGAATACGGCCAGCGCGATGGGCATTGCGGAACCATGATTCCCAATCGCACGACACGCATATTCCTGTACTCTCTGTTGATTCCATTTTGGAATGACTAGAACTGCTCGTGGATTGTGCGAGGAAAAAATCAGGATGCCGTTTGGTCTCAGCACTCGCGAACACTCGCGCAAGCAGCTCTGGCGGGATCGTTCGCTGAGAGTGTCAATCCCGTTGAATGCCATGACGATGGTTTGGAACGAGCCATCCGCGAAGCGCGAGAGATCAACAGCATCCCCCTCAAAAAACTTTAGCGAGGGGAACTTCAACTGACAAAGCTCCACCATCGTCGCAGCGTAATCCAGTCCAACATAAGCCCCGGCGCGTGAAGAGAGTAGGGATGTGGTGCGTCCGCCGCCCACTCCAAGGTCGAGAACTTCGCCGCCGGGCACAACGTATTTCTCAAAAACGAGCTTTTCGCAGGGAGTGATGTAATCAATGCGGGAATAGTGACCCGCGACTTCGGGATTGTTGAAGGCCTCTAGATTGATGTCAGTCATGCTGGCCCATCGACGGTGACGCGCCTAAATCTTAAAATTCGAGCCGGAATCCTGCCTGCATCGCGAGCGGGATTCCGACCGTGGTTGCAGGGCCGAAGAAATCGCCGAGCGCTCCAGCGGGAACGCGCAACTCCGAAATGCTTCGTATAGGTCTGGTAATGCTGCACGTCGCATTGAGACAGAACGCCGTGGCGTTTTTCGGGTCATTGACTCGATTGGGAAGAGCGCTGATGTCGGGAATAAAATTATTTCCTGGATTGCTGCGGTTCAGCACATTAAAAAATTCGGCGAAAGGACGTAAGCTTAATTTCTCACGCAGCCGAAACTCGCGGCTTACCCGCAAATCAATCTGTGAAAATGGTGAGCCTCTGAATTGGTCCAGTGACGTCTGGACTCCATTCACGACAACGCGATCATTCACATTTCCATCGCCGTTTATGTCAATTGGAGTGGACATGGTGTAGGGCCGTGCGCTTTCAAATTGCGCTAACGTGGAAATCTGAAATTTGAATGGCAGCTCGAACACTCCGCTCACCACAAAACGATGGCGAATGTCTTCTCCTGAAGGACCGTGATCGCCGGGCCCAAAGGGGCGGCGAGCGTCAGTCACTCCATTCACGTAATCAAAGAGTTCGCCCACGGTCGCTCCCCACGTGCTCGCGTACGCCAGAGTGTAATGCGCCGTCAGTTCATAGCGATCGCTTTTCTTTTGCAATAGGAACGACGTGCCCTTATAGCTGGAACGGTTGTCCGTACGGAAGAGCGAAATATTCCGCACTGGTGCCGGTAGTGAAATTCCGCTGACGTACTCATAGCGCCGGTACTGATGGCTTCCCTGTTGCAGTTGGTATTCGGCTGCGATACGCCAACTGTTTGTGAGAGTTCTCTCTATGGTAGCGCTGGCCTGGATGGCGTAAGGACTGTGATATCTGGGATCAATGACAACCGCAGGCGGATTCTCTCCTCCGTTGACCGACTGGAAAGCTTGCGCCCATCCATTCTGCGCGAGATCGTTGTAATACATCCCGAAACCGGCGCGAATGATCGTGTTGCCGTCGCCGGGGGAATAAGCCAGGCCGACACGCGGACTCAGAGCCCCGCGATAATCATGGGGAGTGCCACGGGCAAAACTCACGCCGGATGCTTGCAGCGGCGTTAGGTTTGGATTGTGTGTCTGGTCTCTGCCGTTGGCGATGAATAGTCCGAAAGTAGTGTCGTAACGTGCGCCGTAGTTGAGAACGAAGTGCGGCGTCAGGCGCCAGCTATCCTGAGCATAGAAACCGACTCGCTGAATATTTTGCGAAAATCTCCCGTTGCTAGCCGGAATGTCTTGCCTGGTGGCGGCGAGGTCAATGGCGAACGCTCCTGGATTCGCTCCATAGAATGTGGGGTCTTTCGGCAGCACCGCCAGAACTTCCGCGCTGTCTGCGAATTGACCATTGAGCACCGGCTCGTGAATAAAGTTCACGCCGAATTTTTGGTTATGTCCGGCCCCGGTGTGGCTCAGGTCGTGGCGAAATTGATATTTTTGTTGCTCACGCGAAATCGGAAACGCAGTAATCGCGGTCGCGAACTGATTATCGCCGAAAGTTTCAAATCCACTGGTCGTGAGCGCGGTGGTGCTGAAAGGAAATGCAAGCGCCAGTCCGAGATTGGAGTTCGTGACTTTCTTGTGATCAAACAGAAATAGATCCAACACCGTTGCTGCGGACCATCGTGGACTGAATGAAAACTCGTTTCTGACAAGCGCGCTGTAATAATTCGATTGGGTTGTAAATCCAGTGCTGGGAAGCGCTCCTTGCTGCACGAGGTCGTTGAGACCTTCATTCCGGTCCAACGAGAAGCGAAGGGTCCATTGCGAGCGTTCGGAGGTCCTCCAATCTAGTCGTGAATTGAACAGGTTGTCATGAAACGGCGTCGAGATCGAAGGCGGTACGGCAATCGAAGTGACACCGGGAATTTCGCCGGAGGCTGCCAATTGCGCCAGTGCCTCGAACTGCGTCAGGCTCAATGCGCTGTACGCGACGCTGGCATCTTCGTGATTGTGCTCATAGGAAGTGAACAACCACATGCGATCGCGTTTCAAGGGACCGCCGAGCGTGCCTACATAATCCTGTTTCGAAAAGGGCTGCTTGGGATTCGGTTTCGGATTATCTAACTTGTTGCGCACGTTCCACGCTGAAGTCCGAAAAAATCCTGCGACCGAAGCGTGCCAATCATTGCTTCCGGAGCGTGTGCTCAGGACGATGGAACCCCCGTTCGTTCTGGAGGTGTCAGGATCAAATTGCGTGGTGCGTACGTTAAATTCGCGGATCGCTTCCGGCGAGTAGTTCTGAAGGAAGCCGCCGATGTAGTCGTCGTTGTCGTCTGCCCCATCTATAGACAAATCCACATTGAGCCCTGAGCTACCCGCAAAAGAGACGGCGGTGACGCGCGCCTTAGTTGGGTCGGAGGGCTCGACCGGCGCGGTCCCCGGGGCAATGTACGCAATGTTGGCGAAGCTGCGGTTCGCTAACGGTGTGTTCTGGATTTCATTCTCGCTGATCGGATTGCTGAGCACATTCGAGCTCCTATCAAGAGGCGCCGCCTTAACTTCGACACTTTCCGTCGAGCCTTGAACTCGCAGACGCAATGCCACGCTAACTACTTCACTGACGCGCACCACGATCGGAGTACGCAATGCAGAAAATCGCGGCGCCGAAATCACGATCTCGTAGGAGCCGGCGTCCAGTCCATCGAAGCGAAACGATCCATCGGATGCCGTCTTGCTTTTTCGAATGGCCCCGGTCTCGGTATTCCGGACAGCCAGGCTGGCATCTTGGATTACTGCACCTTGAATATCGGAAACATATCCTTCGATGGACCCGGTGGGAATCTGACAAATGCCCCAACTAGAGAGCAGAAAAAAGATAGTTAGTATCTTGATAAGAAAGTCGCGCACCAAATACCTTCTCATTTGAATGACGAATTGTTTTGGATGTTACCACCTGGTTTGCGACGAACAGAGCCAGACCGCATCAGTGACGCCGCGAAATCGCTTTCCGGTAGTCGTCGGCGGTCGTACGGTAGCAAGGAAGCATGCTATTACGGTCACTGGCACTCAATCCGGGAGAATCTGAAGGACCTTGGGGATGAGGGTCATTTTCAGGCCAGGTCATTTGCATAAGAGATTCGTCACAACTGGAATCTCGAGTAACGCGAAGCTTAAATATTTTGGAATTGTTTTCGTACTGCGACAATGCGCGTTGGTATGGCAGATACTCGTACACAAGCTTGATGAATTCTGGGTTTTCCCTTCCTACTCTTCTTTCTGCAATGAAGACTTCGTAGTTGGAAAAATAAGAAGAGTTGGGCAGCGCCAATACCAAGCCTACTAACCGCAAAGCCAAATCCTCGGGCGGGGACCGGCGTTGCTCTTTCGTTGGTGTGGCTTGCGGAGCAGCCGACGCTGACGCCGCAGCGTCAACCGGACGGTCCGACGCGCGGGAATTTCCCGTGCTTGGGGATGATGGTGCTGGCGGAACAACCTGGGAGGCAGAGTCTAACGAGTTCCCGTTCCCTCCTGAGGTCGAACCGCCCCCGCTCGTGATTGAGGGCGCCGGTGGCACGGCTTCTAGCCCAGCGGCGGACAATGAACCTAAGCCCCCGCTTCCTGCACGAGTTCCTCCCTCGCCGGCGACTGATGGAGTCGGGGGAACAATCTCGGAATTACCCCCGGAAAGTGCCCCTGGGCGCCGTCCTCCTAACTGACCTGACCCGCCGGCAGTTTCAAGTGATGGCGCCGGCGCGATTACCTGGGAATCACCGTTTGAAAACGAGCGTCCGTGGCGAGTACCGGTGCTTCCAGTTTCGCTGGCAGAGGGAGCTGGGGGCACTACGCCGTAGGACGTCCCCGACAGGCCCGCTCCAGATAACGAACGCGAGCGTCCACCCCCGGCGCCACCTGAGCTCGAGAGCGACGGTGATGGCGGAACGACTGAAGCCCCTGAATTCCCCAACTTCCCCCGCGCTCCCGAACCTGTTCGCTGCTCATGCATCGGCAAATTTGGAGAGGGTGCGACCGCCTCGGAGGGTGCGATATTAATGTCTCCCAAGTTGCGTACTGAAGCTGGCATCTCCGGTGGTGGAGGAGCAATGCCAGCCAATCCCGGCGCATTCAGCGCCGGTCGCTCTGGAGAAAATGTAATGATATTCGGCGCTGGCCCAATACCCGAAGGTTGAGCAAGGCCGGGGCGGGAAGATATGCCGAGGTCTACTTCGGGAGGCGGCGCAACGATCGAATTTGGTCCTGCCTGCGCCGTCAGTTGGGATCTTGCGGTCGCGGAAAGGGGCATTGCGGGAAGAGGATGGTTTGAGTCCGGAACTCTGCCCGGCTGTGACTTGCCAGCTTTTAACTGCGGAGGCGTGGCGACCTTCAAACTGCGCTGCGAAGCCACCCGAGTCGCCCCGGGGCGCGCAGAGCGCTCGCTTTCCCTTGGCTTAGGGGCCATGCTTGGTCCGCTATTACCGAGCGCGGGGAAGGCCATCGAAGGCTTGTAATAGGTGACTTGAGAGTGAGAAATGAGTTGCTGAACGACATGTTCTCGCGGAGTCCAAAATTTAGACAAGCTCACGAAGGCCGCAATTATCAAGGCGTGCCATAGCATGGATTCAAATACGCGCCACCAGGGAGGGCTGCTTTGTACGAACACGTCCCCCCAGAATCGTCCCGGTTTCGGATAGGAATTCAAAGGGGAGGGACGAAAAAGTTCGGCGAAATTGCCGAAAAACGCGCGAGGCACCGATTCCAAGTGGACGAGCAAATTTGGACCAGTTTCGGCCGTGTCGCTACCTAAATCTGGTCGCAATAGCTGAAGGCTTTTAACCATTGGATATCGGCTGGGGGGTGGCGAAGAATGCCTCAATTATAGCCGACGTGAGTGGCCCAGCCCCCTGCAGGGTGTCCCCCTCATTAACTACTTTGGGCAATCTGGAATGGGTAGCTGCGGACCCTTCACTCCACAAAAAAGAGGCCGGATTTCTCCGGCCCTTTACTTCCTTACATTTATGCATTTTTTCTATTTTTTATCTTCCTGTTCTACTCGCAGGTTGTTCTCTACCGAAAATACGCCGGGGACTGAACTGGCTTGCACTCCGGCAACCTGCTTCTCCATGGTTCTGGCGACCACTCCTTCCAGCGATACGTGCCCGCCTTTAACGATGATGTGTATGGGAGGAACGGCGCGCAGTGAATACTGGCTTAATACATCGTTGCCGTAGATGGTGCGGTATACGTCTCGACGAATGCGGTCATCAAACGGAGAAGCTGGGAGGACTTCTATGTTGTTGACTACGCGCTCGACACCTTCGATTCGTTTCACGGAGTTTTCGGCGTCGGATTTCAGCACAGGCCGAGCTACCTGTCCCAGCAGCGTAACGGTACCGTCCGGATCCACTTTGTAAGCAAGGTTATCAAACACTCCATAAAAAGGCAGGAGCACGAGTTCGTGATGGACTTCTTTTACAATCCGGTCAATTCCACGTTGACTGAGCTGCGAAGATGAGGATGATGAAGCTGCAGGTGTGCCCTGACCAGGGCCCTGTCCGGCATTGTTCTGCCAGAGACCTGGCAAAAACATCAGAAGTACCGCTAATGCAAGAGTGTTCATAAGAAGTCCTCCTTGCGACTTTCTTCACTTGTTTAGATGTCAATCAGCTGTTCTAGGCTTCACAGCCGTAGTGCGCAATACATGGTTTCAAGTACTCAGGAAGAGGGTCTAACTTTACCTGGAAAAGCAAGGGAAAACGTTTAGGCGCTTCGTGCCAGCAGTGAGAAAAAAAGCAGGATTGAAAGAACAATGGCGCCGATGCTGTTTGCCCGTACGTTGCGGTAGCTCGAAGGAAACGGAAATAGCAACAGCTCAAACAGAGGCATCAGTTTTTCTGGCCATAAGACGCCGGCCACTCCCAGAGCCAGTGACAGTTGCACGATTACGGAAATACCTAAATGATTCACGGATTGCCTCAATCGGAGTTTGGCAATTCTGGGTTTAGGGGTCAATGGAAAAGGCGCCTTCTGAACTGTCAAAAGGACATGTACTTCAGTGCAAATAAAACGATCGAGATATTGCCGGCGAAGGTTACGAGGCAGTTCTTGAGGGAAATACCAGCCACTTTAAGAACATGTTTACCAGGCTGAGAACAATGCCTCCCCAGAAAGCCGAGGCGAAGCTATAAATGTGAAATCCGGGGACCACCGCGGAGGCGAGCTCGATCAGGATAGCGTTCAACACGAACCAGAAGAGACCCAGGGTAAGAACCGTGAGAGGAAATGTTACAACCTTAAGAAAAATTCCCAGGGTGGCGTTCACTAGTCCAATTACAATGGCCGCAATCAGAGCGGCTCCCGCGCCGTCAAGACGAAACCCGGGAACCAGTTGCGCTGTAATCCACACCGCCAGCGCACTGACCAGCCAGTGCAAAAGTGTTCGCAGCATAACTTCCAATCTTATTTACCGCCCGACTATAAATCGAGTTTTTGGTGCTGGCAAGCCAAGGCAACATTGTCATCGCGATTTTGGCCAGCCCCGGCTGCGGGTAATCGGATTCTCGAATCAGTACCGATTTATGGCCCAAAATGGTGACCTCCGTAACCTAGTCGTTATTGCCGCCACGTCTAGAATCAACACGTGTCGCTTCCATCCGCAAAGACGGACGTGTGCATTAAGAGCATCTGGGTGCTCGCATCCTTTTCTATTATTACGTGGCTTCTCGTCCCTCGAGGCTACCTGCTCACCGCCGTCGGTGACATTTCCCAGTGTCTCTTTCTTGTCTTTGCCTTGATCGCTTCCCTGTGGAATCTTCAGAACGGTGAGCGGAGAGCCACAGTGTTTTGGGGTCTGATGGCCGTTGGCATGTGTGCGTGGCTTTCAACCCAGCTGCTGTGGACTTACTTCGAAGTTGTTTTGCACCGCGACGTCCCCAACCCGTTCGTGGGAGACGTGATCCTATTCCTGCATCTGGTTCCAATGATGAGCGCACTCGCGATTCAGCCGCATCGCGAAGACGGAAAAACCAGATCACGGCTGGGATTTTTTGACTTCATTCTGCTGGGAGTATGGTGGCTTTACCTTTATGTCTTCGTGGTAATCCCGTGGCAGTACGTCGTTCCCAATGATTTTGTCTATGGTCCCAGCTTCGATGCCATCTATTTTCTTGAGCAATTTGTATTTCTGGTTTGTGTTGCAGTCGCGTGGAAAAACAGTGCAGGCAATTGGAAGTCTGTGTATTCGAATCTCTTTGGGGCGGCAGCAATCTATGCCTTGGGCTCGGTCACCGCCGGCATCGCGATTGATTATGGCAAATACTACACCGGCAGCTTTTACGACATTCCGCTGGTGGTTTCCGTCGCATGGTTCATTACTACTGCTTTAAAGGCGAAAAAGTTTAGCAGCGAGACTGAAATACTCAAAGAGTTTGAAGAAAAAAACGAATCATGGGTCTCGAACCTGGCCATCGGCGCGGCTTTCTCGCTTCCCATCTTCGCGGCTTGGGCATGGCATGTAAGTTCGGCTCCGCATGAAGTTCGCGAGTTTCGACTTTCGATTACCCTGGTCGCCATCGTCGTCATCGGAGGACTTCGGTCTAAGAAGCAGTTGCAACTGGATAAAGATTTGGATGGAGCTAACCAGGAACTACGGGAAGCGTCATTCACGGACCTGCTGACGGGCGTTAAGAACCGGCGGTTTCTGACTACCATTATTGAATCGGACGTCCGCCAGGTCATCCGGTCAAATTCTTCCCTAGCCTCTCCCCATCTCGCCCGCAATCGGGACCTGATCTTTTACCTCATTGACATTGACCATTTCAAAAAGATTAACGACAACTACGGTCACGTCATTGGTGATCTTGTCCTGGTGGAAATCGCCCGCAGAATCAGCACCGCGATTCGCCATTCCGACGTCCTTATTCGTTGGGGCGGAGAAGAATTTCTGGTCGTCTCGAGATATACAAATCGGGACGAAGCTACGGCCTTGCCGGAACGTGTTCTGGCTGCCATCGGCAGCGAAACCTTCGAGATCGAGGGCACTCCCCCTATCCGAACGACTTGTTCGATTGGATGGGCTGCATTCCCGTGGTATCCGGAATCTCCGAGAGCAGTGGCTTACATGGAAGTTTTAAGAATTGCCGATTGTGCACTCTATAAATCCAAGAAAGCGGGCAGAAATCAAGCCATCGGAATTTTGCCGGATGGCGAAGCTCCCGCTTATGACGCGAATCTCACAGTTCCAGAGCAAGCACGCATCGTAGAGGATGATTCGACCAGAATTGTTTGCACTTTTGGGCCGCGCACTGTTTTACAAAGCCAGTCCGGTAGCGCCATGCCGATAACAGACCTCATCACCACTTAAATGAGAATACGCAATAGCCATGCTCGCGGATAAACAGATTAAGCTTTTAGGATTGCGTTTCGCCCGCTCGCTGCAAGCTGGCGTGCGGACCGCGCTCGTATTCTCCGCCGAACACCAGAGCGTGGAGCGTCCGGTGCAGCAGGGTTTTGAAATCTTAAACAGCCTGCTTAAGGAAGCTGGACAATTTACTTTTGGCTTCGTTGAAAGCCAGGTCATCCTTAATAATATTCTGACCACAGATGGCTCGCTGGAGCAACTTCATAAGGAATTTCTCAAACGTGGCATAGCCGCCGTTACCTTCGAGTCTGGACTGACTGCAAGCCGATATAAAAAAGCGGTTGGCCTGCTTTCCGCTTCCTTAAAAGCAATCGAGGAAAAAGGCAGCATCGGATCATATCTGGATGTCAACGAAATCCCCGGCGTACGCTTCATACTCGCGGCTACCAACCAACGGAAAAACGACCAAGGCGACACCATTATCGAGACCAGTTCCGAAGACTACATTCTGTCCAAGCAAATGGGTCCCAGCGAAGCTCCCAGAGACTTCCTGGATTCGATGGACATATTGCTGGAATCGGCATGCTACGACGCCTCCGCGCGCGGGTCGGTACTGGCGAGGTTTGCTCAAGAAGGATTTGATGGGGCCGGATACGGTGTCCCCATTTCCATGCCGAGATTGGGAGTAATTAAAGAGGGAGAGTCCGAGGGAGAGTCCGAGGGAGGACTCCCGTCAGGCACTGCAACGTCGGCACAATCGGGACATGAGGATGGAGCCAGAATCCGAGCAGGCGATTCCATAGCAAGGGGCGCGGCCGCAGGCTCCGCCGCCGGGGGCGATGCATTTAGCAGCGTAGAGCGGCGAGGTACGTGGGGTCCTCTGCAATCTCATAACGGAAGAGACCTTTCGCACCCGCAAGGTGAAGGCGATGTCGCACCTCAAGGGGGATTTCATCCTGGAATTGGAAGTGCAGACCCACGCTACATTCAGCGGCGTCCGCCCGTCAGACGCAGTCCTGCCACCGACAGCTTTATCGAATTAATGGAAAGCGCGGTCGAGCGCTCTCTGCTCGAAGAACAGGGCGATCCGCAAAAATCGCGCGGAGCGCTGACGCATATTCTCCGCACCGTCGGCGTAGAAAAGCTACTGAATTATTTCCCGCCCGAGCGCCGCGAAGAACTCAGAAACGCTTCTCCTGAGCAACTTGCCGACGAGTATATGGGAGACACAGCGCTGCTTGTCGCCGGGGATCGTCTAAGCTCCGGCAAAAGCGATATTCAAGCTCCGATCGCGGAGGAAGAAGTGGTGCGCCTGCTGACCAGAAGCTTGCAGGCCACACACCAGGCAGACCGGTTGGCGCAAAAACTCAGCAAGTTCCTTCAGGATTACGCAATCCCTGCGCATGTTCAGGAAAAGATTCGCGCCGAACTTCGATGGACGGCTCTGAACAGCGCTAAAAAGTCAGCGTACCTGATGGGCATCTCGAAATTCTCGTTTGTTGAATTCCGTCACCTCACGGAATTTCTAAAAGAGTTGGTGAGCCAAAGAGAGATTGATCGGGCAGCGGATCTGGCCACGCACTACTTCGATTTTCTGGACGATGAAGGAGCAGAGATCGAAGCCGTGGATCTAAGCCGCGCGCACGAACTGATTCACAGTATTCCGCTGGCGCGTGCCACCTTTGTACCAAAGACCCGAGAGCGGCTGGTGCGTGCGCTGCTGCGAGACGATATTTCTGTTCTCGTCCATCTGCAGGCGTCGAACGCGCTGCTTGTTCTGGCGGAGTCCATCGCGACATTCGAGGATTTCAACGAAGTGCTGGCCATCGGCACCGCCCTGGAGAATTCCGCAAAACGAGACAGACAGAAACACGAAAACTGTTGCGGAAAAACTTTGCGGCGGATGATCCCGGAAAATTCAATCGAACGAATTATTGAAATGTTTTTACGCCAACGAGACGACTCCGCATGGGCCCGCACCGCAGCAGCACTACTTCGTTTCGGAGCACCGGAAAGTATTGACCGTGTGTTCACTCACCTCATCAATGAACAAAATGCCCGCAGCCGTCTGGCTCTTTTGCGCCTGGTCACTCAACTCGGAGCTGGCGTAATTGACGTGGCCTGCAAATATCTGGAAGACGAGCGCTGGTATGTAGTCCGCAATACGTGCGGGATATTGGCGGAGTTGAAAGATTCGCAGTTGGGTATCCACATTACTCCGGCGCTGCGGCATAAAGACGCACGTGTACAGGAAGCCGCGCTGCGGGCGCTACTGAAAAGTCGGAGTGCCGACCGGGGTCCAGCGCTCGCCGACGCACTCTCTGTCCTGCCCGCTAACCTGGTTGAAAACGCTTTGGACGAGTTAATGTTTTTAAAAGACGAAGCGACCGTAACTGGACTCGAGAAATACATCCTCGGCTACAGTAAGGTCAGGACGGCCAAAAAAGCGGCGATGGCCCTGAGCGGAATTCCCGGAGAAGAGGCCCTGAAGTCACTGGCACGAATATTGAACGCCGAAAAAACGGACTTGGAAATTCGCCGTATCGCCCTGCAATCGATTTCTAAAAATACATCTCCCTTAGCCAAACAGCTCGTGCAAGAATTTCGCGAAACCAAAGACCCTTTGGTGAGCGAATTGCGCTCGCTCCCGTCAAGCTAGTTGAGGCAGAAACTGGGGTGGCCCACCCTTTGGCTTTTGAAGGGGCAGCATATCGGTCTCGATCAATATATTTCTCGCCATCTTTAGCTCCTGAGATCCTTCTCTAGATAGGCAGTCCCAGGGATCGGGTTCTCCCGGTAAGGGGCAATGGGATAAAACCCCATTGAAAGGTAGAGATTGATCGCTGCTTTCATACTGGGAACTGTATCGAGCCGAATTTTTCGATACCCGATCCGAGTCGCCCGTTCGACTAACTCTGAAACGAGCATACGTCCGATTCTGCTTCCCTGATATCGCTGCCGAACGTACAGACGTTTCATTTCAGCAACGCTCGAATCTAACGGTCTCATCGCAACGCAACCTGCTGCTTCTGAATCTTTCAAAGCCAGCAAGATAAAACCTCGCGGAGGAGCATACTCTCCCGGAAGGGAAGCGAGCTCCTCGTTAAAACTTTGAAAACTGAGGCTGAAGTCGAGAGAATTCGCATACTCTAAAAACAGTTCGCGCGCGATCGGAATCAACGACGGTGTTGTTTCTACAATTTCCAGCACAAAACACCCAGACGAGAGAAGGATTTATCACGTTCCGAAAGATTTCTGCACCAAGACGGAGACGGACGCTATTTATAAATCGTAAACCAGAATGCTGTTTTAATGTCTCGATTTAAGCACTCCACAGCTTGTGATGAGGGAACTGGTTCCTAAGCGGCAACAACTAGAAAGAAAGCATAATTTGCAGATCAATGCGCCGGTTTGCGGACGAACTGGAAAAAGGGCCGCCTGCAAGCGCGACTGATTTTCCGAATAGCGGAGAATCCAGCGTGCCGATAGGAGTCGCGAGATTCACGCGGTTGAATAGGTTGCGTGCCGCAGCGCTGATGGTCAGATTAAAGCGGCGATTGACGCCCGGTCCGGGCCCGAACGGATTCTGACCGCCCCCGCCACTCAAGCCTCTGCCGCCCAATCCCGGCCCACCGCCTCCTGGACCACGACCACCCATGCCCCCTCCTGGCGCACTATCAACTTTCTTGCCTAAACCAAACGTCTTGCTCAATCGGAGATTTACCGAGAAGGCCCCTGGCCCATTTCCGTAGTTGATGGGGATAAGGTTCGCGTTCGCATTGGGAGCGACATCGAACGATCCGAGACGAGTCACCAGCAGGTTGGCGGCTGCCGTCGAAGAGGTCGGAAATGCTGGGCGATCGTTAAAAATCGAATCGCTATTTAAGTCATGGCCGACGGTGATGTTATAGGGCTGGCCAGACGTTGCTATCACAAACGGGCTGAGGCGCAGCGTCCACGGCAACGAAATGGAGCCTCCGAGAAACATGCGATGCCGAACGTCAAACGAAGCCCGACCGTAATCCTGCCCGAGGCTGTACTGGTTTGATGGGAAACTCAAGCTCGAACCGCCTTCGGAAAAGGCGCCGCCCGACGATCCCGCTAAGGTCCCCAAATCGCTGTGCGCATAATTCAGAGTGTAGAAACTAAAGAGCGAGACTTTGGAACCCGCAGTGATCCGGAGGTTTGCGATCAATTGATTCTGACGAAAGACTCCTTCCGATTCGTATTCATAAATGTTCGTCGTGCCGCCGAAGGGCCGCGGGCCATTCGATGGATTGGTTCCCGGCGCGGGAGCATTGATATTCCGCAGCAGAAGCTGGTGGCCTCCGCGCGAATTAATGTAGGTGACGGAAACGGTTGCGGCTTTGGAAAGCTGCCGTTCGGCGCTGATCGCAGTCTGGATGGTCTGCGGCGCGCGGAGATGCGCTGCAATCCTATAGACCGTAGGAGAAATCAGGCCGCCAGAAATCGAACCGGGCGATGGAATGTCCGGGTAGAAGTTCGGGAACTGAACAATAGTCTGCTGCTGTGCAATTCCATTCAAGCGTTCTGACTGCAAGACGAAATCACTTCCGAAGCGATCGTAGAAAATTCCGAATCCGGCTCGCAACACAAGCTGCGGTATCTTCTTTGCTCCGCCGCCAATCGCCCACGCAAAACTTAGGCGCGGGGCTACATCGGCGTGATCGTAAATATGGTTCTGAGTCTCAAAGCGCAGCCCATAGCTGAACGTCATGGTGGGACGGATGCGCCAGTCGTCCCCTGCAAACAGTCCGGCGTCAACCGTGCTCACCGAGGCAAGCGTCTGGCCGGATGTAAGTGAGAACTGGCTCGCGCCCCCTCCCGCTGCGCGGATCTGGGCAGCCGTTTGTCCCTGTTGAAGCCCGAGTTGCGTGATCTGATATGCAACAAGAGAGGGAAATACAAACGTCCCATTGAAGTTCGCCGTGGATTGACTGCTTTCGGTCATCGCGCGCAAGCGTCCTCCAAATCTTATGAAGTGATTGCCATGTGAAACTGAGGTGTAGTTCTGCAGTTCGTAACGATTTTGCGTGTCAGTCGCTCGACCAATACGATTGCCTCCTGCGGTAAAGGCGCCTTGCACATTGATCGTTGGTTGCAGGTTCTGCGCAATCTGGCTGTTGTTTTGGCGCTCATATTGAAAGCGGGTTTCGTTGATCACGCTCGGACTGACGATCTGCGTATCGCTGATCTGGATGGTGTGTTCCGTGTTTTTAACGTTATAAGCCTGCGAGGCGAGAGCTAGTTGGCCCACCCCGTCATCCGTCTCATTGCGATCGGTAAACTGGTAGCGCGCCGTTAGAGTGTTGCTGGCGGAGAGCTGATAATCCAGCCTTGGACTGAAGTTGGTTCGCGTGCGAGGATTTTTGAGTGACTGATTGAAAATGGTCGGATTGAAGGCGGCGTCAAGCACGGAAGCATTGACGGCAGAGACGTCATTGATGTTGCGCCGTTCAAAATTGATAAAGAATGACGCCTTCTTTCGCAGCGGTCCACTTAGCGTCCCGTTATACATTTGCGAGTTATAGCCGGGGTTGTTAAGCAAAAAAGGACTCTGTGTGTTGAGTACAGAGTCGTTGTCGTTGAAAAATATTTGGCCGTGATACTTGTCAGTTCCAGGCTTCGTGAAAATCTCTATCCGGCCATAGCCAAGTTTTTCGTATTCGGCCGAAAACGGATTTTGGTTGACGCGAATTTCTCGGATGGAAGACTTCGGGGGTATCTGCCCTCCGGTGAATCCGTCAATGTAAATCTGCCCGCCATTCGGTCCGGCGGAAGGACCCGCGAGCGCTTGCAGGTCTGATTGCAATTGATCAGGGTCATCGGACAACGCTTCCAGATCTTTGCCTTTTATTGTCAGAGCTCCGGCATTGTTAGAAGGGTTTACATCCAGCGTATTGCCTTCATCCTGCACAGCAACTTTCTCGGCCGCCACTTCGATGTTGAGGGATATATCAAGTAGTCGCGCCTGTGGTGGAGTAACTGTTACATCGGACTCTCTATAGGCCGAGAAGCCGGGAGCGGCGGCGGTGACCACATAATTCCCGGCACGAAGGCCCTTGATCTCATATGAGCCAGACTGATTTGTGATGCCGGTGAACGTCCTACCATCACTTGCGGTGGCAGTGACCGTGACCGACGGGATTACTGCCCCGGATGGATCCGCTACTTTTCCATGAATACTGCCGGATGAAGTCTGCGCGGTTGCGTAACTCGAGAGCGCAATGCAAAGGACGTAAGCGATTAGCCGGAGATGAAAAGCTTTGGGGAGGTACAACTTCATCATTCACCTGAAATTCGTTTTTGGAAATCGCTTACTCCACTCTGTCATTGCGCCGCAGATTCCCCACCGGGCGCCGACAGATTCCATGGCGACAAAACGCTGGCAGCTCCGCCAGGGCGTGGAGAAGCAGAAAGGATTGCCTCGACGCCGGAGAGCAAGGTGATCGCGGTCGGCGATGAGGCGGCATCGCCTTGGGTGGCAACAATTATTACGGCTTCACCGTTCTTCAAATCGCCGAGAGTTGCACTGGGCGCTCGGCTTAACACCTGCTGCAAGTCAGGAACCCCTTCGCCGCGAGGCCGACCGAGGCCCGGCATCACGCCTGACGGAGACTCATTACGAGGAGGCGACCCGACGGACGGCTCACTTCCGGGCCTCGTCCCGTTCGAACCACCGCCTTGCGCACCTCCCCTCAGTCGCATGGCGATCATTTGTGCAACTTGCGGAGGCAATTTCCGAAGCACGGAATCGGCGGTCACACTTACTGACATCGGCTTTCTGCTCACGAGATCAACAAGGTGAATTGTGTTTTGGCCGACTTCCACCGCAGTAATTGTGCCAGCGATATTCCGGAATGATCCTGAAACGATTTCTTCAGCGCTGAATTCCTTTCCGTCGGAGCTGCGGGTACCGCGCGCGCGCAGCTGATCGCCGGCTTTGATTTGATCCAGCGTTCCCGGGCGAGCGTCGTTGAATTTGATTGAGTCCGGTGCGTACCGCCGAATAATGGTATTTTTCGATACATCCACTGCGATCGCGCTGGTGCCACTGGCGGCGGTTATAGTTAAGCTGATCTTGCTCGCGGATTGGTCTACTGACGTTATCAGGCCTCCGATGCCCCGCTTCTCCCAATCGCGACGTTCGTTTTCCCGCTTCTGGGCAATCTCGGACTGTTTCATCACCAGAACTGAAATTGCGGTTACAGACTTACCATTGTCGGAAAGTTTGCCGCGCACTAACATTCGGTCGCCGATTTGCAGGTCTGCTAAGGGAACTGGGGTGGCTGCCTTCAAATCATTTTGCCCGGGGGCCATGCGAACGACGCGCGCGGTTTCGGGAATGATAATGTCAACCTGAGTCCCAGCGTCGAGAGTAAGAGTGACAGTGTTGTCACCGATGGATTGGATGGTCCCAACCCATTTGCTTCCGGCCGCAGCAGAATCTTGCTTTTGTGGGGTGGTTACCTCGGGCTGGCTCGAGGTGACTTGAGAAACAGAACTATCGCTCAATAAAAAGACAAAGACGACGCCGGAGACGAGGATTGCCCTGGCACCGGGTCTTGTGAATCGAATCATGTGTGCATTCCCTGCTCAAACCACACTCCATACTATTTCATCATCAGGACGCGACTCAGCAGTAAAGAATGGTCAGCCACTTGTAAAGTTATGTATCTGTGGCGGAACGGTCGAGTGGAGACTGCAAGACTAACGATTCGAAGAAAACTTATTGTCAAGATCAGGTTGAAAGCCGATTCTTTCCAAAGCCGGCTTGATCTCCGGATTCGACATAAATGCTTTCCATATCAGTCCTGATCTGTAGTTCTCAATCATCACTACGATGGGAGCCTGATTTAATCCCATGTTGACGTCTTCAAACCAATCCTCAGAAACATTGAAGCCATCTCGAAAGCCATAGATGCCCCAGAGTCTGTCGCCCAGGTCGCGGTAAAAATGCTTGAGGGCTTTCATGGATTCGAGTGGAGTATACGGAAATGAAGCGAGGGCGGCGGTGCAGGTGATGGTTCCATTGTCGTCGCGCGGATAGGCGCGTCCTTCGGCGGCATTGATCCCGGCAGAACGTCCCCAGGAATTATCACCGTATCCCAGATACTTTGCGGGATTCTCCACCGCATAGGCGTGGCTAATCAACGCAATGTTGCGATTATTCTTGAAGTAGTTTGTGTAAGCGTCCCGCTTGTCACGCGGGTCGAACCCCAGAAAAGAGTAGTGAGTAAAGAAAAGCTCAGCCCCGTTGCCTTCACCCACGTCGAGTTTATATCCGTAATAACTATTTCCATTACGATAGTGATCGCCTTGCGTAGTCCGGCTCCACCACTGGCGATATTGAACGGCACGTTCTGATTGGCCCGCCCAGCCGGTGTGATACATAGTGGCCGGAACGGGATGGGTGGGCGATGCGATCGCCAGCAGATAAATGATCATGGTTTCATTCCATCCGATCAGCGGATGGTGGATATAGAAGCCATAATTCGGAGACCAGTGCCAGTAAAGAAAATTGCTGTCAGCTTCGCCGCGATACCAATCCCATTCGACACCCCGCCAAAGTGAAGTAATGGTTTTCTTAATCTCGCGTTCTGCTGGATTATCCCGATTGAAATATTGGCGGGCTGCTAACAGACCCTGCATCAGAAACGCGGTCTCAACCAGATCGCCGCCATCATCATATTTGCCAAAGCGCGCATTGACTTTGCCGGTGCGCCCATCGAGAAAATGCGGAAACACCCCGTGAAACCGGTCTGCCTTATCGAGAAAGCGCGTGATTTTCAGCATTCGCTCAGTGCCTTGTTCGCGAGTGATGAAGCCGCGCTCGATGCCGGCGAGGAGCGCCATGATTCCGTGTCCGGATGAACCCACAGCGACCAGATTTTCGTCACCTGGCAAAATCTCGATTGCCATACCAGCAACGGGATGCGCGCCTTCCCAGTAGTAGTGAAAGCAGCCTTCCTCAACCATGGTGAGAAGCTCTTCATCTGTCATCGCACGTGTAGTGGCAGTCACTTCCTGCGATTGCGGTGATTCGTTGTAATTCACATCCACCGCGGTGATTTTGTAGGACGAAGTTTTTCCGCTCTCTCCCAGAAAATCTTCGTAACGCATAACGCTGCCCCGTTGAATGCCTATTGGCTTGTAGCTCTTCCCATCCAAGGACCGGTAAATCTTGTAATAGCGCAATCCCACGGTGGTGTTTGCGGTCCACCTGAGGTCAATATGGCGGTCATAGCCTTTGGCACTGAGACCGGAAGGGACGGTCGGAACGCCATAACTGGGGCCGGCGTCATCGCCGATGGTGATCTCGTCCACATACAGAGTGTGCTGCTTGCCATCGTCCAGGCCTTGCAAGATAGTTATGAGCGCGATGTGATTGGGATCAAATTTGGGCGGTTCAGTTCCCTTTACTGGCCCAACGAAGGAATTGAAGGGCAGCTTCACTCGGATCCACGTCCGGGCTGGAATTTTCTCCAGTTTGCCAAGCAAACGGATTGTGGGAGTACCTTCGTCGTTGATGTCTTTTAAATAGATAAGCGGCGACTGCTCTGCCGTGAGCTCGGTTTCTGAATAGCACCAGAAGAACAGCGAAGGGCCTGAAAAGTCAGCTATACCGTAGCGTGCCTTGACCTTCAGACTGACAATCCAGTCCCCACCCGATTGCGATCTCCACTGCAAACGTAGAGAGTTTGGCGGGCTGACAGAATGTGTTTCATCAATGGGAATTTTGCCATCAATGAGCTCAAGATCGCTGGGAGAACTAAACGAACCCTTGCTGTAATAAAAGGAATGAGCGCTCAGACTGTTGTCGAAAGCGGTGTGGTCATAAGCTCCGTAAGCCAGAGTAGAAAACGGCAAAAAGAGGGTCGCCAGCAAGAGTTTACCCAACCGCATTAACGAATTCCCCTCCGCTTAACCAGTTCCATACGCTGAGATTGAGGGTATTCGATTAAACTTTGCGATGCAACGATCCGGCGAATTCGTGCTGAAAACTAGGGAGTCATCTTGCCAGTTTCAAGGTAATTCTGCGGAGACACACCAAATGCGTCGGCCACGCGGTTAAAAAACGCGAACATGGCAATGATGTAAACCGCCTCGGAAATCTGATTCTCTTTCCATCCCACGTCACGCAGGTGTTGGACATCTCCCGCAGTAGAACGGTGGGCCGCTTCGGTGATCAGCTTCACATATTCCATCAGGGCGAGTTCCTTTTCGTTAAGGCCCGCCTCTGCAAGCTTGCCTTCCAGAATGGCAGATACCGTCTTGTCAGTTGCTCCCTGTACCCGCAGGAAGTAAGCATGGCTATCCAGTCAATATGGACAGCGGTTCAGGTAAGAGACATAACTGGCAATCATCTCTTTGTAGCGGCGGGAGAGGTGGCCTTCCGAAAAATGAATTGTGTTGGAAAACTCCACTACCTGACGCAGGAAGTCAGGACGGGCTCCAAAACATTTAATGATGCCGGGAACCTGCGTTCGTCCAGAACTCGCGCGCCAGAACTCATAAGCAGCCGCAGTTTCGCCAGTCGCTTCGGCATCTTCTATTATTTTGATTTTGCTTTCCGAAACGCTTGCGTGTTCGTCTTCAGTTTCAGATTTCCCTGGCATTCCGCCATCCTCAGAACGTTAGTTTAGCGGCTAACTGGAAAGCGCGCGGCCCGCCGGAACCGAAGACGCCACCCGCGGTGGATACCGGCTTGCCGAATGCTGATGAAAAATTTGGATTGGTTGCGTCCGGCACCAGCGCATTGAAGAATCCGGAATAGTTGTTCTTGCTTGTGCCCAAGATGTTGGTCTTGTTAAAGAGATTGAAGGCCTCAGCGATGCCTTGCAGAGTAAATCGTTCGCTCAAGTGGAAATCCTTGGAAAGTCGCAAATCGAAAGAATTGAAAGTGTCGTTGAAGCGGGCGCTAGGGGAAACTTTGGGCAGCGATAGTCCATGGGCATCAATAAAGGCGTTCAATTCCGCGCCCCTGTGAAACTGACGGCCGCCAGCATTGCGGCCCAGTTCAGGCACGCGCTTGCCGCTGCCATCGCCGAGTAGAATATCCATGGGAACGCCTGATCCGTAAGTCCAAAGCGGAGATAGACGAAGTCCGAATGGCAGGTTTGCTACGCCTTGCAGCACCAGGCGATGACGCTGATCGTTGGGAGTTGGCCCGTACTCGCGACGCAGATTACTCGGATCGAGTGGCGGATAGCCAAAGGGAATCTGGTCGTAGTTAGCATAGTCCAAAGCTTTCGAAAGCGTATAGGCAAGGTGAAATTGATACCGCTGGCTGAGGCGCTTGTCGGCGGTAAGCCACAACGCGTCATAGTGCGTATTCACCGTGGATTGCAGGTCAGTGACAGTTTCAGGGCCGCTGGACGCTGGATTGAATACCGAACCCAAAGGAACGCCAATAATGAAGTGCGTTCCAAAATTGTGAATGCCATCGGCTCGAACGATCCACCCCTTGCCGAATCCATATTGCACCCCGAGATTAAACTGCTGCACCATGGGATTCTGGAGGTTGTTATCAATGACGTTCATGCCTTCGGAAGCCCCGCCGGCACCGGGGATGATAGGCCCGGAGAATGGATCAGAGAAAGTCGGTGCGCCCGGCTGAAAAGTTCCAAAAGGAGTGAACGGCGGATTAAGAAAAAAGAAATTTCCCTCGCGGACATTGATTGGCAGCGCCCGTCCATCTAGTCCACGCTCCAGGGAAGCAATCTCAAGCGTCACGCGGTCGTAGTAGATTCCGTATCCGCCATGCACGCTGAAGTGTCCGGTTTTGTCCGCCCAGTTAAAGCCGACACGCGGGCCCAAGTTGTTGCCATCTTTGTGTCGTCGCCCGCGGAGGAATGGCAGTAGAATCGGATTAATCTGATTGTAGTGGCCGACATTGTTTACGTCGGTGTCAAGCTCATAGCGAAGGCCCAGGTTGAGCATCAGCTGGGGGTGAATTCGCCAGTCATCCTGCACGTACCCTGCGATGTAATTGTTGTCGGCATTTGGAATGATGAGCGTCTGATCAGGAATGCCGCTCCGAATCGTTACCTGGAACAGAAGATCCTGATCATTAATCACTCCGTCGCCATTACGGTCCACAGTCGCGAAGTTCTCCATAAACTCGACCGCTCCGCCGCGGAAGACGCCGAGATTGAAGTCAGCATTGATGCGCTGGAATTCTGCTCCGAAGTGGAGATTGTGTTTGCCCCGAGTCCAATCAATTCCCTCGTCCCATTGAAAACGCTTCTGCGTCGTCCCTTGGGGAGCGTCGAAGGTAGCGCCGTCGGCAAGACTAGGAAAATCGAGTTCCGGGCCAAAATTCACGGGATTAATTGAATTGGCGAAATTATTGAAGCTGAAGCTGGCGCGGTTGAGCAAAGTGGGCGAAAGCACGCGCGTCCACGAAGTCTGAAAGGTCTGAATATTGTTTCGGGAGTTCTGCCGCTGTGAGGCCGAGCCAATCGGGGCTCCGGAAAGAAAGGGCGTCACCCCGGTCGCATCTTGACGCTGGATGCCATAGTGAAATGTAAGCTGGTCGCGCCGCGAAATTTGCCAGTCCGCGCGCAGAGTACCCAGGGGATCGGTGAGAGGTTCCCGAGCGAAGTTATAAGAAATTGTTCCTCCGCCGCCAGTTGGATTCGGACGCCTGGTGCCCACTAGAAGACCGCCCAGTTCATCGCGATATTCGAAAGCTCCAAAGATCCAAGCTTTATCTCTTACCAGTGGACCGCCGAGAGTGCCCGCATATTGTTGCCGTCGAAAGGGTGGGGTACCGCTGGCGGTCGAAGAAGGATTAAACGTCGGAGGCGACGCTTGCAGGGCCTTGTCCCGTTCGTAAACCGATGCCGAGCCATGCAGTGTGTTGTTGCCGGATTTTGTGACTACATTAACTACAGCAGAAGCAGACCGTCCAGATTCCGCGGAGAAACGATTGGTCGCGACCTGAAATTCCTGCACCGCGTCTTCCGGAACATTGAGCAGCATGCCTCCAACCACATCATCGTTGTCATCCATGCCATCAATGCTAACGTTGCCGCCGCGTCCCAACTGCCCCGCGGACGAAATCACCACCGTATTCTGTTTCGTAGGATCGAAGTTCGGGGCGATCGTATTGCCCGGCATCAGCAGTGCCAGCTCCAGAAAATTACGCCCGTTGAGTGGAAGGTTGTCAATTTGTTCTGCATTAACCACCCCATCCACCACTGATGAAACCGTGTTCACCTGCTGTAATAACTCCGGGTCTCTAACATCCACAGTAGTCGCCTGTGAAGGGATTTGCAGGCGCGTTTTGAGATCCTCTTGTTGGCCAACCTCAATTCTGACTTGGGTTGAGAAAGTTTTGAAGCCGGCTGCCTTCACTTGAATTTCATACTCTCCCGGTGCGAGATCATTAAAAACGAACAATCCTGCCCCGTTGGTGAGAGTCGTGCGTTCGGTGCCCTTGGCGGTTTGCTGCGCGGTTACTTGCGCATTCTTGATCACCGCCCCTTGAGGGTCCGACACTTCACCGCTCAGGACCGCAGTGCCAAGCTGCTGCCCCCCCGCGGTTGAAACTGCCACCGCTATGGCAGCAATCAAAAAGATGTTCCGAGAGATATTGCTGTGCCAATAATTCAAAGAGGGAACTCCCTTCGCATGTCGTGGTAATGGGAATATTGAAGAGCTTCGACGACGTCCTCAGCCCCTTACTTCTGATCGCTTAGCGCGGCAATCCTTTCGATCACCAGTGCTATTGAGCCGCCCCGCTGAAATGATTTTCCGCTCACATTGACCTTCTGGCCCGCAAAAGGCAACAGCTTGTCATTCTGCCCAGCGGACGGAGTGGTATCAGCGATCGGCCAGTAAATCGTGCCGTTGTCGTCCAGAATTACCAGCGGAGATCCAGCCTTGGCGCATGCCGTCGCGCATTCACCGCTGATGGGCTTCTTAAGTCCTTTTGTGAAAGCGCAGGCGGAATCCAAAACGTAGCCTTTAACTGCGATTGGTTTGCCTGAATCATCGGACGCAGCTACTGCTCCCACAATTAATAAAAGCGGGACTACAAATCTGAGCGCAAGCTTAGCTTTCATCTGCCTACTCCTCCGAAGTGTTTAATTAATTGGGTTGCGAAAGCGTTCGGGCAAACTTAAAGCGGGCAAGGTTACCAACGCAATAGCGTAAATGTATTAGGTGGCCGCGAGAATTAACTGGATAGAAGAGCAGATTTACGATGGCGGATAAAACAGGGCACCTTGTTGAAGATGCCCTTCGACTTTTTTGAAAGAGCTTCTAACGTCTCGCCCCGCCTCGGATCGCGTGGTATAGAACGAGAACCACTACGGCTCCGACAACGGCCACGAACAGACTGTATAGGTTCAATCCGGTGACGCCGTGGGCTCCGAACATATTGAAGAGGTACCCTCCGACCACCGCTCCGATAATTCCCAACACGATGTCCAGAAGCACGCCTTCGCCGGTTTTGTTGACCAACTTACTTCCCACAAAACCCGCGATCAAACCTAAAACGATCCAAGCTAGAAAAGACATGTCCCATCCTCCTTATTAACTAAGCGCGAGGAGCATATCACGTTAGCCCCGAACTTAGTTCACTGACTTTGGATGCAGTTCCGCGACACGTGAGATATTGGATTTGGTTGGTCGAGCTAGGCTGATGCCCGCGCACCTAACCGCCGCCGACACCCACTTATGGACAGGCTCTCGCATGTTTCTATCCCTTCGCCGCTCCTCAAGTATTTCTGCCAGAAAGTCGGGTACAATCTGTGCCATGGCAAATCTAACTGGTCTTGACAAGATAGTGACGGAACTGCGCGCTGAACGAACTAACCTCGTAAATCAACTGCGGCACGTGGACGCCGCCCTTTCTGTCTTAGGTAAACTACATGGGAAGCTGGAAGTCACGGCGGTGAGGGCCGGGCGGCGCGGGCTCTCCGCGGCAGCTCGCAGAAAAATCTCAATCGCCCAAAAAGCCCGATGGGCAAAAGTAAAAGCAGGCAGAAAATAACTGCGATGTCGGGGATTTGCATTCCAAAGTCGCCGAGGAAGACCTTTGATGAATGAACTTGGTGTCGGACGTGTCAAAAGGACTCTAAAGTGTAGCTCCTGTATTCGCGTATCCCTTACAGCTACCCTCCTTATCTGCTCGACGTTGCTTCCCTCCTTGGCTCAGTCGCCCGGACAGGCTCAATCGTACCAGCGCCAGAAGTGGATGAACACTAACCTATCCCCCGATGAGCGGGCAGATTTGGTTCTGAAACAAATGACCCTTGAGGAAAAGCTCAGCCTCATTCACGGCATGGGCATGCCGGGATGGGGCAAGGCCATGCCTACCGATTACCTCGGGAATGGTGGCGCCGGCTTTGTACTTGGAATTCCACGCCTGGGGATTCCATTTATCCAGATGAGTGATGCCTCTTATGGAGTGCGCAACAGCGCTGATAACGGACGCTACTCCACCGCTCTGCCGTCAAGCCTTGCTGCGGCGTCAAGCTGGGACCCGAAAGCTGCCTGTGACTACGGTGCGCTGATTGGACGGGAGCTTCGCGCTCAGGGTTACAACATGACTCTGGGCGGCGGTGTGAACATCACTCGTGAGCCGCGCAATGGCAGGACCTTCGAATACATGGGGGAAGATCCAGTTTTGGCCGGTACTCTCGTCGGCAATAGAATCAAATGCGAGCAGGCGCAGAACGTAATTGGCGACATTAAACATTACACCTTGAACGATCAGGAGAGCGGGCGCGAGGAAGTCAACGCGACTATTGATAAGCGAGCGCTTCGCGAGAGTGACATGCTGGCATTCGAGATTGGCATCGCGATTGGAAGTCCGGGCGCGGTGATGTGTTCCTACAATGCTGTGAATGGCGAATACGGATGCGAGAACAAATACTTACTCACCGACGTTGTCAAAAACGAATGGAATTTTAAGGGCTTCGTGGTTTCCGATTGGGGCGGTACCCATAGCGCTGCGAAGGCCTCGGCCGCTGGATTGGACAATGAAGAGCCGCGCGGAGATTACTTCGGCGAGCCGTTCAAGCAAGCTCTTCAAGCCGGCCAAATCCCCATGGCTGAACTGGACGAGCACGTGCGCCGCATTCTGCGTTCTGAATTTGCCAGCGGAATCGTTGATCATCCCCTGCAGAAACGAGTGGTAGATGTCGAAGCTGGGTTTGAAACTTCGCGCCGGATTGCCGAGCAAAGCACGGTCCTGATCAAAAACAGTAATGGGGTGCTGCCTCTCGATCGAGGTAAAATTCGCTCAATCGCCGTCATCGGCCCACACGCTGACACCGGAATGATTTCTGGTGGAGGCTCGGCGCAGGTTGACCCGCCCGGGGCGCCGCCCACCAAGTGGCAGGAGCATATCTGGTTTCCGACATCCCCTCTGAAGGCTATTCAGTCCAAAGTCTCGAGCGCAAAAGTGCAGTTTGATTCGGGAGAGAATCCCGCCGCTGCCGCGGCTTTGGCTAAGAACTCTGACGTCGCAATTGTTTTTGCGTACCAGTGGAGTAGCGAAGGATTGGATCTGCCTAATCTGTCTCTCCCCGAAAATCAGGATGCTCTCATTGAGCAGGTGGCCAGGGCGAATCCGCGCACGATCGTAGTGATCGAGTCCGGAACGGCCGTTACTATGCCTTGGGCAGACAAGGTCGCTGGGATTTTAGAGGCGTGGTATGCGGGCAGCAAGGGCGCTGACGCCGTCGCGAATATTCTTTTCGGCGAGGTAAACCCGAGCGCTAAGCTTCCGATGACTTTCCCGCGCAGCGAGGCTGATCTTCCTCATCCTCAACTTGTAAAGCCACCGCAAGACACGAAGCTTAATGACGACAATCGCAGAACTCTTTTGACGAAGCCGACCTTCACCATCCATTACGACGAGGGATTAAAAGTCGGATACAAATGGTATGACGCTGAGAGGAAACCGGTGCTGTTCCCCTTCGGCTTTGGGCTCTCTTACACAACGTATAGCTATTCTGACTTGAAGGTAAGCGACGGCAAAGAGCCTACCGTGACGTTCACGGTGAAAAATACGGGGAGCCGCGACGGCGCGGAGATCGCACAAGTTTACGCGGCACTCCCAGAGGCAGCCAGCGAGCCTCCGAAGCGCCTGGTCGGCTGGAGCAAGGTCCCTCTTAAGGCGGGCGAGAGCAAGGAAGTCAGCCTAACTATCAATCCCAAGTATTTGTCTATATTCGACGAGAACACTAACGGATGGAAACAAGTACCTGGCAGCTATTCGTTTATGGTGGGAGGATCATCTCAAGACCTGCCACTGGTGGGGAAAATTAGCGTGAATTAATCCCGTCCTGAGCGCTTGATGCGATTCATTTGCCAGTTGCTCGTGCTTACTGTCCGGAACGGGCTGTAGCCATCCAAAAACTGTCCGTTGCTCCCTTTCTGCGGACATCCAACCCGCCCAGCGTGCATCTCAATACCAAAAATATAGAAGATCAGGTGAAGTGCCATGCGAAGACTGGGAATAGCGATTGGTATCTTGATATTGCTGGTAGTCGTCGGGGTTGGAATTTTTGCCGCCACCTTCGATGTAAACCGGTATCACGGACTCATTCAGTCGGAGCTGCAACGGCGCCTCGGCCGGCAGGTGACGTTAGGCGAGATGCATTTGGGCATCGTCCCTCCCCGCTTTCGGGTCCAGGACATTGCAATCGCGGACGATTCCGGCTTCAATCCGCAGATCCCATTCGTCCAGGCGAAAGAATTAGACGTTGCCGTCAAACTGATGCCGCTGTTGCAAAAGGATATAGAAATTGACTCGCTGAATTTGCAACGCCCAAGCGTAGAGCTTATTAAGAACCAGCAGGGTAGGTGGAATTTTTCTTCTGTCGGCACTGATTCTCAACCTGCAAAATCCTCAGGCAACCAGCAATTCTCTCTGAGCGCTTTGACCATTGAAGATGGGCAAGTCGCCATCACCGATCTGCAAAGTGGCAGCAATTTGCGGTCGGTGTACGACCACATAGACGTTACGCTCCGCGACTTTGCTCCCAACCAGCCGTTCTCCATTGATGCGGCAGCACACCTTCCAGGGGCGGGCAAACAGGAAGTGCGCTTGCAGGGGACTGGCGGTCTGATCATGCAGGCGGAGCCCGCGACGACACCGTTTCAAGGGACTCTCAATTTGCAAGGTGTCGCAATTGCTGGATTGCAGCATTTCCTTAACTCGCCGGCGCTCGCCAACACTGATGGTGTTGTTTCGGGCAATTCCGACATAAGTAATCAGGGAGGCAAACTCTCTGTTAAAGGACTGCTCTCGGTACAGCAAGGGAAAATTCGCGGAACCGAGTTGGGATTTCCAGTCACTGCGGATTACGACATCACCGACGATTTGAAGGCAGACGCCATTTCCATCCGCAATACGAATCTAAAATTGGGCGCCACCCCTTTGAATATCTCGGGGACGGTGGATGCCAAACCGACTCCGCCTGTACTCAATCTGACTTTGAAGGCTTCCAACGTCTCTATAGCCGAAGCAGCAAAGCTAGCCGCTGCCGCCGGCATGGGCCCGTCAACGGCAGTCGCGGTGACTGGAAATGTGAATGCGGATATCAAAGCCACTGGCGCGGCCACTAAACCCGCGCTAAATGGAACCATTAACGGAAGAGACATTCAGGCCAGCGGCAAAGACATTGCCCAGCCCGTCCAGGTTAAGAGCATCAACCTCAGGCTGACTCCGAGCGAAATTGTTTCGGATAACTTCAATGTCACATCCGGCGGCACCACGCTATCGTCCCAGTTCAGCGTGCGCGATTACACCGCGAAATCTCCTGCGATCAACGCCACCGCCCGTGCCGCCAATGCCGCGCTTCCACAAATTCTCGCAATGGCGAAGGCTTACGGCGTAACCTCTTTGGACAAAATCACGGGCGCGGGAACTCTTAACTTGGACCTAAAGGCGGCGGGAACGCTGCAGTCCATGGGATCCAATGAAGTTATGAGGGCGCTCAATGGAACGGTCGTCGTCGCTTTCAATAACGTTCGCTATGCCGGCACAGACATTAGTCATGAAGTTGCATCCATCGGCGGCTTCTTGAAAGGCAACGATCCGGACAAAGGTTATACCAATATCAGCAAGGTTACCGGTAACATCGCCATCAAGAGCGGCATCGCTCAGACCAGTAATTTGCAGGCCCTGCTCGATATAGGCAGTGTCGGCATCACCGGGGCAGCGAATCTCGTGGACCAAACGCTGAACCTACACGTGGTGACGGTCATGTCGAAAGACGCGACCCAAAAAGCCGGAGGAACCGGTGTTGGCGGGTACATGCAAAGCGCATTGGCGAATAACCAGGGCGAACTGGTGGTGCCCGCCGTAGTGACGGGAACCTTCCAAAAGCCACGATTCGCGCCCGACCTGCAGCAGGTTGCGCGCATGAAGCTGAATGGATTAGTTCCCAACTTCAGCAATCCATCGGCGGCAGTGTCGGGAGTCTTGGGAAATCTTTTGGGGCAAAAGTCCGGTCAGCAGCAGACCCCGCAGTCGCAAGACCAGCCGCAAACCACAGATCCGGTACAGCAAATCATGGGGTTGTTTGGTAAGAAAAAGCCAGCGAACCCGCCAGCGCAACCACCGAAGTGAACAGTAATTTCAGGGTAATTTTCGCTGGGCGGGTTTACGGGTGAATTTCGAGCAGCACCAGGCCATTTACAGGTATCTGGAACTCAATCCGGCTATCTTTCAAGGAGGCAGTCTCTGACGCACCCGGATATGCCGCCCGGTTCAGTTCTTCAATTTGCTTTTGCGTGGGATAGCGCGGCTGTCCCATCTTTTCGTAAGCTGCGAGCGTGTTCCCGTGTTGTGCATCCACCCGACTCAGTCGAACACGGCTATTAGACTTCGCTCCATGAAATTCCAGAGTCATTGATTGAGCGCTGCCCTTCTGATCTGGATCAACAAGGTTCCAGGCGGCAATAGCCAGAGTGCCATCTGACCTTCGTGTGACCAGTACGTTTGGGGCCGGATTGGCGAGCCTTGTCTCCCCAAGTTTATGGAGCAACGCGAATCCGTTGTAGGCGGGCTTTTTGATCCCTTCCGCTGCAATCAGGCCAAAGCCGCCGTGGAAAGGGCCTTCAACGACTCCATTTTCCTCGAAGACATCGTCGAAAGTCCAATACGACAGCATTTCGACGGAGCCGTCGCATTGGCGTATGTCATCGGCAAGCGCGGGGCCAACATAAACGGTGTCTCTAGCATTCAGTGGTCCGAAGGATGGAACATTCCATTCGGTCCACATCAACGGTAGTTTCGGGCGTCCTGACGCGGCAATCTGATCGTGCACCTTCCGGATTGCCCGGCATACTCTTTGATCCATCGGAATATCTTCGTGAGTATGGAACAGGTTCTCGACAGTGTCATCCGCATACCCATGCGAGGAAACAAAATCTATCGGGACATTCTGCTTCACAACATGATCGAGAAATATGTCCACCCAATCCGCCGCTGCTGTCGCCGGTCCGCCCACCCTCAGCCGTGTATTGACGCCCTTCAACGCTCGAGCGGTGTGATCGTAAAGCTCGAAGTAAGTTTCTTGTTTGGGATCGCCCGTCCAAAAATCTATGTTCGGCTCATTCCAAACTTCGAAGTACCACTTTGAGAGTTCGTCAATGCCGTATCGGTCCATTAGGTGCTGGGCAAAATGACGAATCAGATCGTCCCACTTCGCGTAATCCTTGGGCGGGGCAACGATCTGTCTGTACCAGAAAGCATGAACGTCCTGCCTTGCCGCAAGTTTCTTGGGCATGAAACTTATTTCGACGAACGGTCGAACTCCATTTTTTAATAAGCCGTCATAAATCTGGTCTACGTAGGAAAAGTTGTAAATCGGATGGCCCTCTTTATCCTCATCGTAAACTCCAACTTCATCATGGAAGATCGCGTGAAAGCGGACGTATTGAAACCCGGTCGCCTTCTTCACTTCACGAAGATCGCTGCGGTAACTGTCTCGAAGCGCCAGAATCGCACGGCCCGCGCCAAATGTTTTCTCCCAGAAATGCGGGAATGGGGTTGCTGGAGCGTTTGCATCAATGACAACTGTATTTTTGGGCACAACTTGGGCTTCCGAGTGGCGGCCACGACCCAAGCACAGCAGCATTAACAAAAGGAGGGAGGAAGACAACCTTCGTCGGCGCATGGAGTTTATCAATGCCCAGATGAGCTGGGCTAACGAACTGGTGAGCAAGTTGAACAACGGCGAAAAAATAAGGCGCACTGGAAATACAGTGCGCCTCAGTAGCCAAGTTAGAAGCTGAAGCGTGCCTGCAATTGGATGGTGCGGCTGCCCAACGCTGCTCCCGCGACGCCGAAGTGTGCGTTCGGGCTAGTTGTGCCATCCGGCTGCACTGAGCCCAGATTCCCATCAATTGAATCCACTTTAATATTCAGCTTATTGAAGACGTTGTACATGTCAGCGCGAATTTCAAACTTCGCATTCTCTCCCAATACTCGCGTATTCGGAAGACCGAAGCCCTTGCTCAGCGTGAGATCAACATCGCTGTAACCTGGCCCAGTCAGGCTGTTGCGATGAATTCCAGGCCTTACGCCTCCCGCACCTGCGGGAAAGTTCGGTCCGGGAACGAAGGTTGGTCCGGCGAAAAATTGGGTTCCATCGCCGCCGTAATTAGGGTTAGTGCTCTGCTGGAATGCGCTGTTGGCGGTGCTGGTGCCGAAACCCGATGACACCCCTGCGGGGCGAAGAGCACCATATCCGCTTCCTTGAAAATAGAGATTGGTGCTGGCGTTGTAGAACGGATCAAAGGGAAACCCTGAATGTAGGTTCCAAATTCCGCTCACAGACCAGCCACCTATAACCTTTTCAGCCCAGTTGTGGGCACCGCGGAAGATTACCGGCTGCCACAACCCGAAGAGCTTGAACGCATTCCGGACGTCATAGTTGGACCGGCCGTACGCTGCTTGCGTACTAAATGGGTAAGGATCCTCGTAATACGGTCCAGAATTTTCATCCATGGACCTAGCCCAGGTGTATTGGGCGGTTGCCTGGAACGTGTGCGAGAAATTGTGAGTGAGGGTCGCGATCATCGCGTTGTAATTCGACGACCCGTTGTTCCCCCAGAAGTCTACCGTTTGAACGACTGGATTCAACGGTACACCATATGCGGCTCCGACCGTGTTGTAGTTGTTGTGCACCAGCAGATGCCTGGTCTGGTTTCCTTGATAGCCGAGCGTGAAGACCATGTTGTATGGCAACTGGTCTTGCATATCGAGAGAATAGTGATAATTCGCTATTGACTTTGGACTCGATGGAAACGCTCCTACACGGATTGATCCCGTAGTGGGTAGATTGTTGGGCCCGAAGGTTGTGATCGCAGCCGGGTTGGGTGCGTATCCAAAAAGAGAATTAACGCTGTTAGCGGTCTGATAGAGAATTCCAGTACCAGCACAGGTAGGGTTAGCTGCGAAGGTTGGGAATTGGCAAACGAAATTTGCGGGCACGGCATTGGGCGGGTTGCCGCTTCCGTTTGCGGTAATGGCAATCTCGTTTTGGTTGTAACCTAGGCCAAATCCCCCGCGAAAGACGATCTTACTGTCGAATCTCAACGGTGACCACGCGAATCCCACCGCAGGCCCGAAATTATTCTTTTGCGGAGTGTAGAGGTCTCCGCCTACTCGGATGCGGGCATTCGTAAGCAGACCAGCTCCCGATCCAAATAGAAATACGTCCTGATTATTTTGCTTGTTGTAGAGGGAGCCGAAGTAGGACCAGCGCAATCCCAGATTGATGGTCAGGTTCGGACGAAGCTTTATGTCATCCTGCACAAACACACCGGCAAGATTTACACGATCATCCTGACGGTTAGCAAACGGGATACCCGTCTTGGAATCAAACTGTCCTCCCTCTGCATAGGCGGCATCGTTCGCAAAATCCCACAAGTTGTGAAAATTGTAGTTTGGACGCGCCACATAGACAGGGTTATTCAAATAGAACAAGCGGGTGAATTCGCCACCAACCTTGATGCTGTTTCGGCCAGCTATCTTCGTAAGCACGTCGTTGTAAGAGTAGGTCCACTGATCTAGGTTGCTCGGCCCCGGAGGTCCGAAGGCCTGAGGAGTGGCCGGGCTCGTTCCGGCCGAGTTGCCGATGGCGTCAATATTATCTTGCGGTAATCCAAATGGTGCTTGCGGATTGCTGGATACTTCATTCCATCGCCACCCCGCCACGTTCGCGCGCGCCTGGTTCAGCAGTGAAGGTGAGAACGTATGGTTCCATATGATCGAAGACGCTTCATTGATCTGCGAGTGGTGCCAGAAGTTTTCCCGACGAACCGGGCCCTGGAAATTCGTGGTCGTTAGCGGTACATAGTAGATAGTAAAGCTTAGCCTGTCTTTATGTGTAATATCGGCATCGAGACGGCCGTTATATTGCTTCTGCGAGGTATTCGTAGGATTTACGGAATTGAAGAAAGCGATGTCTGGAATTCCGTCCAGCCCTCCGCCGACCCCCGGCGTACTCGGGCTGCCACCGTAAGTCAGATCTTGATGGCCCAATCCGGTTGTTAAGGGGGAGCCGACGTCCAACCCTCCCGAGACAGTGTTGCAGTTGCCTCCTTCCGTCAACCCAACAGATGCGCATGTGCGGGGAATAATCGCGTTTGCTGAAACCGCGTTTCCAGGGAAGGAAAGATACTTCGCGGCGATACTTCCCGGCGTGGCGGCGGAGGAATCAAATTGTGAAGTTTCGTACCAGCCTTGCGCGGTCGTGGAAGCGAAAGATGGACTGGTCTCATAACTGAAGAAGGCGAACACCCTGTTTTTCCAAATTGGTCCACCCAGGCTGCCACCATACTGATTGAACTGGTTGTTGTCTCGGTTGAGGCCGCGCTCCTTGGGCGTGCCCGGATTATTCGACCCTACGCCGTTCCACCGCTGATAAGCATTGAGTCCCGGTCGGGAGGCCTTGAAGAAGGCACTACCGTGCAAATTATTTGTGCCGCTCTTGGAGGTCACTTGGATTTGCGCGCCGCTGAAGCGGCCATTCTCTGCGTCGTAGCTATTGGAAACGACCTTCATGTTCTCCACAGAGTCTTCGCTCGGCGTGATGATGGAGGTACCACCCCATACCGCGCTCACCGTGCTGATTCCATCTATGGTGATGCCATTGTTTTCGTATTGGCCGCCCGCGCTCTGAACCTGCGGACCGTTTTCGGTCGCGAAAATGCCGCCACTGCCCCCCGACCCGCCAGGCCCCTGGTTGCCGGGTGTCGTATTAGAGCCACCACCACCTTGCTGCGCGCCATCTGCAAAAACTCCCGGCGCCAACTGCGCCAACTGGAAGATGTCCCGATTGAACGATGGCATGTGTTGAATCTGGTTGCTGTTTATCGTGCCGCTGAGCGTGGCCGTCTCGGTATCAAGCGTCTGGGTAGTGTCTGAAACCGTGATGGTCTCCGAGGTGCCGCCCACGCCCATTTGCAGGTCGAGTGAGTTGAGCTGCTCGGGAATGATCTGCACGTGCTCGAGCTCTTGCTTTTTGAAACCTTCATGCTCCGCACTTAGCTTATAGGGGGCCGGCGCTAGCCCATTGAACTGGTAAATCCCGTTATCGTCGGAAGTCGTCACCATGGTGTTGTTGGTGTCGGTATTTACCAGCGTGACCGTGGCGCCGGAAATTACCGCGCCCTGAGTATCGGCTACAGTTCCACGCAGTGAGGCTCGGTATTGTGCTTGGGCAAGAACGGTTAGGCAAATTGTGCAAATAAAAAGCAGGGCAAACTTTACTGCGGCACTTCTGCGGCTCATGGGGCTCACCTCAGGATCGGAATAATTCTGTTACTTCGGGAAGTCTGGCAGTTTTTGTCAGTTCGGAGGTTTGAAGTTAAAGCATAGATTCTTATTTTAGCCCCTAACTGTCTATACAGTTATTAGTGCAGATGGGCCTAAGGTTTCGCGGCGGATACTTACCTATTAGGTAGGAATGCGTCCTGAAAAATTTCGAGGGAAGAATCTACCTCTGCCAAAGGCGGCAAGGGCAGTGGCAGCATCGGCCAGAGTGCGCTTTCTTTGCAACTCCTCACCCTCGGCACGGGTGCGAATCGCTCGCCGGCGTTGCAGAACTCGATCCGCTGGCATAAAAGTGCGGGAATCTTTGTCTGACTTTAAAACCACCATTGCTGCGTCAAAAATCTGCTTGGCATCGGGAAGGTTCGCGTTTGTGCTCATGACCGTCCCAGTACAATAGCTCGTCGGCATTCCCACAATACAGATCAAACTCGACAGGTATTTAGAAAGACAACGTAGATAAGGTGGCGCGGTACCTTTAGTTTTTGAAAATGACTTCCGTTCGACGCAGAACAGAACCCAGATACCGGCAATAATCCCACGCCACGGAATTCCATACCAAAGCTCCTTGCGTTCTGCTCACAAAGAGCCCCGATTTAAATCGCAAGCAGAATTTCAACTGCCTATAAAATGCTTCCAGTAATGGCAGCAATCGCCGGAAAAATTCGAGGTGATGCATGGCATGTAATCCCGAAGCGCTAAGGCACGTTCCGCTCTTCGCCTTATTGGACGAGGAGGAGACCGCCGTTCTGGCGGGACAAGTCGAGCTCAAGAAGTATGCCGCCCGACAGCGCATCTACAAGATTGGCGATCCGGGTGGTCAGGCATATGTGATGGTGAGCGGCACGGTACGGATCACGACCGTGGATGAAGATCACCAGGAGGTTGTGGTGGATGAGCCTCAGCATGGACAGTTCTTTGGCTTCGCATCCATGCTTGAGGAGACACCTCATCAAACCTCAGCCGTTGCTCTCGAAGAAACCGAGTGTCTCGAAGTGGATCGTGACGACATTGCCGTGCTGCTGCAGCGGAAGCCCATGGCGGCGATGCCCATGCTGTCCGCCCTCGGACGTCAGTTTCATGCCTCGCAGCAGCTTGTGCGCGTTCGTGCAAACCGGAATCCGAACGAATTGATTGAGAAAGATGCAACTTTTGGCGAGCGCATTGCGGATGTAGTCGCTCGCTTCGGCGGCTCCTGGACGTTTATTATCACGTTCGGTGTAGTTCTTGTGGCCTACACGAGTTTGAATACCGCCCTGCGCGGATCGGCTTGGGACCCTTATCCGTTTATTCTGCTTAACTTATTCTTGTCTATGCTGGCGGCAATTCAAGCGCCTGTCATTATGATGAGCCAGAACCGACAAGATACCAAAGATCGCTTGCGCGGAGAACTTGACTACGACGTCAATCGTCGCGCGGCCTCTGAAATTCAAGGTCTGGCGCACAAGATGAACCTTCTTGGAGACAAGATTGGCGACGTGGAGGATTTGATCCGCCAGAATCTGCCGAAACAGGGGAACTAAACTTGCGGAGTTCCGCGATGCACTTTCGAGTGGAAATCCTCAGCCATTTTGCTTGCGGCTGAACGTGCGACTTCGTACACTCCAAAAACAAAGTAATTTTCACGCCACTGCGTCATTTAAGAAACTGGAGACGCGGCGGGAAGTACTGCTTCCGCTGCTTGTGCATCCGCTGAAAAACAAAATAAAAAACTAAGGTCTTGCACTTAAAGCAGGTCCGCCGGTGAAGGGAGATCTCTGCCCGAAACTTTTTGGGAAGCCTCTCGGTCACGCGGTAAGGAGACGTCCCATGAACTCAAAGATTCGCAGCAGCCAAAAGTTCTCACTTATTAATACGGATCGAGCAGGCACGATTATGGCGATCATCAGCGCGCTTCTAGCCATGAGCATCTCATTGCATGCCGGCACGTTCGATGGTCCCGCCGAATTGCCACGCGTCTATATTCAGAGTTCGCTGGCGAACACGCCAGCCCCGGGGAAGACGTTGTCAGTGCCGGCTGGCGGCAATATCCAGGCTGCGCTCAATCAGGCGAGCTGCGGAGATACGATCCGAATTCAGGCGGGAGCCACTTTCACCGGCTATTACACCTTTCCGGCAAAAAAGTGCGATAACGCGCACTGGATCATTGTTAGGACAAGCGCACCGGACACAAGTCTGCCGCCTGAAGGAACCCGCGTCAAGCCCTGCTATGCAGGTGTCGGCTCCCTTCCTGGCCGACCGGCTTTCAATTGCACCTCCACCGCCAACGTAATGGTGAAGCTGGTGACCGGAAATAATTTAGGCTCCGGACCGATTGTCTTCGCGCCGGGCGCAAATCATTACCGCCTCATTGGTCTAGAAGTGACGCGCCAGCTAGGCGGTACCGGTATCTACGATCTGGCCTTTGTTCCCACCGGGGGAGCCGCCAGCTACATCGTGTTCGATCGGATGTGGCTGCATGGCAACGCTAAGGATGACACCGAGCGTGGAGTGCTGCTTTCCGGGTTATCCAACGTCGCGATTGTTGATTCATTCTTCACCGATTTTCATTGCACCGCGCTCACCGGATCCTGCTCCGACGCGCAGGCAATCGCGGGGGGCATCGGCACTGTACCAAGCAGCACCTATAAAATCGTTAATAACTTTCTCGAAGCTTCGACAGAAAACATCATGTTCGGCGGCGGGTCTTCTGCGCTCTCCCCCGCCGACATCGAAATTCGGAGAAATCACCTCTTCAAGCCTTTGTCGTGGAAGCCCGGGCAGCCGAACTTTGTGGGCGGTGCGAGCGGAAATCCGTTCGTCGTCAAGAATCTCTTTGAGCTCAAAAATGCACAACGCGTACTTTTTGAAGGCAACATCTTAGAAAATACCTGGGGGGGATTCTCCCAGGTTGGGTTCGCCGTCCTTCTTACCCCGCAAAACCAGTTTTCGAGGAAACTAATGGTCAACGTCTGTCCAATGTGCCAGGTCACTGACGTTACGATTCGATACAACACTATCAGTCACGTTGCAGCTGGTTTTCAAATTGCGAACCCCGTCGTTGGCTATAACGGTGCTGGGTATATTGGCGCTCTGGCTGGTGAACGGTACAGTATTCACGATGTGGTGGTGGACGATATCAACGGTGCCAAATATTTGGGCCCTAGTCTATTTGCTCAGATCACGTCAGCAACCGGAGCTCCGCTGCTTAACAATGTCTCGATAGATCACGTAACGGCTTTCGCTCCCAAAACGATGCTGATCATTGGAAATCGGGCAGGCGCTCCTAAAATCCCGCACCTGACCGTAACTAACAGCATTTTTAACGCTGGACCTTACCCCATATGGTCCAGCGGCGGCACTACCAATTGTGCCGCGGCGGATGTGCCGCTGACTACCTTCAACGCCTGTTTCAGTCCATATTTTTTCAGCGGAAACGTCGTGTTCGCACCTAGCGCAATTTACCCCCCCGCAGCGTGGCCGAGTGGAAACTACTTTCCAAGCACCGTGACTGCGGTCGGATTCGTAAACTACAACAACGGCATCGGGGGAAATTATCAATTGACGTCCGCGAGCCCGTACAGAGCCAAATCTCCCAGCGGTAAGAATATTGGGGCCGACATAGCTGCCATCAACCAGTTGACCATCAACGTTTACTGACGATTTCCGCCGTCAGCTGCTCTCATATGTGAGAATGTGTGAGTGTCGGCGTACAAACATTCATTCGTAGTCATTTTGTTTGCGATAACGCTTAAGGCAGATGGACAGGAAGCACCAGCACTTCGCTCCTACTCACCGATTACAGCAAGTCAGCGCGTGGCGTGGTTTGCAAACAGCACGATGGGAACCAAATCGCTGGCGGGCGGACTCTTCGCAGCTGGTTTCGGGACCGCGCGAGATGCTCCACATGAATACGGTCCCCATTGGGAAGGATTCGGCAAGCGCTACGGCATGCGGCTCACTGGAGTCTCCACTGGAAACTCAATGGAAGCCGCTCTCGGATCATTGTGGGGAGAAGATCCTCGATACTTCCGCGTGCCTGATGTTAAGTTCAAGGGCCGGGTCCGAAACGTATTGTTGACTGCTTTCACCGCGCCTCGTCAAGACGGGCGTTTTGCGCCCGCTCATGCGCGCTACGTTGCCACTGCTGGCAACAACTTCCTCTCCAATACCTGGCGGCCCGACAGCGAGGCAAAGACTAAAAACGCAATTACCCGAACGCTGTGGGGATTTGTTGGCCGCATGGGAAGCAATGCCTTCCTCGAATTTTGGCCGGATGTGAAGTCCCGTGTTTTCCGCTTCGGTCGGCAATGAATGATCCGCAGCCAGCTACTATTCTCTTAGCTCAACCCTGTTCAGCGTTACCCGTATAATTAGCGATTCCCATGCTCGTTAGCCTCGATCAGATTGTTGCGTCCACGCGCAAGAGAATCGCACGGTGTAAGGCGGAAGCTTCTCGGTCGCAGCTGGAGCGGCAGGCAGAGAACCACGTTCCTCGAGGGTTTCGTCGAGCTCTGGTCGAAAAGAGCGCGATTGGGACAGCAGTAATTACGGAGCTGAAGAAAGCTTCGCCTTCGCGCGGAGTGATCCGGGTGGATTTCGACGCAAAGAGTCTGGCGCGCGAATTGGAAAAAGCTGGGGCCGCTGCACTTTCAGTGCTGACCGACGAGGAATTCTTTCAGGGATCGCTGGCGAATTTACACCTCGCGTCGGAAAGTGCGCGCCTCCCCTGCTTGCGTAAGGATTTTATCGTGGATGAATTTCAAGTGTTGGAAGCTCGCGCCAGTTGCGCGGATGCAATCTTGCTGATTGCGGCTGCCTTATCAGATGCCGAGCTGAAGCTGTTGACCCAGAAGGCCTGCGAGTTCCAGCTCGATGTGCTCTGCGAAGTTCACGATGAATCTGAGCTGCAACGGGCAATGGGCGCGGGCTGCGATCTGATCGGAGTCAACAGTCGCGATCTGCGTACTTTCGTAGTGGATATGGACACAGCGTTTCGCTTAGTACACGGCATTCCGAACAATGTAGTGCGGGTGGCCGAAAGCGGTATTCATTCCGGAGCTGACATTGCGAAGTTACGTGCCGCCGGTTATCAAGCGTTTCTCATCGGCGAAGCACTCATGAAAGCTAAATCGCCGGCAGAAGCATTGCAGGCGCTCATCGCCGAGGCGGGGACGGTTATTTCAAATTAGCTGCTTTTTTTTCTACGATAATTGGCCCTTTAAAAATTTCTATGACGTGGATAAAAATTTGCGGGAACACAAATACCGACGATGCAATTACGGCGATCGAAGCCGGAGCATCTGCTCTGGGCTTCATTTTTTATGCGGACAGTCCGAGAAATATCTCTCCGGAGGCGGCGCGTGAAATCGTTTCAAAACTGCCCGGAAATGCCGAGACCGTAGGGGTATTTGTGGAAGGGACTGGCTCCCTTCAAGAATGGGTCGAGATTGCGGCCTTCACTGGAGTGGCAGCTTTGCAAGTGCACATGGGCCTTCGCGGAGAAATCAAGCCGTCATCTCTCACGAAATTAGCTCATATCACTTCATCGCGAGGGAAAAAGTTATACCTGGCTGTGCCTGCGGCTCGAGTTAGCAGTTTTTCCGAGGTTTGTCAGGCAGAAGTCAGCAAGGGGATGGTATTGGACGCGATCTTTTTAGATTCGGGCACAGCAAAACAACCGGGAGGCACTGGAAGAGTGTTCGACTGGCAGCAGGAAGCCCCCTTCCTGGCAGCCTTAAGTAAGAATGCAAAGGTTGTGGTCTCCGGCGGCCTAAGGCCTGACAACGTGGGCAACGCAATCCGTATACTTAAACCCTGGGGTGTAGACGTCGTCTCCGGAGTTGAGGCGGCCCCAGGGAAAAAAGATCCGGCAAAAGTGAGGGCCTTTGTCCAGGCTGTGCGGATGACGGAGCAAGTTACGTAACACGGGTAGAGACTTAAAAGATGGCAACTGCAACCTTACATACCAAGAGACTCGGGCCGAACAGGAAATCACCCGCAAGCGCCGTGCTCGGACGCTTTGGCGCCTACGGTGGACGATACGTTCCTGAAACGCTGATAGCCGCACTGGAAGAACTAGAGCGGGAGTACGAAAAGGCGAAGCGGGACCGGGGCTTTCAACGCGAGCTAGCCGACTTGTTGCGTAACTATGCAGGGCGTCCAACGCCGCTGTTTTTTGCGGCCCGTCTTACAAAGAAGCTGGGCGGAGCAAGAATCTATCTCAAGCGCGAAGACTTGCTTCACACCGGCGCACACAAAATCAATAATTGTCTAGGACAGGCCCTGCTCGCGCAACGCATGGGGAAGAAACGCATCATCGCCGAGACCGGCGCGGGCCAGCACGGCGTTGCTTCGGCCACTGTATGTGCGCTTTTTGGATTCGAATGCGTAGTCTACATGGGCAACGAAGACATGCGTCGTCAGGCGCTAAACGTTTTTCGCATGCGGCTGTTGGGAGCCGAAGTCAGGGGTGTCAGCTCGGGCTCGCAGACTTTGAAAGACGCCATCAATGAGGCGATGCGGGATTGGGTTACGAACGTCCGAACCACGCATTATCTACTTGGGAGCGTGTTGGGAGCGCATCCATACCCCACAATGGTGCGCGACTTTCATAAAGTAATTGGACGCGAGGCGCGCGCACAGATTTTGAAAGCTGAGGGCAAGTTGCCTACCGCCATCATCGCGTGCGTCGGCGGCGGATCCAATGCCATTGGTGTGTTTTACGAATTTATCAAGGACAAAAAAGTTCAACTTATAGGAGTCGAAGCAGGAGGGCGTGGCGAAGAACTTGGTTCCCACGCAGCTCGCTTTCGTGGAGGGTCTCCCGGTGTATTGCAGGGCACATATTCTTACGTGCTGCAGGACTCCGCGGGGCAGATTGCTAACACTCACTCAGTTTCTGCGGGATTGGATTACCCATCCATCGGACCCGAGCATGCGTGGCTAAAAGATTCTGGCCGGGCCGAGTACGTTCCTGCCTCGGATGCCGAAGCTCTCGAAGCTTGCACCATTCTTGCGCGCACGGAAGGAATAATCCCTGCATTGGAGTCGGCGCACGCGGTTGCGGAAGCGATTAAGCGGGTGCCCAGGATGAAGAAATCCGATGTCGTCATTGTGAACGTTTCCGGACGCGGAGACAAAGACATGGGCATTCTGACTGAGAAGCTGAAGGTCGAGTGAAGAACTCGGAACTGCTTCTTCGATCATCCGAAAAAGCTTGTGCTAAATCAAAACCTCAATGCCATTTTCATTCCATAAACATCCGGCGCTGGTAGCTTACGTTACTTGCGGGGATCCTGATCTACATACGACGCGAGAAGTCGTTCTGGCGGCGATTGCCGCTGGAGCGGACGTCATCGAACTGGGCGTACCGTTCAGCGATCCGGTCGCGGACGGGCCCGTGATCCAGCGTGCCAGTGAAAGATCGCTGCGCAAGGGGACGACCTTGGAAGATGTCCTTCGGCTTGCGAAAGAAGTCCGCCAGAAATCCGAGGCCGGCTTGGTTATTTTTTCGTATCTAAATCCCGTGCTGCGTATGGGCATGTCGCAGTTCAGTGCCGCGGCAGAAGATGCTGGAGTGGACGGAGCACTGATCACTGATCTCCCTATGGAAGAAGCGGATGGATACCTCAAAGAGATGCGTTCGCGAAAGTTGGAGACAATCTTTCTGGCAGCCCCTACCAGTACCGACCAGCGGCTCAAGCAGATTGCGGATGCGTCCACTGGCTTCGTTTATGCTGTTTCCCGTACCGGCGTGACGGGGGCACAAAAGCAATTACCTGAAGACGCGCAAGATCTGGTTCGACGATTGCGTAAAAAGACGAAGCTGCCGATCGCAGTCGGCTTCGGCATTTCGACCGCCGAGCAGTTTGCGGCCGTCGGACATTACGCAGACGCTGGAGTGGTGGGGAGCGCGATTGTGCAAACTATCGAGCGTAATCCCGGCAAGGAAGCGAAAGCTGTGGCACAATTCATAACACAATTATTGGCGCCAGGACGCAGGCCAGCTTAGTTTCGGCGAGCTAATTCATCTTGACCTATGGACATTTCTGGTTGGCGTCAGAAGATTGATGAGATTGACCGCAAGCTGGTCGAACTCTTAAGTCAGCGAGCGCAAGCGGCGCACGAGATTGGCAAATTAAAGCGCGATGCTCGAATGCCAATCTACGAGCCTGACCGTGAGCGTGCAGTGTTTTCGAAAGCTACGAAAGTAAACCCAGGTCCGCTAGCCGACAAAGACCTGCTTCGGATTTACGAACGCATCATGGATGTTATGCGGCAGATTCAACGCGAGGAAATCGCTCCGCAAAAAGTGGAAGCAATCGAAAGATCCGGCGACACAGAGCTGGATTCGGATGTGAATGACTAATTTTTAAGTAAAAGCCAAGCGCTAAGAGCCAAGAGCTTCAATGATCGTTGCAATGCAAGAGACGGCGACTCAGGAGCAGATCCAGCAGGTGATCGAGCACCTGGTGGCGATGGGCTTCTCCGTCCACCGAACTACCGGCGAGCGCCAGACGGTATTGG
>JALYIM010000043.1 GCA_030775785.1 Acidobacteriota bacterium
ACTCGATGGGCCGCCGCACGCGCTGGCGCGATTTAGCAGCAACACGCGTTCGCGAACATTGTCAGTGAGGGATGCCGCATGCTCGAATTCTCCCCGCGCTTCGTCAATGCGGCCGAGTTTGAAAAGGAAATCGGCGCGAACACTCGGCAAGAGGTGATAGTTTCGAAGCGCGGGCTCCGAAGAAAGTTTGTTCACCAGTTCCAACCCCGCCCCCGGGCCCGATGCCATCCCAACCGCTACCGCACGGTTCAGTTCTACGACCGGAGATGGCAGCACCTCACCTAACATTTCGTAGAGCGCCACGATTCGCCTCCAGTCTGTTTCTTCAGAGTTGATAGCGCGTGCGTGACAAGCAGCAATCGCCGCTTGCAATGCATAGGGTCCTCGTCTTCCCCCTTGCTTTTTTTGATGGACCTTCTCCGCAAGAAGTTTCTCCGCCAGTTCAAGTGCCGCCAAACCACGGCGAATAAGGAGCTGGTCCCAGAGAGTGCGATTTTGATCCAGGAGCAAAATTGGTTCACCACTGGCGTTCACGCGCGCACGCGAACGCGACGCCTGGATTTCCATCAGGGCAACCAGTCCGTGTACTTCCGGCTCTTTCGGTGCCAGGCCGGCGAGGATGCGTCCGAGCCGCAGTGCTTCTTCGCAGAGGGCAGGTCGCATCCAATCGTCGCCGGCGGTTGCCGAGTAGCCCTCGTTGAAAATCAGATAGACGACCGCTAATACAGATGACAAACGAGGGGTCAGATCCCTCCCTCGAGGGACCTCGAAGGGCACATGTTTTTCGGCGAGCGTGCGCTTGGATCGTACGATACGCTGGGCGACGGTCGCCTCCGGAACTAGAAAAGCCCTTGCGATTTCGTCGGTCGTGAGGCCTCCCAGCAAGCGGAGTGTCAACGCAACCTGAGCCTCGGTGGATAGCACTGGATGGCAAGCCGTGAAGACGAGACGTAGTAGATCGTCGCCAACATCGTCGTCGAGAGCCGCTTCAAAATCTGGGACGGTCATCTCTTTCCGTTCGAACTCGCGACCGAGTTCCTGATGTTTGCGGTCGAGCAGCGCGTTCCGACGGAAAAGATCAATCGCGCGATGTTTGGCCGCGGCCATCAGCCAGGCGCCCGGGTTGTCCGGCACGCCCGACTCTGGCCATTGCTGGAGCGCGGCGACGAGAGCGTCATGCGCGAGGTCTTCGGCAAGACCTATGTCGCTCACGATGCGAGCTAGCGCTGCGATGAGCCTGGGCGATTCAATCTTCCAGACTGCATCAATCGCGCGATGAGTATCGGTAGCGTCCACAGCTACCGATCACAACATTTTTAATCTGCCAGCGCAAGGCCCGCCGCCACTCCGTCGCCTATTCCGAAAAAAGTCCACAAAAGCGGCTTCGGATGGGAGTGGCGCTTTGCTCGGACTTTCTCGCAACCTCCCTACGCGGTGGGAGCGCAGTCTTCCGGTCTCATCATTGGACGAACCTCAGTCTCGCCCTCCCAGCCCGGCCAATGTTTCTTATGAAGTTCCATGAAGCGGACGGCCGATTCAATGGCTACTTCTTTCGATGGCAACTCAAACTGCGCATAGCCGCCAATCACTTCCTTGGCTTCGGTGAACGGCCCGTCAATCACGGTCACCTGTCCCCCCGAAAGCCTTACGCGGGCGCCCTGCGCGGTTGGGCCGAGTCCCCCGTTGCCGAGCATGGTCCCGGATTGCGCTGCTTCCTCGCTGATCTTCGCTATGGCATCCATCAATTGCTTGGGCGGAGGGCCCTGCTTCTCAGAATGCTTAACTATCATCATGAATCGCATCGTCTATCTCTCCTTAATGGTGTTATGTGTGAGCCGAGGTCTGACACTTGAGACCAGCTTGATCTAGGCTCTATCTATACGTCGAACGAGCTGGCGCAAAATCGACATCGGATATTTTATTTTCGATCAAACGTGTCAGGACGCCTTTTCGCTGCTGATCCGCTTGCGCAAGCGCTCTTCCCGCTCTCTCAATTCGGGAGTCAACTGAGCGCCGAAATCTTCCGCTTCGAACACCGGCCGAATTTCAATCTCTGTCCCGCCACCGAATGGAGCGCGCTTCAACCATTCAACCGCCTCTTCCATGGACCTTACCTGCCACAGCCAGAATCCGGCGAGTAATTCTTTGGTTTCGGTGAATGGCCCGTCAGTAACCAGTGGCTTCGCTCCCGAGAACTTCACACGCTTACCTTTGGAGCTTGCTTGCAGGCCTTCTCCCGCCAGCATCACTCCTGCCTTCACCAATTCTTCGTTGTACTTGCCCATCGCGGCAAGGATTTCCGTGCTGGGCAGAATGCCTGCTTCCGATTCCTTATTCGCCTTAACTATCACCATGCATCGCATTGTTATTTCTCCTTTTGATTTCGGATTGTAATTGGACTGCCGGATGTTTTCGGCTGCCTACTCATGCGTCGAACGACGCGAACCGTAATCGACATGCTCAGTATCTTTTAATTGAGACGGATTTGTTACAGGCAGTCGGCCTTCTCCAAACTCATCCTGAGGACGGCAGAACCGCGTGCCACCCGGCGCCGACAAAGAAGGATCCCGATGGCATAAATGCAGCCATCATGAAATGCCGTCCGCAGGGGTATCATACAAAGCCATGTACCCGAAAAACCCACGTAAAAAACCCGTATGCCTAGCCCTGCTCTTTATCATCTTATCCTCACCCCTACTGGATGCGAACGACTCCAAACTCCCCGCCGAGAAACGCTCACAAATCGAGGCTGCTATATCTAAATTCATGTCCGCGAACAGCATCCCCGGAGTGGCTGTTGCAGTCGTAGAAAATGGAGAGCTCGCCTGGTCCGAAGGATTCGGGCTGTCGGATATTGAGAACTTCGTCCCGGTCACATCCCACACGTTATTCCGCCTCGCGTCCATATCGAAACCAATCACCGCTACTGCCGCCATGCAGCTTTGGCAAAGAGGGAAGTTAGACCTGAATGCGCCCGTACAGAAGTACTGCCCAGCTTTTCCAAAGAAAGAATGGACGATCACAACGCGTGAAGTACTAGGACACCTGGCCGGCATTCGACATTACCGCTCAGACTCGCAGGATGATCGCGAGGTCGGTAACGCGAGGCACTTTGACGATCCGATTCAAGCTGGGCTGGATTTCTTCAAGAACGACCCGCTGATCGAAAAGCCGGGCACTAAATTCCACTACTCGACCCAGGGCTTTACCCTCGCGGGCTGTGTCGTAGAAGGGGCATCAGGCGAAAAATATACGGACTTCGTCCGCGAAAACGTTCTCGTTCCTGCAGCGATGAAGCACACGTTCGTGGACGATCACAACGCCATCATCCCTTATAGAACGCGTTTTTATAAAAAGGACAAGTCCGGAGCAGTAGCAAACGCAGATTTTCTCGATCCCAGCTACAAAGTTCCTGGGGGCGGATGGTTATCGTCGGCGGATGATATGGCGCGCTTCGAAGTCGCGATTTTGAATGACAAACTCGTTCAGCGCGCCACCCGAGATGCTATGTGGACTCCCCAAACGCTTGCTGACGGCTCGCGCGACGAGTACGGGTTAGGCTGGTTTATTGGTAAAGACGCCGCACTCCAAAAAGTCGGACACGCCGGTGGCCAGCAGGGAACCAGCACCTCCATCCAAATCGCCCCCGATCAGCACGCGGGGGTCGTGGTTCTCATCAACATGGATGGAGTGGATGCTTCAGGGCTTGCCAGCCAAGTCTTAGAGATTGCTCTTGCCAACAAGTAGAATCGTCAGGCCGCTTTCGATCCGATATCTTCTACTCGGTTCGGCGGCTTCGGGGATGCGGACACTACTTGAGCGCCCGCAGCTGTCCGTAAGAAAGCTGGTTTGAAGAGCCACCCCAAAAAAGTTAAGAGAATTATTCCCAAAACCCCGAATCCGATGATGATGTTCGTCGCATAGTGCTCACGAGCGCTATCCTGTTTCTCCGGGGAGGGGCTGGGATCTTTCGGAACTGCCACAGATTCGGGCGGCTGCCCTTGAGCCACATTATTCAAGCCCAAAGGTGTTTTGGTCGAAGGGCCCCACACCGTGATTTCAGTTGGCGACGTTGTCTTTTCTGGAATATCCGCAACCGAACTCGCCGCTGGAGGGCCAATCTTATTTGGAGCTTTCTTAGCAAGCATCCGATGGGATTTGTGACCAGCATGAGCTCCCTTGCCAGCCTTGTCTGCCAACGCTAGGGGTTTCGAGGACGGTGCCGTTGGTGGCAATTTTGCAACCTTCACCTCCCGCTGTTTCGGATATACAAACTCCAATCCCTTATTCGATCCCGGATAAAACCACGCTCTGATCGCCGCCGGCGACGCTGCCGAACGGGGCGCGAATGTCATCACGGTCTTGTCCGAAGGTTCCGAACGATATTTGACGATTGCTTCGATGGTCGCGTAAATATGTCGTTGGTCCTCGCTGAAGACCTGAACGATTGTTTGATGTGCTCCCGCATCGAGCAACTTGAAGACGTATTTGCCCGGCGGCAAAACTTTACTGCCAGGAATTTCCACTTCGCGATTAAAGCTGACGGTGGTCTGCTTGTTCCAGTCGTCAGCGGTGGCTGGCGCTGGCAGAAACACCATGGCTAACGTAAAAAAGAATGTCGCTACGGTAGTGGATCGCCCCAACATGCGAACTCTTTGATGCCAATCGGAGTTTCCCCGTTCTCCGTGGCGCAATTTTGTTTTAAATTCATCGCTCAAAGCGCGCGTCCAGAGCCGTACCCGGCCCGATTTGGATTCGGATCGTCTTAAAACTCGCCTTGGCTCTTCGGAAATATTGTAGAAATTGCCAGCGCCACCGCGATCCCGAGGGCAACTTCTAGTGAAATCTGTACATCGCAGTTGCCCAAGGCGAGCCCGCGGACTTAATCAACATAACAATCGCAACCGTCACGCACGCGAGACGGTAACTCTCCTTGAGCTTCAATCCCGCACAAATCACCACCGTGATAAAAACTGCCAATCCCATCCAGAGAATATGGCTGCCCAGGAGATAGACGAAAACGGCCCCGAGCACCGCGCCAATGGCGGTTCCTGCCAGTCGGTTTAGTGAAGCCTGGAAAGTAGATTTGACGTCGGAATGCAAGACAATAAACGCACTGATAGGCGCCCAATATGCCTGAGGCAATTTCAGCAATTCAGCCGCATAAAGCGCAATCACTCCCGCGACCGCTGCTTTGAACGCCTGCTCGACGTGGAAACGTGTGATATTTTTCAAAAACTAGGATGTCCGATTCATCCTTTGTGCTTGCGTCTCTCGCAGGCCTGCACTGTTTTCCCTGGGTCTACTGCCTCATCGTCAATCTGTTCGTGGACGATTTTCCCCGATGGGTCTATGAGAAAAGTGGCACGCCTCGCCGTATCCATGGAAACGCCCGCAACATCTTCCTTTTGCAGAAGGCCGTACGCGCGCGTAGCCCCTCCGCCCCAATCACCTAGCAGCGGAAACGTAATCCCATTTTGTTGGGCGAATGCAAAATTCGAGAAAGGACTATCCATGCTCACACCCAGGACCTGGGTGTCTGTGCCTTCCAGCGTACCAATGTTCTTTTGGAAGGCTTTCATCTCCTCCGTTCAACCTCCGGTGAAAGCAAACACATAAAACGCCAGCGCCACGCTCTTCTTTCCGCGATAGTCGTGCAGCGATACTTTCTTAAGGTCCTTGCCATCGAAACTTAACAGAGAGAAGTCCGGAGCCATATCTCCGACCTTCAGCTTCATCGCGGCAGGGCCAGCAGCTTTCGCACTTTTCTTGCTCTGATCGCCGTTTTTAGCGCTCAATTGAAATACACAAGCCAGCAAGAGAGCAGAAATCAAAAAACTTCTATTTCCTAACTTATCCATAAGCAAGTCATCCTCCGATCAGAAACCCCTCATTATAGATTTCCCATCTCACCGATTTGTCATTACGATCCCTATCCTCTAAACCGGCGCTGGTCCCTGGGCTCATTCCACAACTCAAACCCACCCCGAAACGCATTCCGATTATTTCCCATACGCGTCCCCGCAGGAAGCTTTTTCAGCTTCTTCACATTCCCACCCCCGAGCATCACATCCTCAGGTTCCAGGGCATCGCGCAATAAAGAAACGACTTGATTCACATGCCGCTCCCACTTTTTCCTGCCCAACCTCTTCAGGCCCCGGATCCCCAAATAATCTTCATAGGTCTTACCGTTTTTATAAGGCAGATGCGCCAGTTCCATCGGTTCCACCACGCCATCCGCAATCATTGCTGACCCCAACCCCGTCCCTAAACCGAGAAACAATAGTCTGCCCCCTTTGTAACTGCCGAGAGCCTGCATTGCAGCATCATTAATGATTTTTACCGGACGTCCGAGCGCCTTGCGAAAATTAAATCCCACCCACCCCTTCGCCAGATTGTGTGGTTCCTTCAAAGGTTTTCCGTGGACAACCGGCCCCGGATACCCAATAGACACCACATCAAACATTTCGCCTTTCACGGCTTCCTTCACGCCCCGAACCATTTTTGTCGGTGTCAGCGTTGGTCCTGAGACAAGTTCGATCGGCTGCTTCATGCCAGTCCCGAACATCTTTACGTGCGTTCCCCCAACATCCAAAACCAGAATTTTCTGTTTCGTCATCAGTCCTCTTTTATAGCTTGGCCAGCAGCTCTTAGGTGTCACTCTCCAAACATCTTGCGCACCATATCTTCTCTATAAGCAAAGATTGTTGCCACGTCTTTCTTCACCTTTAAAACGTGCGCCATCCGTCCCAGGATGCCAAAGGGCAATGCGTATCGCACTTCATCAATAATGCGTGTCCCGCCCGCCTCGCCAATAAACCGGTGTTGATGGTGCCACAACTTGTACGGGCCTTTAAGCTGTAAATCCACAAATCCGTTTGGAGGGTCCCACTCGCATATTTCTGTCGTCCAGCGAATCGGGAAGATTCGCCAGCGCAGCGAATACCGAATCAAAGTGCCCTTCCTGACCGGCTGCGGGTCCACACTCACAATGCGGAAGTGTAACCACGGCGGCGTCAGCCGCTGAAGATTTTCCGCTCGCGAAAAGAAAGAAAATACCTCCTCCCGAGGCTTCGGAACAAACTGCTCGGCATGAAAAATGAACGGAGTCATGCATCCCTCAACCACCGCAAGAAACTTTACCTATGTACAATCCGCCATTGTGTCGCTCGTGCCTTTACCGCAGACAGGATGATATATGAAAGCAAAGTTGCTTTTGGCGAATAACAACTATTTGAAGAAGCACAGCGATGAAAGCTGGAAGGCGGCGCTTGCCAGCAGAAACTAACTGTCCAGCAAAATAGACGGACCACTTTACTTCTAGCGCTCACCGGCCTGGGAAGAATTTGGTTGTAGACGCCGCCATCGCAAGATTAACTCACACCATGGAGGGATATTTGTAACGGCGGACGTCAGGGATTGTTGTCGAAATTGTGGGTCCCATTTTGGACGGCATGAAGTGAGCCGAATGAAGCAAACGAGAGCCCTCCCTGCCGATTTTAAAGTTCGCGGCGCAAGAATGTGGAAATTTGCGTTGCTTGAGACGCGACGCGGCCCGAAAAAGACGTCGCCTTAGAGTCAGACATTCTGTATAAGAGCAATGAAATTTTTCGAACACCGCTAATTCGCGGCTGGTTCCAAATACGTTCGCCCCTCACGGTGTTGCAGATTGCTTATTTGCGGACGTCAGCAACTGCACCAAGAGTGATAACGTAATGTGTGTTACAGGAAGAGGACTTGCTGCATGCTTCGCAGAAAAACTGTTGTGCATTTGCCCGCCTTAGCTCTCTTGTTGCTCGCTACATCGCTACAAGCCGAATCCTATGAGGTAACGATTGAGCGTGGAGTAAGCGAGACGATGCGAGATGGAGTCGTCCTGCGCGCGGATATTTACCGACCGAGGACAGAAGGCAAATTTCCGGTTTTACTGCAACGCACTCCTTACGACAAAAGCAATGGTGGCGGGTTCGGCCTGAAGGCGGCTGCAGCGGGATACGTCGTCATCGTTCAGGATGTCCGCGGACGATTTACTTCCGAAGGTGACTTTTACCCGTTCACGCATGAATCAAATGATGGTTACGACACCGTGGAGTGGGCAGCCGCTCTTCCGTACTCGAATGGCAAGGTGGGTATGTGGGGAGGTTCTTATGTTGGGGCAACTCAAATGCTCGCCGCTATTGCGCATCCCCCTCATCTTGCCGGTATTTGTCCTGTAGTCACCGCGAGCAATTACCACGATGGCTGGACGTACCAGGGTGGCGCTTTTGAGCAATGGTTTAACCAGTCGTGGACTTCGGGGCTGGCCCAAGACACTCTCAATCGCTCGATAAAGAAAAACACGAATGCTCTATTCGGGGAATGGAAACTGCCGCTTTCTAGCTACCCACTGTTTAATTTTCCTGATCCTGCTGCCCCCACGCCAACGCCCATGTTAGCTCCTTATTATCTCGACTGGCTCGAGCACCCCAGTTATGACGACTATTGGAAGGCGGTTTCCATCGAGGAGCACTATGGAGACATAAACGTTCCAGTCCTTAACGTGGCCGCATGGTATGACATTTTTCAAGGCGGATCACTACGGAACTACATGGGAATCAAGGTCCGCGGCGGAAGTGATGCCCGCCGAGGACAGCATCTTCTGGTCGTGATTGGAGGCCACGCCGGAGGAGGAAGGACAATCGGAGATATTGATTTTGGAGCTGCCGCGGAAGAATACAACGAAGATGCTGTGACCTTGAAGTGGTACGACTATCTTTTCAAGGGTATCCAGAATGAATTTGCCGGCAAGCCGGTGAAGATGTTCGTGATGGGAACCAATCATTGGCGTGAGGAAGATGACTGGCCGTTAGCGCGTGCTCAAAATACGAACTACTTTCTGCATTCCGTGAAGGGAGCGAATTCGCTGCGGGGAGATGGCACGCTGTCAACGACGCCCCCACGAGCGGAAGCCTCGGACCATTATGTGTATGATCCGTCGAATCCGGCTCCTACTGTTGGCGGTCCATTGTGTTGTGATGGGGAACACTTAGCACCAGGTCCGCGAGACCAGCGAGTCGTTGAAGCTCGTGAAGATGTTTTGGTGTTCACAACTGCAGCGTTCACCCAGAACACGGAAATTACTGGTCCAATTGCTCTCGAGCTATTTGCTAAGTCGTCCGCTGTGGATACCGATTTCACGGCGAAAGTGGTAGATGTAAGTCCGGACGGGCACGCCCAGAACCTGACGGAGGGAATTGTCCGCGCACGATATCGTAATTCTCAGGAGAAACCGGACCCGATGAATCCAGGACAAGTCTACAAATTCAACGTTGATTTGTGGTCAACTAGCAATGTCTTCCTGAAGGGACATAGACTCCGGCTGGAAATCTCCAGCAGCAACTTTCCTCGTTTCGATCGAAACTTGAATACCGGGGAAGATATCGCGTTTGCTCAAAGATTCGTAACAGCAATCAATGTCATTTATCATGATTCAGAGCATCCATCGAAGCTCACTTTGCCAGTAATTCCCTCGCAGTGAACTGATAAATCGTGGGTAGCGAGGAGGTTTTCACACTTCCTCAGGCTGGGCCGCCTACAACGACATCGGCGCGTCGTATTGCAACGATTCTCTCCACAACATTCCGATGCTAAAGCTGTTGCGCCCTGATATCCGCTGCCACTCCGTTAGTCTATGTCAATGGGATCTACACTCGGTCTCAAATTGCCTTTGCGCAGTGCACGCTGTTTCATCATCACGAAAAAAACAGGCACCAGGATAAGTACGTGAATTGTTGAAGTAATCATTCCACCTACTACAGGGGCTGCGATCGGTTTCATGACGTCTGAACCAATACCTGTTTCCCAAAGAATGGGCATTAGACTGGCAAGGACGGCGGTCACGGTCATTAGTTTCGGGCGAAGGCGTTGCACCGCGCCCTCGACCGCCGCGTTCTCAATTTCCTGTTCCGTAAGTTCAGCACCAATGCGGATTCGATGGTCGAGTGCCTCGTGAAGATAGACGATCATTACTACTCCGGTTTCCACAGCAATCCCAAACAGCGCGATGTAGCCCACCCAGACTGCAACGCTAAAGTTGTAGCCAAGCAACCATTGCAGCAACAGGCCGCCGCTCAAGGCATAGATAGTTGGGAAAATTAGCACCAGCGCTTCGGCCACGGAATGGAATACCAAATACAGCAGCACAAAAATTGCCAAGAACACTACAGGTAGTATCAGCTTTAGGCGTTCCCTGGCGCGTAACTGAAATTCGTATTCTCCCGACCACTGAAAGCTCAAACCAGCGGGCAGATTTAGATCACGCGTCAACAACTGGCTGGCTTTGTTAACGAAACTCCCATAGTCGTTCGTTTTGAGATCAATGTAGACATAGCCGGTGAGCTGGCCCCCTTCATCGCGAATCATTGCGGGACCACGCGAGAAGGAAAGGTGGGCGACCGAATCGAGGGGAACTTGCGCACCCGATGGGGTTGCCACCAAGACTCGCCCGAGGTCTTCTGGAGTGTCGCGGAAGTCTCGCTGATAGCGAACGTTGATGGGGTATCGTTCACGGCCCTCGATATTTTCGGCGATGTTTTCGCCTCCGATGCCTGACTCTACAGCACGTTGTACATCTTGAACGGTCATGCCGTAGCGAGCCGCTTCGAGTCGGTTCACGTCAATATTGAGATAGAAGCCCTGCGAAACACGTTCTGCGAAGGCCGAGCGGACTTCCGGCAGACGCGAGAGCAGTTGTTCAATGCGGGAGCCTGCAGATTGAATGCCCTCTACGGTCCGTCCCTGAATTTTGATTCCAATAGGAGTTTTAATTCCCGTGAGCTGCATGTCGAGTCGGTTTTCCACCGGCATGGTCCAAGTGTTCGATAAGCCCGGGAATTGCAGCTTCGCATCCATATCTGCGATGAGTTTGTCGTAAGTCATTCCTGTTCGCCATTGGTCGCGAGCTTTCAACATGACTGTGGTGTCGTACATGTCGAGAGGAGCATTGTCGGTTGAACTGTCTGACCGTCCGACCACACCAAACACACTATCAACTTCGGGAAAGCTGCGGATGATCCTGTCCTGCTCCTGCAAAAGCTGGGTCGCCTGTGTAATTCCAATCCCGGGAAGTGAGGTCGGCATGTAAAGCGATGATCCCTCGAAGAGCGGAGGCATGAATTGACTGCCGAGACGCAGTGCCAGAGGAATGGTGAGTACCAGAAAAATGACGTTGACCCCGATCGTCAGCCAGCGATGGCGGAGCGCGAACCGGATCACTGGCAAGTACAGTGCCTGTGTCATTCGGGAAATTGGATTCTGCCTTTCGGGCCTCAGTCGTCCTCTGATGAAGAAGAGCATGAGGGTGGGCACGACAGTGATGGCAAGCAGAGACGAGAAAGCAACGGAGAGCGTCTTAGTCCAGGCGAGCGGCCGGAACATCCTTCCTTCTTGCGCCTCGAGCAGAAACACCGGAAGGAAAGAGACGACAATGACCAGGAGCGAAAAGAAGAGCGCCGGACCAACCTGCTTGGCCGCGTCAATCAGAATGCGGCGGCGCTTTTTTTCAGTAACCTCGCCAGCTTCTGAAAGATGGCGATACCCGTTCTCGACAATCACAATTGAAGCGTCAACCAGCACACCGATGGCAAGCGCGAAACCGCCGAGAGACATGATGTTGCTGCTGATGTGCAGGAAGTACATCGGAATGAATGCGGCCAGTAAAGCAACTGGCAGCGTCAGAATCGGGATTAACGCGGAGCGGAAGTGAAAGAGGAAAATGACGGTGACAAAGCTGACGATGGCGCATTCCGCCAGCAAGTCACGCTGCAGCGTTTTGATGGATTCGCTAATGAGGCCGGAACGGTCGTAGCCCGCGTGGATTTCGACGCCTGGGGGAAGTGTCGGTGCGATTTCTGCGACCTTGGCTTTGATTCCGTTGATCACGTTCAGAGCATTTTCGCCCATCCGCATCACAACGATGCCACCAACAGCTTCTCCCTCGCCCTGCCATTCTGCAACGCCTTCACGAATATCAGGTCCAAAGGTGACGCTGCCGAGGTCGCGCAATATTATAGGGGTGCCGTTCTTGGAATTGACCGATACCTCTTCCAAGTCTTTCAGGGAAGTTAAGTACCCGAGACCCCTGACCATGTACCGGGCGCCATTCATTTCAAGCACCCGGCCTCCGACTTCGTTAGTGCTGGCACGCACCCGATCAATGACGGTTGAAAGTGGAATGCCATAGGCCAGCAGCTTATCGGGGTCAAGTTGCACCTGATATTGCTTGATGAACCCGCCGATGCTTGCAACTTCTGCCACCCCCGGAACGGTTTCCAGTTGGTAGCGCACCTGCCAATCTTGTAATGAACGGAGATCGGCGAGGCTATGTTTGTGCGTGCGGTCTATCAAAACATACTCAAACACCCAGCCCACGCCACTTGCATCGGGTCCGAGCACCGGCCGAGCACCCTCGGGCAGGCGTCCGCTGAGTTGCTGAATAAATTCGAGGACTCGCGAGCGTGCCCAGTAAAGGTCGGTACCGTCCTGAAAAACCACAAACACATAGGAGTCGCCAAACATGGTTTGCGCACGTACGGCTTTGACATGGGGAGCCGCGAGCAGCGTAGTGACAATGGGATATGTAACCTGATCTTCAATGACATTCGGTGGGCGCCCGGGCCACGGCGTGTGCACGATGACCTGTACATCGGAGATATCCGGTAAGGCATCGACCGGAACCCGTTGCAGTGACCAGATGCCAGCCAGCAACAGGGTTAGAACCCCAGCAAATACTAAAAACCGATTTCGTGCGCACCACTCAATCACACGAGAGATCATGGCTTACATTCCTCCCGTCGCGCCGACGCTCAGCTGCTTAGTCAACAGCAACTTGCCGCCCTGTTCTACGCTAATCGTGACATGCCATGTGCCGCCCGAGCCCAGTTCCAACTGTCCTGCATAATTTCCGAGTCCACGCTCCGTCAACTGTGCTGTGGTACTCATCTCCCCCATGCCCATCTGCGGCATAGCAGCCATGAAGAATCGGACCACTACCTTGCCGCCGGACAGAGGCTTCCCATCGGGTGATAGGACTTTTACCTGGATTTCGTTTTTGCCTTTGTGCGGAGGAGATGGATTGGTCGCGAATTCCGCCGATACCTGCTGCGAGCTGATGCTCAGTTCCGTCCCCGCTCCTGGCGGCGGGGGAGTGTAAGACCCAGCGGCGGCTTGAAGCTGGCTTTCAGAATCAATCAAAAAGTTGGCCGAGGTGGCTACTATGTCGCCCGCCTGCAAGCCCTTCAACACCACGAAACCGTCATCCGTACGAGCGCCGAGTTGTACCTCTCGCGGCTCGAAAGAGCCCTTGCCCCGTGAAACAAAAACAATCTGCCGGGTTCCACCCTGAAGCACCGCCGATGCGGGAACGAATAGTTGGCGTCCCAGTGGAGCCTTTAGGCGCACACTCACATACATACCGGGCTTCAGCAAGAGATTTGGATTGGGCATTGTCAGCCGCACGCGCAGAGTACGGGTCGTTGGATCAACTTGCGGCAACATCTGCTCAACCCGTGCGTGGAATTTGCGATTGGGGTACGCGTCCACTGTGATCTCTGCCGAGTCCCCATGCTTCAACTTGCCCGCATCTTCCTGAAAAACTTGCGCGTTGACCCAAACGCTCGAAAGATCGGCAATGGTGTACAGGCGCATTTCAGGCTGTACGTAAGCGTTGGGCAATACTGTGCGTTCAACTACATAGCCCGTCACGGGAGAAGCAAACATGAAATCTGTCGTCGGCTTTCCGCTCGCCTCTAATTTGGAGATGTCAGAATCTGACATATTCCAATGTGACAGCCGTTCGCGCGCCGAACGGAGCAAAGTGTCAGCGTCGGAAGAGACACCTTCAACCGAACTGCGGCCCACGCGTTCCGTATTAGCCTTAGCAAGTAAGTACTCCTGTTCGCTCGCTACTAGTTCTGGACTATAGAGTGTGAAGAGCGTTTCTCCCTTTTTTACGAACTGATAAGTTGCATTGACGCGGACATCTTTGACCCATCCCGAATACCGAGTCTGAACGTAGGCAAGACCCCGTTCGTTCATGTCAACATTGCCGGTCGCCCGAATTTCAGAATGGATCGTCTTGTAATCAATCCGTTCAGTGCGCACTCCAATGCTCTGCGCGCGTTCCGGCGACAGCTCGATCGGCGTGAGGGGAGTGGCTGAGCCTTCCTGTGGCGCGTTGCTAGTGAAGCCCCCCGTCAAAGGATGTTCCACCGCCTGTGTAGATCCAGGGGCAGTTCTCGATGACCTCCAAATCCAATAGCCTCCCAGCGCAAGTGCCACGTTGAGCAAGACGGCGACGATGAAAAGGTTGCGATAATTCATTGCAGTTCCTCCCCAATAAGGCCTTCGATCCGAGCAATGGCAGCTTCGTGTTCAGCCAGCGTGCGTTCGCGGTCTATAGAGAGCTGAAGTGTGTCAGCGAAGGAAGCTAGCAAGCTCTGATACTCCTGCTTTCCGGTGCCGTATTCGGCCAGCCCGGCGTTCAGTGTTGCCTCACTCTGAGGAATAAGTCCCTCGTCATACACCCTCAGTTGCTGTTCGGAGGTTTGAACGATTGCCACTTGCTCTCCCAGATCGCTTTCGGTTTGGCTCAGCTTGGATTCCTTCTCTGCTTCTGCTTGCGCCACTTTGGCCCGCGATTCTCCCTCTACCGCACGCACGCGGGAGCGGTTCGGAAGTTTGAGAGAGAACGTGCCCATGTAGTAATCGCGGAAGTTGTCAGAGGTGTGCTGCCACATGTATTGGACCCCGAAATCCGGCTTCTTCTCACGCTTTGCCAACTCAACGGCAGCTTGGCTCTGCGAAACATGCTCTGCGGTGACTTGGACGTCGGGATTGCTTTGCCTAAGTTTGACGAACAGGGTTTCGGTGTTTGCAATGTGGCGCACAGAAAGGCGCTCGGTCAATACGTCAGCGGAATCTTGACGACGATTCAGCAAAGCCTTGAGCAAAACCTGTGCTTGACGGCTTTCGCGTTGCTGCGCGGCAAGAACGTTCAACACCTTAGTGCGCTCGAGTTGAGTGCGGAGGACTTCGTGTTGGGTTGCTACTCCCGTACGGTAGCGGGCCTCTGAAGCTTGTTCGATTTGATCAGCAAAATGCTGGTTCTTTTCCAGGACAGAAATAATCTGTTCCGATGATGCAAGCTGGAAATAAGCGAGCTTGAGTCGAGTGAGCACCGCCCACACGACCGCGTTCTTATCTGCACGCGAAATTGTGATCTCATGCTGAGCAACTGTCGCGCGTAGCGAACGCTTGCCGGGATATGGAATCTCTTGAGAAGCACCAAACCCGATGTATGCAAAGTCACTGTTGCTATATCCAGCGAATGGCCGGGGGCTGCCGACTGTGAAGCTTTGGATCGTTATCTCGGTATCGGGAAATGCTGAGGCCTGCCTCGGGCCGTACTCGGAGCTCTGAATCTGGCGGTCGGCAGCCTTAATCGCAGTGTTATTCTGTTGAGCCTCCGCGATCAGCGATTTCAAAGCGGTAATAGGTTGTTGCGCGAAAGCAGCAACCGTCAGCAGTACGAATGCGCACACATTAATAATCTTCGTCATTTCTCCTCGCACAAGGTCTGAGGATGAGGTCACACGAAGGCACACCGATACGCCCTCGCAGTTTTACCGCGACGAAGTAAAAATCAGATTCTCAGTACGCTTATCGTTGAGGGGGGACTCTCTGGCGGAGACTCAAATCGAGGAAGATTGCCAAGAGCTACGTGCATGGGCAGCGGGAAAGACACTTCGGACAGAGCCACAATGTCTAAGGTAAAACTGACCACCCGGATTTGCGAAGCATGGGGTCTTTGCCGCGAAACAGAATGCCGACAGCAGGAATGGGAACTCGGCATGGCGGAAGCTTCACATGCGCCGGACATCTTTATGCAGCAGTGATGTTCTGCGACCGTCATAGCACGCCCTGGAGTTACGCATTCCGCGAGCGGAAGCCCGACGAATGCCAACAACATAACGAACGCCACGAGTCGTGAAGTTTGCAGCACCACGAATGATTCTACTCCATCTGAGTAGTCTCGATACAGCTACCGTCTAATACCCTTAGTAACGAGGAAAACTGGTGTGAGTCCTCGATAATCCCGCATGTGACGCGGGTAAGAACTAAAAATCGGGCAGGCGATTCCAGTGACTGCCTCGCCGGTGTGAATTGCATTCGGTAGGGATGAATTGCAAGAGTAATTGGTTGCGGATTCGGGCAGTTCAACCGTATCACGATAACTCCCAACGTCAGGGGCTCGCACCCTCGCGAAGCGGCATGCGTTACGTTCTCGATATAATAGCGGTCTAGTACCTTCGCGTTGATGGGACCGGAAGACCCGTTCTGACCGCTGCCCTAAAGACTCAAGCAAAAATGACTGCAGCCCATCACAATCCCTTGCGAAAGATCCTGGAGAGTCGAATCGCCATCATTGACGGAGCGATGGGCACGACCATCCGTGCCTATGGGATGAAGGAAGCGGATATCCGAGGGAAGCGGTTCAAGAGCTCGACAAAGGAACTGCTGAACAATGGCGACCTCTTTTCCCTGACGCAGCCGGAGATGATCAGCGACATCCATCGCCGGTTCTTGGAAGCCGGAGCGGACATCATCGAGACCAACACATTCGGCGCGACCACCATCACGCAAAGCGAGTTCTTCGTTGACGATCCGCGGGAGCACGGTGGCCGGAAGGATCCGGAGTTCTACGAGAAGATCATCCACGATCCGTTCCTCGGCGGCCTGACGTCGGAGATCAATGAGAAGTCAGCCCGGCAGTGCCGGGAATGGGCGGATCGTGTCGGGAGCGCAACCTCGCGTCAAAGGTTCGTTGCGGGAGCGATCGGACCGCTCACGGTGTCCCTCTCGAACTCGCCCGATGCCGATGACGCAGGCTTTCGGGTGGTAACTTTCGATCAGGTTAAGAGCGCTTACGCTCAGCAAGTGCGCGGTCTCATTGCTGGCGGGGTTGATCTGCTGCTGGTCGAGACCATTTTCGACTCGCTCAATGCTAAGGCGGCATTGGTTGCAATCCGCGAAGTGTTTGACCAGGATGAGAAAAATCTTCCGATAATGATCTCAGCAGCCGTGGGGCGTGGCGGCGAAACCATGATCTCCGGGCAGACAACCGAAGCGTTCTGGAACGCGGTGGCCCATGTGAAACCGTTTTCGGTGGGTCTCAACTGCTCTCTTGGGCCCGATCTGATGTATCCGTTCCTGAGCGACTTGTCGGAGAAAGCGAACGTCGCGATCTCGTGTTACCCGAATGCCGGGTTGCCAAATCCACTCGCGCCGAGTGGATTTGATCTTGAGCCAGCGGATATGGCCCGCTATCTCCGCGATTTTGCCCGTGGTGGTCTGATTAACATTGCAGGCGGGTGTTGTGGCAACACCCCAGAGCACATTGCGGCGATCGCCAAAGCACTCGAGGGAGTGGCTCCGCGAGAACTGGGAGTGACGCGGTGACATTCGACACTCCACAGAGCGGTGACGTCGCCGATTCGCAAGCCACGGAGACACGAGTTCTCCGGCTGTCAGGATCACAACCATTCACGCAGCAGCGTGGTGTCTACATCGTGATCGGCGAGCGAACCAATGTAGCGGGTTCGCCGAAGTTCGCAAAGTTGGTCAAGCAAGGCAAATATGAGGAAGCTGTAAGTATCGCCCGGCAGCAGGTCGAAAATGGAGCCAATATCCTCGACATCTGCATGGACGAGGGCATGATTGACGGCGTCGCTGCAATGACACGCTTCCTGCAACTGTTGGCCAGCGAACCCGAGGTCGCCAAGGTGCCGTTCATGATTGACTCCTCGAAGTGGGAAGTCATCGAGGCCGGACTCAAATGTATTCAGGGCAAAGGTATTGTTAATTCCATCTCGCTGAAGGAAGGCGAGGACAAATTTCGCCGCTGTGCGGCTACTGTTCACAAGTATGGCGCGGCGGTGGTCGTGATGGCCTTCGATGAGCAGGGACAGGCCGCAACCTACGAAGAAAAGATACGCATCTGCGAACGCGCCTATCGAATCCTGGTCAACGACGTCGGATTCCCGCCCGAAGACATCATCTTTGATCCGAACATCCTCACCGTGGCCACGGGGATGGAGGAGCACAACAACTACGCGGTGGACTACATCAACGCCACCCGCTGGATCAAGACCAATTTACCGCACGCGAAGGTCAGCGGCGGTGTCTCCAACATTTCATTCAGCTTTCGTGGCAATAACAAAGTTCGCGAGGCCATGCACTCCGCCTTTCTTTATCATGCCATCGCAGCGGGCATGGACATGGGCATCGTAAACGCTGGCATGCTCGAAGTGTACGAAGAGATCGATCCCGAGCTGAAGGTACTTGTCGAAGATGTGCTGCTGAACCGCCGTCCGGACGCGACCGAGCGTCTGGTGGAGTTCGGCGAAACGCTGAAGAGCGCTGGCACATTAGTAAGTGCAAAGAAGGCTGAAGAATGGCGCAACGGCGCAGTCGAGGATCGTCTTTCTCACGCGCTGGTGAAAGGCATTGACACCTACATCGAAACTGACACCGAGGAAGCCCGCGTCGAGCTAGGACGTCCTCTACTGGTGATCGAAGGTCCGTTGATGGCCGGCATGGGTATAGTCGGTGATCTGTTCGGATCGGGCAAGATGTTCTTGCCGCAGGTGGTCAAGTCTGCCCGTGTGATGAAAAAAGCCGTGGCCTACCTGACGCCGTTCATGGAGGCGGAGAAAGCGGTGATGGCTGCCTCAGGACAGGAAGTCAAGGCGCAAGGAAAAATCGTGCTCGCCACGGTGAAGGGCGACGTGCACGACATTGGCAAGAACATCGTGGGTGTGGTGCTTGCCTGCAACAATTACGAGGTCATTGATCTCGGCGTGATGGTTGCGTGCGAAAAAATTCTCGAGCGAGCCAAGGCGGAGAAGGCGGACCTGATCGGGCTCAGCGGACTGATCACGCCCTCTCTCGACGAAATGGTGCACGTAGCGCGTGAAATGGAACGTCAAGGGTTCAAGCTGCCGCTGCTTATCGGCGGAGCGACCACAAGCCGGACACATACGGCAGTCAAGATTGCGCCACACTATAGCGAACCGGTAGTCCATGTGCTAGATGCCAGCCGGGCAGTACCCGTTACCAGCAGCCTTCTGAGCGACGACAGGAAGGCAGGGTTTGTTGCGCAGCATCGTGCTGACTACGAGGCCGCCCGCAAGGCTCACTCTGCGCCGAAACAGAAAGGCGTCCCCCTGGAGATTGCACGCACGCGGCGCACTCCAATCCAGTGGCGCGCTGAGGACTTGCCCACACCATCGTTTACCGGTGTCAGAGTGTTGAACGACTTTCCGCTGGCCACTTTGCGCGACTTCATTGATTGGACGCCGTTCTTTCATACCTGGGGGTTGAAAGGGGTCTATCCCCGGATTCTGGAAGACGAGCGGCAAGGTACGCAGGCCCGTCAGATTTTCGCCGAAGCCAATGCTCTGCTGGACGTGATTATCGAGAAAAACCTAATCACAGCGCGCGGCGTCTATGGCTTTTTTCACGCCAACGCAGTGAGCGACGACGTGGAACTGTATGCGGATTGCACGCGCGCAAAAGTGCTGGAACGATTCCACTTCCTCCGCCAGCAGGCAAATCGGGAAGGCAGCGAACCCTGCCGATCGCTCGCCGACTTCATTGCGCCGAAGGAAACAGGTCTGCGCGATTACATCGGAGCTTTCGCGGTGACAAGCGGAATCGGACTAAATGAACTATGCGACCGGTTCAGGTCAGAGAATGACGACTACAACGCCATCATGGCGGAGGCCATTGCCGATCGCCTGGCGGAAGCTTTCGCCGAATGCCTACATAAACGCGTTCGCGAAGAATTGGGTTACGGTTGTGATGAGGGCCTGAGCAACGCAGACCTTATCCAAGAGAAATATCGAGGTATTAGGCCAGCCGCAGGTTATCCAGCATGCCCGGACCACACGGAGAAAGGTACGCTTTGGCGTTTACTAGATGTGAAAGCGAATACGGAAATGCAGATTACCGAATCCTTCGCAATGTGGCCGGGTTCCAGCGTGAGTGGGCTCTACTTCGCGCACTCGGAATCGCGCTATTTCAGTCTAGGCAAAATCGAACGTGATCAAGTTGCCGATTATCGCGAACGCAAGGGGATGAGCCTGGCAGAGATCGAGCGATGGCTCGGCCCAAATCTGAACTACGATCCCGCGGAATAACAAATCCATGTGGAACGCAACCACCTCCGGAAAGAGACGCTAGAATTCCACTCGCAAGGCGACTTGTACAACGCGGGGGTTTGTCAGTGTCTGGGTGTAGACGCCGAAGGTCCCGGGCTGATCCAAACGATTGCCAATCGTATTTACATCAAAACGCACACTATTAGTCAGGTTGAATACGTCCCAGCGAAAACGCAAGGCGATGCGGTCGGTGGGATGAAATAGTTTGGTGAGACCTGTATCAATTCCAAAATAGCCATTTCCTGTCAAAGGATTTCGTACGCCGGATTCACCGGGATATTGCACCCGGAAATCACTCAAAACCGCCGCCGCATCCGCGAATGCATTCACGCCTGTACCGTGCCTAAGGTGCTGTGGCGAGATTTGTCCGTTGAGCGAAGCCCAACCTTCTATATCCCAATTCGTTGGCCAAGTTGAGCCTTCGTCTACTGCCCATGGCAACCCGCTCGTCCAACGAAAGAGTCCGTTGATCTGCCAACCACCAATAAGTCCATTCAGCATGCGGTTCGAACCAGATGCCCAGTGGCGGCCATGCCCTACAGGTAGATCGAAAATCCAGTTTGCATTGATCTGGTGAGCGGCGTTGAAATCGGAACGTCCACGAAGCTGATTCGGCCGCCAGGTATTTATGATTTGCGCATTATTGTTTCCGCCAGAAGTCGGGATGCGCTCGGCTTGCGACGTCCAATCCAATGATTTCGACCACGTATAGTTAAAATCACCTTGCAAACCAGCACTGAATCTTTTCTGCAGTGTTACCTGCAATGCGTTATAGCTGGACTGACCGATTGTTCTCCAGGTATACAGCGCTGAATACTGGTCATGATAGAAGCGGTACGAAGGATACTGGTGGCCAGGTACATTGAGTCCTGCTCCGGACTGGCTGTCGGGCAAGTCGAGATTGAATAGCGCAAAAGTTTCATTCCCAACATTGGAAAGAAATTGGTTGTAAACCACCTGCGTTGCCGTCGCGGGGCCAAAACCCAAGTCTGTGCCAGCCAAGGGAGCGAATAGATTCTCCCAGTAAGGCATAGGCTGAATGTTTTGAACCGGAGCACCACTATGAGCCAGCTTCGAAAGTGCCGTGGCTGCTGTGAAATAGTCAACGCCACTCTTAGGATCTATGTAATTCAACGGCATCGCTACATCCATCTGCTCCGGTAATCGTCGCGAAAACCGGCCGACGTACGCAACGTCAAGTACCAGGTTTTTACCAACTTCGCGAGAGACTGAAAGGTCAAATGCGTGGGAATACGGCGTCTTCATGTTTCGGTCCAATCCCCAACTGATGGCGAACGCATCGCTCGCGGGAGTCGCAGGGAAACCGCCCTGCGGAGGGGGTGGGAGAAGGCCGGGCGGTATGTTTGCGATGCCGCTGAATCTTGGGGCGGTAGCAACGCTAACTGTACCGGGGACATTCTGGACCTGGCTGGAAAGTCCGAAAGACCCCGCAGCGTTGTAAGAGTTCACAGTCGCCGCTCCGAAATGACTGTAATAAATGCCATAGCCAGCGCGGACTGAACTTTTTCCTCCCTCGCCAAATAGTTTTGATAACCAGGGTGTACTAAATTCCGGGGACCATGCGACCGCTATTCGCGGGGCAAAATTATTGTAGTCGTAGTTCCAAAAATCAGATTGGCCATTGAAGCGCCCATTGGGGGCAAATGAAATATGGGGCACATTGACTGCTGCACCGCCGCTCTGCCCTTGAGCGGCGCTTTGATTCAGGAAATCGGTGAGACTAAAGGGTGTACACCTGCCATTATTATTCGCGGTACATGGGCCTACCTGATTCCCGTTGGCTTCGGCTGGAGGCTGGAGCAAGGTCCAACGCAAGCCGAAAGTTAAAGTCAACCTGCGGGTTGCCTTCCACGAATCCTCCGCGTAAGGTTCGAGCTCATGCCAGCGATAATCGCGCACCAGGCGCGTCCCTATCGGTAGGGGATTTCCACTCTTGGTGTAGTTGTAGACCGCATTGCCCTCTGTAACCATGCCAACGAGAGTCATCAGGATATTGTCGTATTCGTGAGCGAAATCCTGATCAACAGCGGGAAACTGGTTTTGCGCTGGATCAAATGGCACACCCCTATTGGCAATTCCCGAATTAACTAGCCATCCGGAATTGATGTTCGCAGAGGGAAAGGAATTTTGTCCGGAGGAACTGTAGTTGCCGATGAGGCGAAAGTTTCCGCCGAACTGAAACGAATGGTTACCGTGGCTCCAGGAAAAATTATCGTTGAAATCATGCACGAGCACGTGGAAGTATGTCGAGCGCGTAAAAGCTATAGGCGAAGTCAGGCCTGCAAGGGTTACCTCGGGACGATCTGAAATACCTGCCGTACCGCCGGCTTGTCTGGTTAAGCCATAATGAAACGCATTAACCTTCGTTGTTGATAGTACGGCCGAATAACCGACTGCAAAGCCCCTGCTGTTATCCAGGGTGGTGACCGCCGGTGGTTGACCCGGAAAATGAGGAGCCCCACCTTCCCTATCACCTTGTAAATTTCCGCGCCAGAAGAGAGTGTGGTTCGGAGTCAGATTGTAGTCGAGACGCGCAATATACGTGTCAAATCTTCGGGCTTCATTAGCAGCGAAGCGAAATCCGGCGGTGTTAAGGGTGTCACCAACAGTGAAATCGTTTGGAAGGGGGTAACCTTGCAATAAGGAGGAGATAAGAGCACTGTTACCGATACCTTGGGGATCCATCTGCTGGATGTCCGCGGGGGCGAGGGTGAATGTATTCGTTTGGGAAGTCTTATAGATTAGGTTGCCTGCGCGCATGCTAGCCGTCGGCACCGTTTGGACAACACTGACCGCTTCACGGTCGTGTCTCCCTTCATAATTGAGAAAGAAGAATAAATGGTCTTTTAAAATCGGTCCTCCGAGCGCCCCCCCGAAAACGTTGCGGATCAATTGCGAGCGTTTATTGGGTTGACCACTTTCTTGCTGCGCAAGCTTTACGAAATAATCATTGGCTGCTAACGCCGTATTACGGTTGTATTCGTATGCCGAGCCATGAATCTGATTGGTTCCGCTCTTGGTAACGAGTGCCACTTGAGCTCCGGCCGAGCGCCCGGCATCAGCATTGGCGTTGCTGGTGGTCACCCGGAATTCAGCAACGGAATCCTGAGTATTCCTGAGAACACTTTTGAACGCGAACCCGTTATTCTGATCGTTCACATCAACGCCATCAAGCGTCACATTCGATTGGTCGCTGCGCGCGCCGTTGACTGCCCCGCTGCGGGTATCTGAAGTTGCATTTACCCGGTTGCCGAGAAAAGTTACTCCCGGTTGCAAGCTTAAGAGTTCCACAACGTTTCGTGCTTCAATGGGTAACTGTTCCACCTGTGTCGTGTTGAAAGCATTGCCCAGCGTGGAATCTGTCGTATTCAGCATCGGTAGAGAGCCGCTCACTTCGATATGTTCGGTGGAACCCGCGATGGGAAGATGAAAGTCGGACGTAGCCGGCAAGTTAACAACAAGATTTAGATCTGACTGTTCCACGGTACTAAAACCAGCCGCCGATACGCTCAACCTATACGAGCCAGGATCAAGTTGAAGAAATTGGTAGAGACCATCCTTGTCCGTTAAGGTGTCACGCGAGGCATTGGTATCAATCCGAGTAATCTGGACTTTCGCGTTGAGAATCGCTGCGCCGGACGGATCGGTGACATAACCGCGGACCGAAGTAGTGGACTGACCTAACAAATCTAAGCAAAGAAAAGCGACCAGAAAACTTATCAAGCTTATGTGTCTGATGCTGGGACCCATCGTCGCTCCTAGCCTGCTTAGTTTCGCCGAACCGAACTCAAAAGTCGCGCCCTGCGGCGGTTTAGTGTTCCGGAATCGAGAGAATAATACAACTTGCTTTTTTCGCAAGAGATTTTCTCGGGGAAGGGAGACTTTCCTCTATAAAGCCTCTTCAATTGCTTTCCGATCTAGGCAATCCACTTGATCAGATCAGCGACGCTGGCGGGCGAGGAGGAGTCCGTGCAATTGCCAGCGCTTCGTTATGCCACTCAAGCCACACTAGGCACGAAGTTGTTCCAGCTCTAGAAAGCCTTGGGGTTCGAAAAATCGCTGATCAATTGAGATGGAGTCTCCGGAAAGTTCGCATCGCGCAAAAATTACGCCTTAAATGTTTGAAGTCAAATATGGCCGTCTCAATGTGTTGAGCATCGTGGATGTCTCCAGGATTTGAAAGAACTCTATTGGAGTGGCGCGCCCGTCACAACCCTGCGACTGCGAGTTCGCACCAACTGGGCTACATCTTCATACTGATCGGTGGCCAGAAAATCTACACCAGCATCAAGGGCAGCCTTCCAGCGCAACAAAACCTTTTCCGTGGAACCGAAGTTGTAATCTTTATCCCACCCATGTTCCCGCAAATCCCGATCGGGAGCCCCGTCCAGCGTGTAGAAGCGAATCCACAAACCTTTTTCGTGCGCGTGATCAACCAGCTGACGGAGTCGCAAATTGTTTTGCTCGGTCCAAGGCCCGCTT
>JALYIM010000044.1 GCA_030775785.1 Acidobacteriota bacterium
GTGATGAGCAATACCAAGGTCATATAGATTCGCGCTACACAGGTTGACCAACCTGAGCCAGTGATGCCCATGGCCCGAAAGCCGGCGTGACCGTAAATTAAGGCCCAATTCCCCGCTAGATTCACAATATTGGCAGAGATTAGTGCGAACATGATGGGTTTCACCACATGCACTGCCTGTAGATAGCGCCGAAGCGCGAAATGAGATAAGAGGGGGAGAGTGCCCCAATTTAACGCCCGAAGGAATGGGCGCATCGGTTGAATCAGTTCCGAGCTCACTCCGAACCAGCGCATGAGCACCGGCCAGAACCACACGAGAATCATGACAATTGGGGTGAGCACCAGAGCAAGTAACGATCCATTTACGGCTGAGTGCCGAGCATCCGGGATGTCGTCCCGTCCATAGGCCTGGGATACGAGAGTGTCCATGCCAAGCAGTAATCCGCCACCGAATATCGCCACACTGTTGTAGAGGCTCTGGCCGAGGCCGGTAGCTCCAATGGCAATCGCGCTGTTGGGAAGTCGCCCTACCATGATGGTATCCACAACCCCCATGCTCATCCATCCAATCTCGGCAAAAACAAGTGGTAGGGCAAGCCGCAACGTAGGCCGGAACTCTCGGCATAGATGATTGAAAGTGGAAGGGGCGCTGATTGGCATCACGCAACCACTATAACAATCACGGAAAGTGTCCTTCTAGGTTGAAATCTTCCCGCGACGATGACAAACATTGAGCAGGAAAAGTTGGATACGAGAGTACGGCGTCTCAGCAACTTAGATTCGGGAACGTTCAGATGTACCTGTCACAAAAAGTCAGCTATTCGAATAGAAAAGTGTTCATTACGTCCAAACCCAAAAGATTGATCGGGGTGGAGGTAAGGCTAATTCGGGTAATTATTTACTTGACTGACCGTAAGTACTAACATGTAAAACGGGGCACGAGACGACCTGCGTCCCGTAGTTTGCGAAACTTGCTACTCAGTAGCAGGGAGGAGTAGCTGCGGGGAGGGCTCGCCGCTCAAGTGCCCCAACTGTTTTCAATCTTTAGCATCCATGCTTGCGTACATGGGCATGTTTTTGTCTCAATAATCTATCGACCTTGGCTTGGGCTAGGTCTCCCGATTGTCGCGAGTCGAATTTAGCCTCATCGACAGCTTTATAAGCGTCAGCGATCTCCTGATCTAATTCTTCGCGCACATTGCACTTGGTCACGCTGCTTTCCTCTCCGCTCTGCCTAATAATCCCACCAATTCCTCAAGCGCAGCCAGTTTAATCCAGCTTCCATCGCCGGAGTGACGCGGAGGGATAATCCTTACAGCCACCGTAATTGCCTCATATACAATATGTAGCGATACCCTACTGAGAGACCCAAGATAGCGGGGATTCAGGGATAACGGATGGGAGTTTTATGTTCAGAAGAGGATTAGCTTTTCTCGATCATTGCGCTTGCCGTCGAGAGAAGCGAAAACGAGAAGGACTGCCTCAGATCGGATCGGGAAAATTCAATCCTGAAGCAGCCCGTGGTGAGCGACCATTTAATGCGGTACATCGGTGACATTACTTCTAAGGGGGCGCAATGTCAAATTTCCTAGCGGAGCATTCAAATGTCAGAAAATGAAACATTGAGCTTGCCCTGGTGCGATTGTGAGTGTGTCCAATGTGAAATTGGTGCGATGATAATATTCCCAATAATAACGGAGGATGAATTGAAAACTCACGCTGAAATGCTTGAAGGAACCGAAGCATTCAACAGGTTCAAGGATGCGCTCAAGGCAGTGCTGAGAGTGTCAAAGAGTGAAGTTCCAGAGCCGTTCTCTAAGCCCAGAGAAAAGAGAAAGAAGAAACAGCGCAAGGGTTAACGTTTCCGCTTTCCCCTGTTCTGGCGTTTCTTTTCTTTCTCAGTTATTTTGCGCTTGTCTTTCCGCGCCCGTTACCTGTTTCCACGTAAGCCGCTTCCCCACGATCTGCGATACCGCCAGCATGAAGCGGTCACCGTCGTTCATATCTTTGCGATTGTTGAACCGATAAGCCTGTTCGTCGAGATATCGAAACAGGTGGAACGGCTCAACGCTCACGTAAGTTCCGCTCAATCCACGCTTCAACAAAGACCAGAAATTCTCTAGCCCGTTCGTGTGAACCTGCCCATCCACGTACTCAACGGCGTGATCTACCACTTGATGCGCGTAATCGCTTGCCAGCCCATCGTAGGACAGCAGCGCATCGGTATAGAGCGCAGTACCGGCCTCAACGTGTTTCCTGACTTCTCCCTGCAATGCACTCTTGCGGCGATTTTCTACCACGACAGTGCGAATCTTGCCGCCACGTTCTAACATCCCCATCACGGCGGTTTTATCTTTGGTTCCTGTTCCGGTGATGCGGCGCTTCCTCTGCGCTAGGTGCATGTTCCGCGCCTTGCCGCCGATGAATGTTTCATCTACTTCCACATGGCCGGAGAGTTTCTCGAACGAACCATGATGGAGAGCGAAGCGGATACGGTGCGCCATATGCCAAGCTGACTTCTGAGTGATGCCCAGATCACGTGCAATCTCGCAACTGCTGATTCCGTTCTTGCAATTCACTATTAGCCACATCGCTGTTAGCCACTTATCAATTCCCAGCGGAGAATCTTCCATGATGGTGCCAACCTTTAGCGAGAACTTTGCTTTAGGATGGCCGCCGTAGCATTTCCAGAGGCGAGCGTTGGCAAGGTAGGAGACCTTATCGGAGCCGCATTGCGGACAGCGCACTTTCGCATCAGGCCATCGGAGTTCGATAATGAACTGCTGGCAGTTGTCTAGATCGGCGAAGTGCGCGATTGCTTGCTGGAGCGTCTTTGGGGTGCCCATGAACGAAGTATGCCAGAATGTTCATGGTCAGTCAAGTAAATAGTTACCCTAATTCGACTAGCCACGTCAGAGCCACTCTAGGTAAATAACAAGCCCTCTTATGGGTCTCCCTAGATCCTACTTGTTGTCAGCTATCTGTTCCCGCTCTTGGCGAGGAGTCATTGACACGACGATGTAATCCCGTTCCTTGTCGTCGAGCTCCTCCACGCGAAGCTTCATTTTGTCCTTATCCAGGCGAAA
>JALYIM010000045.1 GCA_030775785.1 Acidobacteriota bacterium
TCTTTACCGAGGGTCCGGACTCCAACCTTACGCATCATCTCCGAGTCGTCACTATTGCCAACAATCTCAAACTGGTCGGGGTTGTACTTGTCGAGGAAGGTGACGGGCACGCCCATGACGCCGCCAAAGTCGCTGGGGATTTCCTTGTAGGTGCCCACCTCGATCGCGTCGTAGTTGTCGTACCGGTCGTAAGCCTCCTTGTCCCTTAGGTTCTTGCTGAATTTCACGTTGTCAGCCAACGTCATGAGTGGAAGCTTCTGGTGGCGGCGGCCATGATCCAGGTTTGTGAACCACATGATGCTTCCCATGCTGAAATACTTTTTGCCGTTGACGATCTTCTTGCGCGACTCAGTCTTGATGTCGTAGTCCTGCTGCACTTGAAACCACTTCGTTCCGCCATTGTTAACTCCGAGCCACACCTTGTTGTCCCTTATCAGTGGGAAGATCTCCTTATAAGTGATCGCGTTTTGGTGCCCGATGATCAGAAACTTCTTGCTGTACTCCACGATCTGGGCGACGTACTCGCGGAAGAGGGAAAAGGGCGGGTTGGTGACGACGATGTCCGCCTCTTTCAGGAGCGCGATGCACTCGGGGCTGCGGAAATCGCCGCCGGGGTACTTCTCATCTGCTTTCAAGGCTATCCTGGCGGCCTTGTTTCGCTTGAGGAAAAGCTCCACGTCGGTCACGTTCGCAGCGCCGTCGCCGTCCTCGTCTTTCACATGGTCGAGGATGACAGCGAGGGCCTTTGGCTTCCGGCGCTTGCCATTCCCCTCGTTGTACTCCGGGAATAAGGTACGCTGGCCCGCGATGGGCGAGCCGTCGTAGCTGGTAGTGATGAGCTTTTTCAGACCTAGATGGTTGAAGTTGGCGGCAAAGTACTTGAAGAAGTTGCTCTCGAATGGGTCGTCGCAGTTGCACTAGACGACCTTGCCGCGGAAGGTGCCGGGGTCGAACTCCAGGTAGGCCTCGACCTCTTTCTGAATGTCGACGTACTGCGTGTAGAACTCGTCCTGCTTGGATGCCCTGGCGGCGGCCAGGCTTCGGTTCAGCGACTTGCTTTCCGTCACCTTGCGGGCGATTGTTGTCATGGGCTGACATGAAAATTTAACATCCTAAATTGTGAGTTGACAATTAAACTTCTGGGAGTGTCCTGACCAGATACCCTTTGGATCGTCGGACAATACCCTCGGCGTGTAGCGGAAACCTCCATTCGCCAGTCGATATAGCGTCAAACCGATCTGTTTGTATAGACCGACGCCAAAATGGCTCCTGGCCCGTATCTCGTTCAAGGGGGTAGGGGGCTGATTTTTGTTTTGCGATAATGCCAAAAACCGCAGCGTACCCTTTTTCACGTCTACGGGCATGAAGCTGACACATTTTCTTATTTTCAGCTTTGGATTCTACGGGCTTCCCGTCCACTTCCTCGCCGTTTCGACCGTCTTCGAAAGAGTTTCGCGGTTCTTCGAAAGTCATTCCTACCACTTTAATTCCCCGTAACACCGCAGGGACGAGAAGAGGGCAGGGCTTCAAACCAACAATTTTCTTTTCCATCGAACTTCAATCGCCTGTCCTCAAACAGCAGTTGAAGACGCACTGGGGCAATCCACCCCCGTTTTGCTCCAGTGCAATTTCAAAGGACCAATGGCGCAACGAGCAAAATCGCTTCTCGAGCACGCACTCCACGGCACCGTTCCCGCCGCGAAGAATCCCGCGCTGCAAAGCGGAATCGCGAGTGGCAGACCGAAGTTCCCGCGAGACCTTTCCGCGAGTCTGCGTTCAGTATTCAAGGCGACGTGCAAGCTGCTCGAGACTCGTCGCGCATTAACTGAAGCTGATGGTCCGCTCCTCGCCCTCTACTGCAAAGCATTCGCACGAGCACAACGTGCAAACGCAAAGCTGGAAGAGGAAGGCGAAATCACCACGTACACGCGTCTTGATTCAAACGGTCAAGCGCACGAGTTCAAGAAACCGAATCTTTGGCTGAAAGTCGCACAGGATGCGGAACGTCAGATGGTTGCATGTCTGGACCGTCTCGGTATGTCACCGCTGAATCGCGACAAGGTGAAACCCACCAAGGTCAGCGATGAAGAAAAACCGCTTGATCCGATGGAGCAGTTTCTTAATCGCGCACCAAAAGTTTTGCAATTCAATCCAGAGAGGAATCGTGATGAACGCATCGCCCGAGAAGAAGCAAAAGAGAAAGCGCTCCGTGAGGACGTCCCCGGTAAGGGCGTTGCAGAAGATGGTTCGAGCATTTAACGAAACTGAACGCGCTGTCAGACTTTTCAACAGCGTGAATGACGTGGCCTTCGCGACTTTCAAAGTGGAACTGACTGAAATCAGGAGAGCGAAGTGAAAACCCCAGCACCAGAAATTAAAGCAATGCTTGACGCGGTAGAAATAGCGCATGCGGCGGTTGAGAAGGCGAACGCAGCACTTCGTCGTCATCACATAGGTCCGAGACCCCGCAAGAGCAGCAAGTTCGCGCTGAGACTCACCTTCGCCCAAGGATTCAGAACGGAACAACCAGTCGGTCCGAGCAAGTTTATCAACGGCGAACTCGTAGAGTTGCGCTAGTCAAAACGCCTAACACCGAAGGGGAGACCATGAGCGAGTTACACAAAGCATATCGAAGTGCAGTTAACGGACTTGCAGCGCAACCGAACCTTTGTCCCGAGATTCCTGCGGGCGTTCACTGGAAGTTGCTCGCCTACCACGACGGGAAACCGTACATCAAGGCCGAGTGCGGGCGCTGCAAGCAGAGCATCTTTTCTGATTCGATCATGGGCATGTTCGCTCATTGCGGGATGCGCGAGACCGCCCCTCAGCACATCGTTGAGAGGTATGAAGCTCGCCTACCTAAGCGGTCATTCTTTGAGCGTCTGCTAAATCCTGAACCTGTTCCCAACATTTAAGCACCACAAACCCAACCTGAAGGAGCACTAAATGAGTGAACGCAGAATATTTGAAGCGTCCGAAGTTCGTGCAAAAGCAAAGACCCGCACCATTGCTGGTCGTGCTGCTCGCTACAACAATCCCGCGAAGATTAATTCACCTCACGGAGAGTTTATTGAAGTGCTTGCGCGCGGAGCCTTCCGGTCTGCGCTTCAACGCGGTGATGATGCTGCGTGTCTGTTCAATCATGATGCCAATCCAATTCTTGGCCGCGTAAGCGCCGGAACTCTCCGTATGTCTGAAGACGACAACGGATTGAACTTCGAATGCGACCTTCCAGGAAGTGCGGAAGACATTCTCGAGTCCATTGAGCGCGGCGATGTTCGCAATATGTCGTTCTCGTTCGGTGAGACCGATGAAGACTGGGACAAAATCCAAGAAACTGATCCGGAAGACAGGGGCAGGAAGACTTACCGCCGCCGAACCATCCGAAACATCAAGCAATTATTTGACGTGAGTCCGGTTGTGTATCCCGCTTATTCGAACACATCTGTTTCCGCACGCTGCGAGAACCATTCTGAGATTTTCATCCCAGAAATTGTCGTGGCAGAACCCAAAGCAAGCGCCGATACCGTGGCCCGTCGGCGCGAACTATTCCTGACTTTGTAAAGCAACACAAATCAAAACCCGAAGGGAGCAACACCATGATAGACAAGAAAGGCTTGGCCGTCCTGTACATGCAGGCCGGAGAATTAAGCAGCAAAGCAACACTGACCCCGCAGGAGCAACGGAAATACAATCTGCTGCTGTCGCAAATCTCCATGCTCAAGACCGGAGAGGTCACACTGCAGGACTTGGACCAGGAAAGCGTCAACGAAATTGAGCGCAAACATGGTCTACCTGAATCGCGTTTGAACCCCACCCGGTTGAATGCAGAACGCAGGGGTAAAGCGGAGGCGTGGAAACTGTTCATTGATAACGAAGGATTCCAGAAACGCGCTGCGACTCAGGGTGAAGGCGCTATTCTTTCGAGAATCGGCACCTATAGCGGGTTGGGCTCGTTCGTTCCCACCGAATTCCTGACCGAGGTATTCACGGACGCTGCTGCACACGATGCGTTGCTGGATGAAGACAGCGTGACTGTGCTCGAGACTACCAATGGCCGCCCGATTGCTGTACCAACCTACGGTGACATCGCAGCGGTTGCGAGTGTCTTGGCCGAAAACGCTGATAGCACTTCTTCCGAAGTAAACCTCACGAGCCCCGGCCATTCAGACGTCGGTGTATACAGCTACCGTTCGCCGATGTGGCGCATCTCTGCGGAATCTTTCCAAGACATCGAGACTGTCGACGGCGCAATGGGACTGTTCAAGTCTTTCACTGCGGACAGAATTGCTCGTGGTGTTGCAAAGCACTTAACTGTTGGTAATGGCACTGGTCAACCGCTCGGCCTTGTACCCTCGTTGATCGTTGGCGGAGTTACCCCAATTATCGCTTCAGGTTCCGCCGCGAACACTGGTGGTTCCGAAACCGGAACGAACACCATCGGCTCCGCTGACCTTGCGAAACTCTACGCATCCGTTAACCCTGCGTACCGCAACAACGAAAAGACCGCTTGGTTTATGAATGACTCGACGCGAGGCTACCTTGCTGCGGTTGTCACCAAGCAGGGAGTGCCTCTGATCAACTGGTATGGTGGCGACGCTTTTATTCTCGGAAAGCCTGTCAAGATTTGCCCTTCGATGGACAATCTCGGAAACGGTACGAACCCGATCGTCTTCGGCGATGGTGCGTACTGGATGACGAGAATCGTGATGGACGACGCAACCTATGTTCAGGCTTACCGTGAACGTTATGCGGAGCTGGGGCAGGTTGGATTGCGGATGTTCGTTCGTGCGGGCGGTGCACTGCTCCACAACGACCCAACGTCTCCGCTGCCTTTTGGCCTTCTGCAAATGCATTCGTAAAAAGTTCCTTGTGAGAGAGGAAAGCTTCCCACTCCGGGTGGGTAGCTGAGAGAAAGGCCCGGCCTGAAACCCGGGCCTTTTCTTTTGACTAGTAACCCGTCGTATTCCCCGGTGACTTTGAGGACCAGCACATCATGTATTACGCCGCGCCGAAATTTGACCTCCACCAGTTCGGAAAGCGCTCCCGAGCAGTCAGCTCCACCAGTGGAATCACGTACAGTGATTACCAGCGCATGCATATCCAGAGTGTTAAGAAACAGCGAGAACGGCGCCTCCTGACTCCTGAATGGGCTGCATCGAATGACGGTATCCTCGAAACAGCGATAACACTTTGTGAGCGTCGGTACTTCGGTGTGGGAGCATTCCTTTTTGACAATTCAGGTCTTAGCTTCGAGCAACGCATGGAGCGTATACGCACGAAAGAGATTGCGGTCGAGAACGAGTACCGTGTTCGCCTAGCAGCCTTGATCAAGCGCTATTCACAGGAAATGAAAGAGCGCGCATCACCGGAGCGATTAGCTAAAGTTCATACCCAAATCAAGAACATGGACCGACAGGTCATGGTATTGCGTCGTGGCGCAGTGGCGGTCACAGTAAGCGTCGCGTATCTCTACTACAGGAATGGCTGGCCCTCTACGGAGGTGGCGCAACATCTTGGCGGACTAACCCCAACAGGCGTTCGTCAACTTCTGGCGCGGTTAAACATGGCCCACACCGGGGTTGTTTACACTTGGCCGAAGTACGAAAAATGGAAGAAAGAACGCACTGAACGGGTCCGCATTAAGGCAGAGCATCGGGCAAAGTACCTTGCGGAAATTGCGCGGCTCCAGAGTCTTGTGAATTCAAAGCGCGTACGGATATTGGAGTCCGCTGTCAATCGGCTCACGCTGCGTCAAAAGCAGGTGGCCGAGCGACATCAGAAGATTGAAAAAGTGACGGTCGTATTTCCGAAGCGAAAATGTCAGCGGTGGACTCTTGACCGCATCAAAGTTCTACTCCTGATGAAGCTAGGTGGGTCTTCATGGGCGTCAATTGCGAAGGTACTCGGCCTGAAGCACGCGTTCACCGCTCGGGATTGCTACCGATTCTTTATCGTGAAGGGAAATCTTCCGACTGCTTGATTTGTTACCCAGTGTTATCCAATTAAGGACTCAACTTTGCGTAGCAGCTTACACCGGAGCCACCGTTGTACAAACGGCTACTGGAGTTACGAACTGTTCCAAGATCCTTGGCCAGCCGAAAAAACAATTAGGAGCGGGTGCCGGAAGTCATTTACTTCGGCTGCGGCGGTCAGCCATCCCTACGAGATGAATAACTTTTCGGAAAGTTGCTCGCGAACATACTTCGACCCTACGTCGGTCAGTCTAAAATTGCCAGAACCCAGCCTTGCCGTAAGAATTGCTAACACGCGTTTTCTGCCTTCGTCCATCGGGCGTCAGTAAGAATCAAGTTTGAAGAGAAAATTTTTGTGGCGTTCTGGATTGAGGATTTTCTTTCCATCATCAGCGTCAGCAAACTTTAATTGATCCTTTAATTCAAAGAGTTCATCCCAGAGTTGATGTAGTCCTTCTGCGTCGGCAGCAGCCGCCCTTACCTGAATAGATTTTACGGTTTGATAGTATCTGGTTATGTTGACGCTCCTGGGCACTGAGCGTAAGAGCGCTTCCAAATCCACGCACGCACCAACGATTCTGTCAGTTCCGTTTTGAGTCATCTACTTTCCTTTCGACGACCATTCTAGCATTCGCTTTTGCTTCGCCTCAAGGAAATTTTGCTGTGTCCTGCGGGCCGATGGCAGAGCGTCACCGTGCGTGATATGCTCCGCGCCAAGATGCCTGTAAACAAGTTAAACACCGTTTCGCGATCCTTCTTCCTAACCGTGGCTGCCATTTTTGTTTTAGTCGGGTTAACCGGCGCTGCCATGTGGTTCATTACCGTCAAGTTGTGCGTTGCAGGCGTTTACTGGTTGGTTCCGATTTTTGGAGCTCTTGGCGGCGCAGTTGGAGCGTTGCTGCGGGGTAGTAACGCTTTAGAGCTTTGCTCCCTCCGTGAGGTTGAAGTTTTGACAGAGGGAAAAGATAAGGAAAATGAGGAAGATGCTTCAAATGAAACCCAAACAAATTGGAAATTATCACTTGGAATCGTAGGCGAAATAGCGATTGGCCTAGGCGGTGCCACAGCTGCGGTTTTCTTGTTTGGAGGAACCTTAAAGTTTGATGAGCATGACTCTAGAACTTTTGTTTTGCTTGTGAGTGTGAGTCTCCTAGCAGGGGCCTTTGGAAAAGACGTAGTGGTGACGGCAGGTGAGCGCCTTTTGAAGGAAGCTAAAACCGAAGCAAAGGAAGCGAAGGTTGTTGCGCGAATCGCAAAGAAGAATGCCAATATGGCGTCGGCGATTGGATTTACCCTTGAAGCCAAAGAGTTGTTGGCGGCAGAGGAACCGAACCCAAAGGAAGCACTAGAGATGACCAATCTCGCCTTGGAAGTTGATCCCCAATATGTCAATGCCTACGGCGAAAAAGGCAGAGCGTTGAGCCGATTGGGGCAATTAAGCGAAGCACTGGTTTGGGTCGAAAAGGGTTTAAAGATCAACCCACAAAAGGCCGAATTACTGTATAATCGGGTTTGCTATAGGGTGCGGTTAGGCCAGATGAGCAACGTAAACGAACTGATTGGTGACTTGGCTAAAGCTTTTAAAATCAAACCCGAACTCAAAAAGCACGCACAAATGGATCACGACTTAGACCCACTGAGGCACTTGGAAGCATTTCAACGGCTTTTGGGTGAAGAGGCTGTTTCTGGTTAGCATCTGAGCACACCGTCCTAGGCAAAATTTGACTAATCCTTTCCAAAGGCATAATATTTAGTTTCCTCTAGAAGAGCTTTAGAGGAGGAGGTCAATATGAGAGATACCGTCAGTATGGGGCGATAAGCCCGACGATAGCTGCAAGGCTATGCCTTTGAGTAACCGCAGCTATAAGCTTGACGCCCGACCTGTAAGGCTAAGGTCGGGCATTTTTTTTGGGAGCTTATTCTAATTGCGGAGGCGGCTCAATTCCATACATTGATACTGATGAGGTCCAGCGTTGTATTTCGTTCGAAACACCAATCAGCCAATCCCATGCTTCCCGAGGTAGCACCCCGTTGAATTGATGCGGCTCAATCTTAACTACTATTAACGAATCCGTTGGGTCCATGTGCCGGATAAGTTTATGCGTCATAGAATTTTCGTCTAGGTGAGTAGAAGCCAAACAAGTCTGCTCTATGTAGTGCATCCAGTTCAGACTGTTCCCCCGCAGCTCTACAAAAAATGGATCATAATCTTTGTTGGGGTTTCTCAAGGAGAAAGAGATAAGCAGTAAATTCATGTTGCACCGCCATCGGATAGTTCTTTCGGCTTTTGCACCCCTTCCGTCAGGGCTAACGCAGAAACGGAAATTTCCTTCTTCTCGGTTCCCATGCTGAGCTTTAACTCTGCACGATGACTGGCTTCGCCATAAACAAGGTTTTTGATCCTGAACGCCGTGAGAAACGCCACCAGCAGCGCCATTCCGAAAATTGCACAAATTCCAATGACGAAGATTTGAAAACGACGTTCGGGGAGACCAAGATACAACGCAGAACCGATAATCAGAGTTAGAGCAACTAATGACCTGAAGTAGAACGCCAACGGAGTTTTTACCTCACGTTGTGACATCCACGTCAGGACCTTGCGCGTCCAGTTTTCAAACCAACCGGAGGATTCTGTCATTCGGGCTGGAACTCTCAAATGAGAATATTATAAAGACGACAATTGAAGTTAGCTCTAATTAG
>JALYIM010000046.1 GCA_030775785.1 Acidobacteriota bacterium
TAACACCACAGTCCCCATACTAGTATTGACCGCGCGGGACACGCTGAAGGACAAAGTCGGGAGTTTCGAAGCCGGCGCCGACGACTACCTCACCAAGCCGTTCGCCTTCGCCGAGTTGCTGGTGCGCATAAAAGCGCTTTTGCGTCGCGGACCAGTCAACCGCGCCAGTTCAATCCACGTGGACGACCTTGAGTTAGACCGCCTGTCACAGCAAGTCAAGCGTGCAGGCAAGCGCGTGGAACTTACCTCCAAAGAATATGCACTGCTCGAATACCTGATGTCGAATGCGGGGCGTGTGCTTTCCCGCACCATGATTATTGAACATGTATGGGACCAGAGTTTCGACGGCATTACAAACATCGTGGATGTTTACGTCCGCCATCTGCGCAGCAAAATAGATACGGCTCATCCTCGAAAGCTTATTCGCACGATTCGCGGGGTGGGATACGCAATCAGCGAAGCTGGGGAAGTATGAACACTCACTCTCTGCGATTCAGAATGACTGCGTGGTATGCCGGCCTACTCACGATCTCGCTGCTGGTTTTTAGCGCGTCGGTTTATCTCGGCCTCGAGCACTATCTGGACACGAGCCTCCAGAAGACTCTCGCCGAACAGGCCCGCACAATCGGAGAAAAGCTGTTGGCGGAGGTCAGTAAAAGGGGAGAAAATTACGTAGCCGGTGAAACCGCTGAGCTTGCCCCAGAAATCAATGGCCGTTTTATTCGCATTACCCGTCAGGATGGAACGATTCTTTATCGCTCGGGCCTACCTCGAGATGGTTCTTTCGATCCCGACAGAATTTCTGCTGCTACAAACACAAGAAAGCCTTCGTATCGTCGCGAAATGGTTGGCGGAACTCCACTGTCCATCTACACCTATCCCTACACGACGTTTCAGGGAAAGCGATTCCTGATCGAAAGTGGCGCACCGTACCAGCGGAGCCAAACGGCTTTGAAGGGTCTTCTCGAAATTCTCGCCTTTGGGCTCCCGCTTATCGTTGCAGGTGCAATTGCAGGGGGATATTGGGTGATGGAGCGAGCGCTGGAGCCCGTCAACGACATTGCGGAACATGCCGAACGCATCAGCTCCAGAAATCTAAGTGAGCGGCTGCCACAAGTACATTCTGGAGATGAGATCGAGCGTTTGTCGAACTCTCTAAATCGCATGATCAGCCGCTTGGATGAATCCTTTCAGCACATCAACCGCTTTTCAGCGGACGTTTCGCACGAGTTGCGAACCCCGTTAACAATTATCCGTGGCGAACTGGAAGCACTCGCCGAAAACGGCGTTCCAACCAGACATTTGGAAGTCATTGGAAGCGCGCTCGAAGAAACTGAACGTCTGGGAAAAATTGTCGAGCAGCTGCTCGAAATCTCGCAGCTGGATGCAGGTGAAGCTTGTTCCGGACGCATTCGCTTGGACTTGGGTTTAATGGCGACTTCCACCGTCGAGCAGCTGCACTTGCTGGCCGATGAAAAGGCTGTCTCGCTGGCTTTTGACATTACCAACGGCGTAGTCGTTGAGGCCAATGAGATTCGCCTGCGCCAGGTTATCGCTAATCTTTTGGACAACGCGATCAAATATTGTGAGCACGCCGGGCGCATAACAGTGAGCGTAAAAAAAATCCGCGACAGAGCTGTTCTGGAAATTACTGATAATGGAGTCGGCATTGACGCGAAATCCATCCCTCATATTTTCGAACGCTTCTTCCGTGCCGACCGAGCACGCTCCCGTGCCTCTGGAGGCTCTGGACTGGGACTGGCGATTGTGAAGGCAATCTGTACCGCCCACGGGGCCGACGTCTCCGTGGAAAGTGCTGTAGGTCAAGGCAGTGTGTTTCGAGTGGAGTGGCCGCTAGCAGTTTCCTACCTACTTTCTCCTGTAGCGGAAGTCGCTAGTTCTAGAATGTAAGCCCGCCTCTTTAAGCTGTCAGGAGGGGTGCCAGCTCTTTCATGTCGGCGGCATTTTCGAGACGCTGGATAAACGCGATTATCTTTTCTGTCTTATCTTTCGGCCAGTCCGCATATTCCGCGCACCCGCGAAACTTAGCGGCCGCTTCCTCGAAGCTCATTGGGTCGGCGGGACTTCCTTTACCAAATTCCGACCTGCCCGATATCACGCGGCCATCCTTTAAGTAGATTTTTAAAATCGAAGTCATTTTGTCAAAACCCGCGCTTTCGGCTTCTGGATCAACGTAGTACATAACTTTTCCGATCATCGCTTGCACGTCAGCCCGCTTCACCGACTCATCTGTGAATTGCGCCAAGCCGGCCTTTCTTTCGAGCAACAAAATCGCAAGACAGAACTCCATACTGAACTTGGCTTCAAGGCCAGTTTTGGGATGATGGTGCAGGAGCGCAGTCGTCATGTTGTGGTTCGCGCCGATTTCAACTTTCTCCACCTGGGCGGGCTTGATGTCGTTCTTCTCAATCAGTCGCATCATCTCGGTCATTGCAGGATGGCTCAACGAACCCGACGGATAAGGCTTCAGAGAAACTCCCGGAGACGCAAACGTCCAGGGTTTCCCCAACCGGTTCATGATGAAGGTGGGTTCGAACGATCCACCGGCCGCGTGGAAAAATCCACGCTGCGCCTCGAGAATTTGTTGGGCCGCAGTCCATCCCAGAGAAGCCAGTTGCGCAGCCTCGATCCCGCTTTCGGCCGCACGTCCCGCTTGAAAGGGTTTCGTCATCGTTCCAAAGTTCTCACGCAAGCCGCCCGCCTCGCTGCCTGCGATTCCAAACGCATTTAGCGTTTTGCCAACATCAAATCGCATCAGCTTCGCGCACGCCGCAGCAGATCCAAACGGACCGCATGTGCCGGTGGAATGAAAACCATCCTGATAGTGGCGTGGGGCGATCGCTTCCGCGATCTTGCATTCCACCTCGACTGCGACGTGATATGCCAACATGAATTCTTTTCCTGAGACCCCACCCCGCTCAGCGATTGCGAAAGCGGCGGGCAAGACCGGTACTGTGGGGTGTACCAGCAACCCATACACGCGGTCTTTCGCGGCGGAGAGTTGCGTATCGTCATAATCGTCGGCATGAATGGAAACTCCATTCACAAACGCCGCAAATTGAGGAGCAGTCTTTCGTGACGAACCGATGAGCGTGGACTGCCCTTGGCAAATGCCTAAGCTGTCGAGATAAGCAAGGCAGAGTGGACCGGATTGTGCCCGAGAGCCCGCGAGTGCGAGTCCAAAACCATCGAGAATAGATTTCTTCCCAAGCTCGATAACGTCTGCCGGGATCGCTTCGTAATTCGTTTCTACAACGAAACGCGCCACGTAAGAGGTGAGCCCCGGCGCTGCGGGAAAATTCCCGGCGTCCGCAGCTGCCATCGCCGCTGTCCCAGCAGAGATGTTAGGGAAAACAGAGGAAGCGAAAGTGAACAATACAGTTTTACCAAAATCACGTCTGATCATCATTTCACCATTGGTCCGACCCATTCACACGACGACTAGTGCACTGACAGAAGTTTAATCGGCCAGCCTTTATTAGAGTAGGCCACCTTAAGTCAACCTGAAGCACCAAGCTCAACACTGCCCATTGTTGATGTCAACGCAATGTATCGAAGTCAATACCCGCCGCGATCGTTTACTCATTGGCAAATGAACGAAAATTAATTTGTAACTTAGTTGAAACCCTGAGTTAAGCTGTCACCCGCATAACACACTGCCTGTACGGAGGCCCAATGGTTTCCCACCTGATTAGAAGTTTTGGAACAAAGTTTTTATTACTCGCCCTGCTTCTCGTGCTCGTTCATGGCTTCGCGCTGCAGCCCGCTCTACAAGCTCAAGTGGCTGGCGGAACCATTTCCGGTACTGTCAAAGATAGCCAGGGCAGCGTTATTCCGAACGCTGAAGTCGCCATCACCAATATCGAAACCGGAGTTAGTCGCCCGACGACTACCAATGACGACGGCTTATACACCGCGCCGAATCTTCTCCCTGGCAAGTACGAAGTTAAGTTCACCGCCCCTGGTTTTAAAACTGAGTTGCGGACGGGCATTACGCTGACCGTCGGAGCTGAAGAAGTAGTTGATCTGAACATGCAGGTCGGCACCACCACCGAAACTGTGCAGGTAACTGGGGAAGCGCCTGCGGTGCAACTCACGACTTCGGATATCAGCGCGGTTGTGAATGCGACCACCGTCCGCGAACTTCCTTTGAACGGACGTAGCTGGACGGACCTTGCCACGCTGCAACCCGGCGTTAATGCTATTCAGACCCAGCCAACTTTCGCCGCCGGCACCGATCGCGGCAATCGCGGATTCGGACAGCAGTTGACGATCTCGGGAGCGCGTCCGCAACAGAACAATTATCGCCTGGACGGTGTCAGCCTTAATGACTACGCCAACGGAGCGCCCGGCAGCGTGCTGGGAGGAAACCTAGGCGTTGACGCAATCCAGGAATTCTCCGTTCTTACTACCAACTATTCCGCCGAATACGGAAAAACGTCCGGCGGTGTTGTGAATGCCATCACGCGTTCGGGAACTAACCAGATTCACGGAAGCATCTACGAATTTCTGCGTAATAGCGCGCTAGACGCGCGAAACTATTTCGACGGAGATAAGATCCCGCCGTTTAAACGCAACCAGTTTGGCGGAGCGGTGGGCGGACCGATCGTCAAGAACCATACATTTTTCTTTGCCGACTATGAAGGAATTCGGCAGTCAAAAGGCATCACCTCTTTTACTACGGTGCCATCTGCGGCGGCACGCGCGGGCCTCCTGTGCTCCAATCCGGGGGGTGCTGATCCAGCTAATCCATGTACCATTACGCAACTAACACCAGGGACGAACACTGACGCGAA
>JALYIM010000047.1 GCA_030775785.1 Acidobacteriota bacterium
ACACAACGTTTATGCCACCCCCAGCAACAGGATTCTCGCCGTTGGTGGAACCGGAGCTTCGATGCCACGCATCACGAAGAAAAGAGGCGAACTCAGTAACCGGCATGGGATTCCTGAAGAGGTGTTGACGGCTGCGGGAAATCCCAAAGGCGATCAGCTCGGATTTTTTGAATCTTGGGTGGGCGACCAAATAATTTGTCGGGAAACCACGTGGACGGCTCAGCATCCGGAGGTCAAGGCCGGCGGCATGCAATTTTTCCAAATGCTTGACGCCGTCTATCGCAGTGAACTTGCCGATGAATACGCTGAACAGCTGGCCGAGGTCGAGAAGATTCCTCCGGAGCTTCGACTAACGGAAGTCTTCACGACGGTGACCGTGAACAAGAACCTCCGCACATTTCCCCACAGGGACGCGGGCGACTTAAAAGCCGGGACTGGTGTCATGGCAACCTTGGGGAACTTCGCGGGTGGCTACCTGGCATTTCCTGAGTATGGCGTGGCGGTGGACTATCAACCGGGAGACATTCTCCTCGCCGACGTTCACCTGCTGCATGGCAACTTCCGACTTAGTGGGGAACGCGTGACTGCAATTCTCTATGCAAGGGAGGACATGCATCTTTGTCCGCGCTGATGCGGATAGGGCAACAGGGCGGTGGCGGAATATCGCTGCCGCCCTTTTTGTTTGCAGAACACAAAGTCCTATGCCTTTCCTTTCTAGTTCGCTAATTAAACACGCCGAAAAACTTTCGAACGTACTCATAGCCAGTCAAGGAGGCCAGCAGTATGAAGTTAGCAATGAAAGAGCTAATTAAAGAAAAAACTTTGCGCGTTCGCAATGCGATTCAATTTGAGCTTAATAAGACTCTAGAAGAAATCGCATATGAGCATGGAGTCTCGCGGACTTTTGTGTGCGACCGCGCTTGGGACCTAAAAAACGAAACGGGTTTTCAACGGCGGACTAAAGATGAAGTGAAATAGTGAAGTTCATTACAAAATTTACAAATCAGAAAAAGGAGATACACATATGTTCCCTAGACCAGAAGACTTTAATGATTCTAGTAGCGAGTCCAAGTCCGAAATGCTTGCAGTTTCTTACACTCGAATCGAGTTTTACGACTGGGCATGGTACTGCATGAGGAAATACAAGCTTTCCCTCACACAGAGGTTAGTTTTGCTAGCGCTAGCCCATCAAGGCATGAGGCGGTCGGAGAAAGCCATCGCGGCAGCGGCACGGCTTAGTCTCCCAACAGTTCGCCGGGCGCTTAAAGAGCTGATCAAAATTAATGTGTTGTACAGCGAATACCTTCGCCCGGATAGAAACGACCCTTGCACGGTATACGAGCTCAAGGTGGATAGCCAAGAGATGTGGTCATGGTGGGCCGCAAACCCGGCAGACAGGACGTTCTAGCTATGATCTCCGGCTATGTCCAAACTCGGCGTGGGCTCCTCGAACACTTGCAGCAAGGGAAGATGAGCCTACGCGAATTCGCAAGCTACTGCGCCATTTTGCTGCTGGCCGATAATGCGAGCGGCATTTGGTGGGGATGCTCACTGGCATTATCTGCGCATTTTGGTGATGGCTCTCTCGATTCCCGCGCAGCTAAAGAAGTACTACATAGCTTGGAAAAGAAAGGGTACATCAAGCGCTTTTTTAAACAGGGTCAGCGTGGGAACCATCCCATTTTGATCGATAAATTCATAATTTCATTCGGCGCCCTGTCGGGCCAGCGGGTTAACGCAGCGGAATCACTTAGTTCCGACGCCATCGCATACGAGGTCGTAACTGAAAACCGCCCTGGCAACAGTACTGACAGGCGGCCCTTATCGATACTAGAAACTAAAAACAAGAAGATAGAAAGAAAGAATGAAGCTGTCCAGTCATCGACTTTAGCAGAGGAAAACCAAGAGATAGACCACGAGGCTCAGACCCTGGCTAACCTGCTGTTCGATCTGATGGGACAACCGCAGCAGCTAGATCAGCCTGCCATCTTCAATGAATGGAATTATCAGGCTCGCGAAGCTCTTTGCTTGCTGCCCGACGCTAAGGCACTAAATGCTGCACTCCGATGGGTATTCGCTGTTCAAGAAGTCGGCGACAGAAGCGCTGCCAAGTTCTGGCGCGAGTGCATAGAAGGTGCGGACCATCCTATGGCTATGGTCGCGAAGCACGCTGACAAAATCGTCGCGACCCACGCCGCTGCTGGTCGCAAGAAAAAGCAACAAGATCGAGCGAAGCCTGTTCCAACGCAGCCCAAGCCCGATGCCTACACGGAATCAATGTTAAAAGGGAAACGACTTTAAAAGGAGCACTTATGGAAGTACAACGTTACGACTCGTTAAAAGTACGGCGCACTAGTTTGGCGCCCGCCAATGATGAAGAACTTCTGATTGCGCAGAACAAATTGTTATGCCCTGCCTGTAATGGAAGAAAAACTCACCATGTCCCTGATGGTTTATCTCAGTGTCACTGCGCTCATCTTCTGCGTTGGTGGGGAGAATTTTCTAAGAATGTTCCGCCCCACGATCTGTTTGTCGACTTGGCGACGCTTCAGCCCAACGATAAGTCTCGTCTTCCCGCAGAACGACAGCAAAAGATAATAGTGGACCTGCGGAAGGATCCACTGAAGAGCTATGCGTTTTTCGGCCCGGCTGGAACATCAAAAACAACATTCTCCGTCGGCCTGTACCGTATTGCTCTGCATTACTCTCCATATCACACATGGCGAATTTCGGCTAAGACGCTCATGGACGAATACGTCACGGAAGCGACCACTCGCGAAAGTAACGGCAAGCCACCGAAGCCTACCGTAAATCGAGCTAAGATTGCATGCGCCGCAACATCTGGCAAAGTTCCCAGACTCTTTTTAGAAGAAATCGACAAGGTCAAGCTGACAGAGTTCAAAATCAATAGTCTGTTCGAGATTTTCGACGCGATGTACGAGAACCAAGGGCAGCTCGTCTTCAATACGAATATGACCATCGCCAAGTTTGGTGAATACTTCGGTCCGGAGACGGGCCCAGCCATGGTAAGGCGGGTAGGTGAGATGTGCGAGATTTACGACTTCTACGAAGATGTAAGAGGATGAGGCAAAGCTGCGAGGCACTCGCTAGTCAACTCTCGTTGCCGTATAAGCATCGCGAGACAATTTGATGACCCGCTAGTGGTGGCATCAATGTAATCGTGCTGCCTCGGGCATCTGAAGGAAAAGAACCTGGCGTAGAGGGTGCGTCGCGATTGGTTTATTGTCGACCGCCTGCCGAAATTTCCAACTATGGGATCCAGGGTGTAGGCAATACCTTGGAGGAATGAAAATGCAGAGAAAGATAGAAAGCGTGGACGAATCAGTTACGAGCCGACTATACTCCACTGCTCGCGGACCTTCGATCGCCTGACACGAGCCGCAGTTCGATCGCACTGGGTGCACTCACCGAGCATCCGCAGGAGTTCTTGGAGCCTGTGATCCTCAAACTCTCACAAAACCCCGCTACGATGAGCGCCAGTATCGTAGGCCTCAGAAA
>JALYIM010000048.1 GCA_030775785.1 Acidobacteriota bacterium
CTCTCTTCCAGGTCAACAAAACTCACCCACTCAGATTGATCCGGAGGGATTTGGGTGGTCTTCAGCCAGTTGCCACACGCGTATTGATAAAAGTCCACACAGGGATCAACGGTTTTATCAATTGCCTCAATGCTAAATCCTGGTCCAGACGCGGACGAAGGCGATTGAGAAAACGCGGCCACGGAAACCAGAAGGACAAAGACAGACAGAACGGACGACAAACGCATGGAGGGCTCCTCAGAGTGCGTGGAATTCTAACACCGCTACATTGGACGCGTCACATCAACAAACGTTATTGACTGTCTCAGTTATTCAGCTTAGTTATCAGTCCTGCGCAAAATCAGTGGCTCCACGCTACGGCGTATAATCGGCTGAAGAATTACTGCATTCATAAACTCTTCCGAGGTGGTGGGCAGATGGCTTCTATAGGCGACACTGTGAGCAAGAGCAATGGGCACAATGGCAATGGAAACAGCGGGACCGGAGACGCACTCACTCCGCGCGCCCAATGGCTAGCCCGTCGCAAGAAAGAAAATGCTGGAGGCAATTTCTCCCAGATGCATTTTGCCCGTAAAGGGGTCGTCACGGAAGAGATGGAGTTCGTGGCGCTACGTGAAAAGCTGGACCCCGTCTTAGTGCGGGACGAAGTGGCGCGCGGGCGCATGATCATCCCCGCCAATATCAATCATCCAGAACTCGAGCCGATGTGCATCGGCGTGGCGTCGTTATGCAAGATCAATTCCAACATTGGCAACTCCGCCGTGACGTCGAATATCGAGGAAGAATTGAAGAAGCTGCACACCTCCGTGCACTACGGGGCGGACACGGTGATGGATCTCTCCACTGGCGGCAACATTCACGAGATTCGCGAAGCGATTTTGCGGCACTCGCCGGTTCCGATCGGCACGGTCCCCATCTACGAAGCCATCTCGCGCGTGAAAAGAGTCGAAGATCTGAACGCTAATGTAATGCTTGAAGTTATCGAGGAACAGGCAGAGCAGGGCGTGGATTACATGACCATTCACGCAGGCGTGTTAATGCAATATCTGCCGATGGTTTCCACTCGTATCACCGGCATTGTCAGCCGCGGTGGCGCCATTCTTGCCCAGTGGATGGCGCACAATCGCCAACAAAATTTTCTGTATGAATGCTTCGACGACATCTGCAAAATTTTCGCCAAGCACGACGTATCGTTTTCCCTTGGCGATGGATTGCGTCCCGGATGCATTGCCGATGCCAGTGACGCGGCTCAATTCGCCGAGTTGAAAACTCTCGGTGAACTCACCAAAAAAGCGTGGGAATATGACGTTCAGGTGATGATCGAAGGACCCGGCCACGTTCCACTCGACAAAATTAAAGAGCAGGTGGATAAAGAAAAAGAACTGTGCTACGAAGCTCCGTTTTATACCCTCGGGCCTCTGGTCACGGACATCGCTCCCGGTTACGACCACATCACGTCCGCGATCGGCGCCGCAATGATTGGATGGCACGGCGCTGCGATGCTTTGCTATGTCACTCCGAAAGAGCATCTCGGCCTGCCGAATGAGAAAGACGTGAAGGATGGCATTATTGCTTACAAGATTGCCGCTCACGCCGCCGACATTGCGCGTCACCGTCCTGGGGCCCAGGACCGCGACAACGCGCTCAGCTACGCCCGTTACAAATTCGATTGGGAGAAACAGTTTGCGCTCTCGCTTGATCCGGAAACCGCGCGCTCCATGCACGACGAAACTTTGCCGGACGAGTCTTACAAAGAAGCGGCTTTCTGCTCTATGTGTGGGCCGAAATTCTGCTCGATGAATTATTCCAGCAAGGTGGACGACTACAACAAAGAAGTCCACGGCTTGGAGAAGAAAGATTATTCGGAGCTAGTGGATAAGCTGGTCACGCTGAAATAGTTTTTTATCGGCAAGTTTATCGGTGAAATTCTGCGACACCATCCCAAAACAACTGAACCGCGATCGCCAGAATCAAAAATCCGAAAATGCGGTTAATCGCGCCGGTCGTGCCAGGTCCGAGTCGGCGCACGAGCGGGCCTCCCATGCACAGGAAAAGATAGACAGTTAGTCCCAGAGCCGCGATCCCAATCACCATCCCTATATATGCGACCGCGCCGCTGGCGTACGCCGCGATACCCATGACTACTCCAATGGAACCTGGACCTGAGAGCAAAGGCATCGCCATGGGCGTGAGCGAAATGTCCGGCTTCGAGCTTGCCTCAACGCTTTCGGCGGGGGTCATGCGGCTGTCCCCAGTCACCATTCCCCAGGCAGTGTTTGCCACGATTAATCCGCCGGCAATGTTAAGTACCGGCAGCGAGATTCCGAAGAAGTTCAGAACAAACCTTCCAAAGAACAAGAAGAAGATAAGAATGCCCATCACGTAAACGGCCGTTTTCAACGCAGTGTGATTGCGCTCGGCCGGTGGGAAATTCGAGGTGAGCGAATAGAAGAAGGGAACTCCTCCGAAAGGATTCACGATCGGAAAAAGGGCCAGAAAAGTGGCCGCCGCCGCAGACGGCAGATCGTGAAGGAAATGTTGGATCGCGTTGCTGGGATGCATCGGCAGAAAAGCTTAACAGCAAACGCTGCTGCAAACCTACAAAATCGCGAAGGCAGTAGACATCGAGCTTCGATACCAGTTCGGTCAGCGGTAACTCTCTAAAACCTTTGCAGCGCGGTTCAGAGCATCTGCCAGCGTAGTGATCTGCTGGATAGCCGACGCGCGATCTTTCTTGTCGAGCGTAGCGCTGACTCCAGGGATAACCACCGCTGCATATCCCGTGTATTCTCCCGGTGCATAGATTGCATGGCGATACCACGGACGGCCCGACAAACCCTGGGGAATTAATAGCGAGCGTTCGGTGTCACGCAGAATGTGATTCAGGTTGACCGGGTCAGCATGGTTAGTCTTCTGCGCCGCAAGAATGCTCGCTCCGGCTGTTTGAAAGCGTTTAGCAGCAGTGATTGCGTCCGAAAATGGCGGTGCCTGGCTGCCGAAAATAGCCTGTGATCTTACCTTCGCAGCCTCTATATACATGCCGATTTCCTTGCCGTACTCTTCGTAGTCATACGGCAGAACGTCGGCGTCGGCCATGCGGATTGCTTCGAGTCCGAAGATGCGCGCCATTTGCTGCTCGTAAACGAAATCGGGATCTCCGAATGTTGTGAACCAGTTGAAATTATCGAAGACAGAATGATAGACACCATATGCTCCCGTCGAACCCACGTCCGTCGAGGGCACGCCCAGGTGCTGCAGGAACACCGAATAATCTGAACCGCTTCCAAGGTCGCCGACCGGGACGTCCGCCTTCACTTGAGCGGCCGGAGGACGATAAGTGCTTGTTTCCTGCGTGTTCACAGCGGCTGCCTTGCCCTCGCTCTTCCATGCGTCGTAAACAGTACCGCCCTTGGGACTCGGCACCGACTTGCTAATGTCGCGCAGAAATTGCTTCAGGCTTGGCACCGACGACGCGCCGAATTTCGAACCCGAAACTGCGACATCCATATTCAGATACGCGGAGGCATTAGCGAGCTCATCTTCGTGCTGTTCGCCCCATTCGGTGGAGCCAATTAGTCCAAACTCTTCAGCGTCCCAGCTGCCAAAAACAATAGTGCGTTTCGGTTTCCATCCAGACTTCAATAGCTCGCCAATGCCGTGGACAGATTCGAGCATTGCCGCCGTGCCGCTATTCGGATCCACGGCACCATAGACCCATGCGTCTCTGTGATTTCCTGCGACCACCCACTCGTCCGGCGCAGCGGTGCCCGTGACGCATCCAATCACGTTCCATATGGTGCGAAATTGGTAGTCCTGAAGCAGGTGCATTCTCACTTTCACTGGCCCTGATCCAACGTGGTAGGTGAAGGGCAATGCTCCCTGCCATTCGCGCGGAGATTCTGGACCGCCGAGATGTTCGAGTATCGGCCACGCATCTGCGTAAGAAAGCGGAGTCGTGGGAATTTTCGGCATCGCCGCGGACATATCGGGGCGAATGCGCTTTGAATCTGGCAGCGATGGAACCGATGCGATTCCGGGTGTCGTTGGATCGCCGGGAAACTCGAACATGTATCCGATGGAGCCACGCTGCACGCCGGTGTCGGGATGCCATGCGCCTCGTGGGTATTTATCGCCTCGCTGCCAGCCATCATCGGAGGGATCGGAGTAGATGATCACGCCTGCCGCGCCATGCTCCTGGGCGACGAAAGCTTTTACACCCCGAAAGTTCTCTCCGTAACGTACGAGTACAATTTTTCCGCGTACGTCAATCTTCATTTCTTCCAATTTCTTAAAATCTTCGGGCGAACCGTAGTTTGCATACACAACTTCGGCTTCAACATCTCCCGATGGCGACATTCCGTTAAAAGGAGTCACGACGTTGGCGTTATCTTGAAAGGGATCAGCATTAACGTGCTCGCGTGTTGGGCCGTGCATGTGCAGATCTGCGGGCGCAGTGATATCAACGCTGATCTCTTTGGGATAGTTCATCCATACGCGATATTCGACGACTTCGGTATCGAGGCCTGCTTCGCGAAACCTGCTTGCCACATAATCGGCGGTTGCTTTGTCCGCAGGTGAACCGGCGATGTGGGGTGCTTGCGTGAGGACGCGCAGATGTTCTCGCGCGAGTTTTGGATCGGGTATCGCCAGGAAATGCTTTTCCGTCGCGAACTCTGTGGCAGAATCGTAGAACCCAAACAGCGGAGGAGAGAGTTTGCCGGCCGTTGATTGTATAACGGCATCGCTTTTCTTCTGGCTTGCAATTGGAAGCGCCACCGTCATTGCCAGAAGAATCAAAAGGCACGCAGTTTTCATTTCTCTCCCAGTAGAAAGAGTACGCAAAGTGAGTAACAGGCCGTCGGGGTTGAGGAAGCGCAGTCAATACTTCTCACGTGCGAACTTGGCCTGTCCCAAGGACCTCATA
>JALYIM010000049.1 GCA_030775785.1 Acidobacteriota bacterium
GAATAGTGCCGGTGAATTGATATGGATCCGGAGGAGATGTAAAACCTGGTAGGAAACTGCGGGCGAGGCCGCAGGCGCTGGTCGTGTCACCGAAGGCGCACAGGCCTGGAAAATTATCAGTCTCCGCGTAGTAAGGAGGATTCTGCCACAGCCCCTGCGCTCCCTGGTTCCACGAAGAATCATGGAAGATCGCGTATCCGGCGCGGACTGCGGTCGAGTCGCTGCCAAAAGGTTTCCATGCGAGGCCGATGCGAGGTTCGAAAGCTGTTTTGTCAAACTTAACCCCGACTCGACCATCTGATGTCTGACCCGGAATCAGGAATTTACCAGTGGCGAAATCGAAGTTTGCCTGACGATTCTGTGCCTCTGTAATAGGTGTAACCAAAGCCCAGGCAAGCCCGAGATTCGCAGTAAGATTTTTGGTGATCCTCCAGTCATCTTGGACATATGGACGGAATAACTTCCAACGCCGTCCTGTTGTGGCGCCTTTGAAGGTCTGGTCGTGAATTGCGAAACCTACCTGTCCTAGAAGCAAATCTGCTGAAGCATCCCCGGTAAACCCACCGAACATGAGGTCGTAACCATCCTGAAAACCGTTCGTCAACACATTCATTTGCATGGCGCGAATGCCGGCGCCGACGCTGATGTTGTGATTGCCGCGCGTCATATTTAATGAGTCAGAAACCGAGAACACGTTTGTTCCGCCTTGGAAGGGCGCGAATCCGCGATCTCCCAGGGACCAGTAACCGCCGAACAATTGCGTGGATGTCAAACCGCAACTGACGCAATCTTTTGTGGATTGAGTGAGACTGGCGGGCAAGCCAGTGAGGCTATCGCAAGTACCATTTAAGTTCGCATTTTGAATGCCAAGTTTCGCCGCTTCGCAGCTGCGATCTCCGAAGGACAGAATGTGATTGAAAATCCGATTGAACCCCGCATTAAATTGGTTAATGGTTCGACCGGAAAATACGTGGGTTTCGGAAACTGCGGCATTCCTGCCGTGATTAGTAATGTTTTGCGTGCTGGCAAACGCGTTGGCTTCCGCGAATCCCGGCGAGCCGCCCGGAATAAATGAAGTTGCCTGATCGTAACTGAAGCGAGCAAATACCGAATCCTTGCTCGAGAAGTTATGGTCCAGACGGACGTCGAATTCCCCTTCGTTCAAACTTCTTACTGGCACGTTGGTGTAGTTGTAGCCTAGAGGACCGTTGCTGGCATTGCTCGTTGGATACAGTTGAATCATCTTTGAGCCAACTGAGTCAAAAAGAGCAGCTGGTATTACGTTGCAAGCCACTCCGGCGGTCTGGCCTCCGTGTGAATTAATCGGCTCAGACGTGGCTGTTGGAAGGTTCTCGGTGCCGGGGACGCACTGAAAATTTGCAGGATCACCGGCTTGTGCGTACGGATTGTTCAAAAGCGAAACGCCAAAGCCGTTGCCGTAGGGACCCGCCCGGTAATCCCCGTTCATCATTGCAGGTGTCGGAACTAACCCCACGAACGGTATGCCATGCCGTTGTCTCTTGGCTTGATAATCGAGAAAGAAAAATGTCTTGTCCTTCCTGATCGGACCGCCAAGCGCGAATCCGAACTGGTTCAAGTTGAACTTTTCTTTACTGGAAGCGAAATAACTGCGAGCATCCAATTTGGTGTTTCGAAAGAACTCGAAGAGTGATCCATGGAACTGATTGGATCCTGATTTGGTAGTAACCAGAACAGTCGGACCCGCGCGAGTTCCATACTCTGCCGAGTAGTTGTATGTGAGAACTTTAAATTCCTGGATGGCGTCAATGGACGGCAAGATGGAAATCCCCCCCGCAGTCAGTTCATTGTTGTCGTTGCCATCAAGCAGCCAGTCGGTAGCTTGCGCGCGTGATCCGCCAACAGACAGTGAGTAGGAACCTCGTGCAGAAACTTCACTACTTGGACCGCCATTAAAGAAGCTGTTGGGATTCGTTTCCTGGGTCGTCCCGGGCGTCAGAGTCGCAAGTTGTACGAAGTCGCGCCCATTCAGAGGGAGTTCAGCGACCTCTTGTGAGGTGATGACCTGTCCAAGACTCGGATTCGTGGTCTCCACCGCGACTTCAGTGGCGGTGACTTCGATGTTTTCTGTCACGGAGCCGGCAGCTAAAGAGAAATCCAGTTCGCGATGTTCGTCAACTTGCAGGCGGATATCTTTTTGCTCACTGCTCTGAAAACCTGCTGACGCGACTCGAATGGTGTAGTCAGCCGCAGGTAACAGGGGAGCGATGTAATGACCACTCTCGTCAGTCTTGACATCACGGGAAATACCAGTGCTCTGCGACGTGACCTTGACGTCAGCGCCGGTGATTACCGACCCTGTTTTGTCGGAAATGGTGCCCGAAAAGCTTCCGCTGGCCTGTCCATACGAGAGCGTAGATAGAGGAAGCAGCACAGAACATAGCAACAGAAGTAGCGTCCGTTTGCTTAGCATTGAATTTTTGGCCCTTTCGGTGGTCCCGAATCGCGACTGAACAAGTAAAATCCCCGCCCGCTCACGCATTGAATTTATATTTACCGGTTTTCGCGGCATGTAAATGGAGGCGAGAGTTAAATAAATGGAAGGGGTATTGAAAGTCAAGACTTTTCGCGCCAGTGCGACGGCGGTTTAGACAGCAGCGTTAAGCATTTACGCGGAATTTAGAAAAAGCCTCGTTGGTCGTGAGGAAATTAGCTCCCAAAGTTTTCAATTCAATAATGGTACGTTCGCTGGCCTCCCGACTGAGCGTCTCGATCGAGTCTGCGATTACCGTCACTCGTCTTTCGCGTTGCAGAAGTCCCTTGGCAGCCAAGCGAACGCAGTATTCTGTGACCACTCCAAATACGACGAACTCTGCCTTCATTCCGAGATGTTCCACCAATTCCCCGGCATGCCGGCTCTGGAAAATGTCCAGCGTCTGCTTCTCCAGAATGATTTGTGGAACACTGGAAAGATCTTCCGGCAACGTAGCCCCGGGCTCGTTGGGAATCTGTTTGTAGCCTTCCACGAGGGCCTCAGGAATGAATTGCGAACCGGGCGTGCCTTGCACGCAGTGCGGCGGAAAGGTTGCGAATTCCGGGTCGTTCGGAACGTGGAAGCATCCGTGGGAAACGAAGAAGGCGCGGCCTTCCCGCGCTACATTGGTGAGGCGCCGAATGTTGGGAACCAAATTTTCAGCATGCGGCACGTAAAGGCTGCCCCCCGGCAGCATGAAGTCGCGCTGCATGTCTACGCCCCATAATACTGTTCCCGGGAATTGCATTAGGCCGCCTTTCAATTACTTCGAACGGTTCTTTTGGTAGGAGCATTCTACTATTCGATGTCGTGAGTAAGGTTTCCGGAACGCTGGTGCCTCGCGACATGTGGCATGTACCCTTTACTTTTTCTTTACAGTTTCACTTTGATTTGAGACATTAATCCGTGGAACCTCAATCTGAATCTCAATCCATCGTTGTCCTTGATTTCGGCGCCCAGTATTCTCAACTGATCGCGCGTCGCATCCGCGAACAAAATGTTTTCTCCGTGGTGCTGCCGTGTACCGCCCCGCTGGCAGAAATTCGCAGCTATTCGCCCGTGGGAATCATTTTGTCTGGTGGCCCTTGCTCGGTGTATGACGCCGACGCCCCGCCCGCAGATCCGCGTGTGTTTCAGATGGGATTGCCGGTGCTGGGCATCTGTTACGGCTTACAGTTCATGGTGCACACATTGGGTGGCAAGGTTCGTGCTGCCGAGAAGCGTGAATATGGACACGCCAACGTAGAGATACAGAGTGGATCGCGCTTGTTCGAGGGAATACCCGCGAAACTTTCCGTGTGGATGTCGCACGGAGACGAAGCCGTCGAACTGCCCGCAGGCTTCAAACTGGTTGCCAGTTCGCCCAATGCCGTGGCGGCGATTGAGAATCCTGAATTGAAGATGTGGGCGGTCCAGTTTCATCCTGAAGTACACCACACCCAGCTCGGAACCGAAATCCTGCGCAACTTTGCTCTCAAGATATGTCACGCAAAACCTACTTGGACAGCGCAACGCTTCATAGACGAGACCATCGAGAGCGTCCGCAAAACTGTAGGCAAAGGTCGGGCCATCTGTGCACTTTCCGGGGGAGTAGATTCCGCCGTTGCCGCCACTTTGGTAGATCGGGCTCTACGTGATGGGGACGGCCCCTCTCGTCTGGTCTCGGTGTTTGTGAACAACGGCGTTTTGCGGAAGAACGAGTTCGAAAAAGTGCAGCAGACCTTGCGGGACAAGCTGGGCCTGCATGTAATCGCCGTGGACGCCACTGAACGCTTCATGAAAAAACTGGCGGGCGTCACCGAGCCTGAAAAGAAGCGCAAGATCATTGGCAACGAGTTCATCGCGGTATTCGACGAAGAGGCCCATCGAATCGAAAAAGAGGAAGGCGAGGTCGAATGGCTGGTGCAGGGAACACTTTATCCCGACGTGATCGAGTCGCGTTCTGTGCGTGGTCCATCACAGACCATCAAGACCCATCACAATGTCGGAGGCTTGCCCGACAAGATGAAGCTAAAGCTAATCGAGCCGCTGAAAGATTTGTTTAAAGATGAAGTACGAAAGATCGGACGCGACCTCGGAATGCCGGAAGATGTGCTGCAGAGACAGCCATTCCCCGGACCCGGTTTAGCGGTGCGAATACTGGGCGAAGTTACACCAGAGCGTACGGCCATCCTGCGGGAATGCGACGACATTGTGGTGAACGAAATCAAAAAGGCCGGCCTTTACACGAAAATCTGGCAGTCATTCGCTGTGTTGTTGCCGGTGATGACGGTTGGCGTCATGGGAGACCAGCGCACTTACGCTTACACCTGCGCCGTTCGCGCCGTCCACTCTGAAGATGGCATGACCGCGGATTGGGTGTCGCTTCCTCATCAAGTCTTAAAAACGATTTCCAGCCGAATTGTGAATGAAGTCAAGGGCGTGAATCGCGTGGTCTACGACATTACTTCGAAACCGCCGGGGACGATTGAGTGGGAATGAGAACTCTCTGTTACTGAACTTTTGACGTTGTGTCTTTGATTAGAAGCGAGTTCAGACGATCCAATAGTTTTGTATTCCGTTCCAAAGCATTCTCCAGAATTTGAGCTTGCTGCCGTGCTGTCTCCCAATCGCCTTTTTCAACGGCTTCGGTGAGCCCTGGCAACTCGAGGTGGGCATAAGTATAACGGGCGCCGTAAAGCGTGTGCTTAAACCATGGCCTTCCGGGAATGCCATCAGGATTGAGCCAATTACGCTCCACCTGCATCATTCCTTCATTCAGTGAACTCGCGATTTGCTCACTCACCGTTCCAGACGCAAGCGCCACGGCGAGAGACTGATCAAGTCTTCGCCCCACGTCACCAAATTCTTTTATGTGCGTCAGCAGCGGACCGAGATCCAGGTGACTCATGTCCCTTTTTTCCGTAGTTTTCTTGCTTGCTCGGCCAGATACGTCCTCGACAAACAGACGAATGTTATCGGCGTAGCTTCCAAAATCAAAGGGCAGCAAGTCAGCATTGGCGAGCCGCAGAGCCAGCACCCCCCAAAGTTGCGACATCAGCGTGTGATAACGGTAACCGGGATCGCCGACGTGATTCATCCAATAGAAATTGTCGTACATGGAGTGATAGACGCCGTAGGGTCCATCGAAACTGAGTCCAATTACCGGAAGTCCGACGTGGTTCAGAAACACAGTGTGGTCCGAGCCACTGCCGATGCGCGTATCTGCCAGGTTGTCGTCTTTGGTTTCTTCGACGTGGTTTTCCTCTTTTCGCTTTGTTTCGGTGGATTCTTTCCATGCTTGATAGAGAGTTTTCCCCGACGGATCTTGCAGCGAACGCGAAGTTTCAACCAGCATGGGTGCGAGCGAAGCTACGGCACTCCCTGCGAAGTTTGGCCCCGACGTGGACGAATCTACATTGATATACGCAACCGCCTTCTTACGGAGCTCGTCCGCAAATTGCTCTCCCCATTCGGTTGATCCAGTGAGCCCAACTTCTTCGCCGTCCCAGCTGCAAACCACAACGGTGCGACGCGGTTGCATCCCGTGATTTGCTAACTGACCGAGAGCTCGTGTCATCTCCATCATCGAAGCGGTACCGCTGCTGGGGTCAACTCCGCCGAACGCCCATGCATCTCGGTGATTTCCCAGCACCACCCATTCGTCGGGTTTCTCTGCGCCGCGAATACGTCCTTCAACCACGTAATAGGGTTTGATGGAATTATCCATGCTGATTCTCAGGTGAGCGCGAGCTTGTTTACCGCCCAGGTGATACTCGAGCGGCAATCCGCCTTGCCAATCTTTTGGCGCGACAGGCCCTCCAAGATTTTCTAGCAGAGGTTTCGCATCGTGCCAGGAAAGCGGCAGGGCCATAATTTTTGGGAGTGATTTCGCTTCGCTAACCGGAATCCTTTTGGCCCCTGGTACCGAAGCCCACCCCGGGGTCAATGGATCTCCGGGAACGATGAAGTCGTAAGTGATCGCGCCCCGCTGTATGTGCGTCTCCGGTCCCCAGGGACCATCAGGAAAGACTTTTCCTTTCTGATAGCCATCCTCGGCGGGATCGCTGTAGACAATCATGGCGGCCGCGCCTTCGCGCTCCGCGGTCAGTGCTTTGAATCCACGGTAGCTGTAAGGATTCGAATACCGCACCAGAACAATTTTTCCCTTTACATCAATCCCATTCTTTTTCAGTAACTCGTAATCTTCTGGATTTCCGCTGTGCGCATATACCAATGGCGCCGTGACTTCTCCAGAGATTGACATCCCAAGCCACGCTGAACTGACGCGCGGATTTTTCGTGTCCGGGTCAACGGAGTAAGCTTGCTCGCGTAAGCCCGCGCGGTAATGTAGAGGACTTACCATCTCCAAAAAAGTACTTTTTGGCTCCGTGCTATAGACGTCATAACGTCGAATCACGACGTCTTCCAGCCCTTGCCTTCGCCATTCGGCTGCAATGTAGCGTGCCAGATCGTTGTTGCGTTTCGATCCTGCGATGTGTGGTTCAAGTGTGAAAATGCGGTGTTGGCGGCGCTCTTCTTTGGCATCGGGAATCGCCTTAAATTTCTGCTCAATCTCTATTTCCCTTGCCGCGGACTTACTTCCGAATCCGTGGATTGAAGCTTGAGACCACGCTTTCGCTTGCAATTGTGAAAAAAAACAAACGAGGATGAAGGCGAAAACCACGGTCTTTCGGTTCATGGAATGGCCATTTCGTTGCAAATTCATTTTGTCCATCATTCCGCGCGCATTGAGCAGTACGCAATCGGCGCCGAATTATAACAGCAGGGAATTCTTCTCAATGGCAGACCCATGGCGGACTTTCAATGCAGCCGGCGCCAGGAACCATCGCCGTCACTTACGACTTCGATCGCACTCCATCTATCTTCATTGTTTCGCTTCAACGTTCGGAGGCAGAGTTTCATGGCTGATCGGCTTAATGGGCAGCACATTCATTTTGTGAAATTGCAGACATCGGTTTTTTGTGTGGAGTGCGAAGTAATCAGCGAGAACAATACTCCATTCTGTTATGCCTGTGGCAGTCAGGCCGTGCTCAGCCTTTCGCGCCTGTTGGGCGGATCGCTTCGTGGACAGCAGACTGCGCAACTGATTCATGACCGCGAGCTCGATCGTCTGGTTGGAGAATTGCTGAGCACCGTACCAGACTCGCTCGTCGGAAGTCAGATGTCCGGCTACTTTGCCCCAGCATCTCGCTGCCGTGAAAGACTTACTCGGGCCGCGGATGCAGAACTGAACGATTTGAAACTCGACATTAATCCGGCCGAAATGGATCTCGAGCCCACTATCAGCATTATTGCGGAACGAGCGCAGATATTGACCCGTGCCAGTGGCGCGGCACTCGCGCTTCGGCACGGCAATGAAATTATTTGTCGCGCGCGAACCGGCCGCACGGCTCCCGACTTGGGCGTTCGCCTGCAGAGCGATTCGGGCATCTCAGCCGACTGCGTGCGAACTGGCGAGATCATGCTGTGCAACGATGCGGAAAATCATCCCCTGGTGGATGTGGAAAGTTGTCGCCGCCTCGGAGCCCGTTCTATCCTGGTGGCTCCGCTTCGCCACGTGCACAGAACTTGGGGAGTATTCGAGGTCCTTTCCCGGGCTCCGAACGCGTTTCACGACCATGATGTAGCCACTATGAAGAGGATGGCAGGGGTGATAGTAACCGCCATCTCGCGCCTGTCGAATCTGCATGCCGGGGGCCCTCACGAGGCGGCGGAACCCTACCAAAACACCGCCTAGCCACCTGAAAATGGCCTTTCAGGGCGTAAATAGGGATTGCAGCTTTCTATCCATGGGGTAACATGTACGATACTGCCGTATGGAGCCTAACGGGACCAACTTGGCTCAAGCGCCGTTTTCTCCCCGAGTATTTCCGAGCGAACGCCGGAGTTCGCGGCAAAGAGTCCATCTGCCCGCATACGCCAATCTGGACGGAAGCTCCAATGGAACTGTCGTCGAGCTCAGCGAGATTCTGGACATCAGTGAACATGGCATAGGTATCCAGGCTTCTCAGCCCCTCACCGTAAATTCCACCGTGAGCGTGGGTCTTGATCTACCTCAAACGAAGAGCTATATCCAGACATCTGGCAGGGTGGTGTGGTCCGATCGCTTCGGGAAGGCGGGACTCTGCTTTCCCGAAATGTCCAGAGTTTCGTCCCACCGGCTCAAGGAATGGCTGCTTGCGAACGCGACGGCGGGGAACGCGATCGAGAAGCGCACGGGGCCGTCCTCCTGGAATTATGGCAACGAAGAAGACGATTTGATGTGTGAACTGCGCCTATCGGAGGCGATTGCAAAACGACGTGAAGCCATTGCGTCCACCCCCACCGATCAAAAAATTATTGACCCCGTCTCGAAGGCTGGGAATAGCCGTGGCGTCAGCAAGAGCGAGAACGGCAGCGGTAAGCGTAACGGAGGTGGCGCGCTCGCCGCGGCTCCCAGTAAGTCAAAGCCGCCATCGGCACCGGATTATGCGTTGATGCTGGCTGCTCTAAGAGATGTGAAGAAGCGGGCACAGTCGTCGGAAATGACGCTGGAGAAAGTGCTGCAACTGGCCGCTGAACGGGCTCAGACCCTTACGTTTGCCAGTGGGGCCGCCATCGCGCTCAAGCCATCAGACGGCCAATCGTCTGCGGACGATGTGTTGATCTGCTACGCCAGTTCGGGGAGGGACGCTCCAGATCTCGGCGCTCGCCTCAGAGCAGGTTCGGGTTTTTCGGGTGAATGCGTCAGTACAGGAACGCTCCTACGTTGTGACGATTCAGAAATTGACGAAAGGGTGGATCGCGAGAGTTGCCGGCGGCTGGGAATCAGGTCCATGGTCGCAGTGCCGATAAAAAATGGCGAGGGCGTGATCGGCATTCTGGAAGTATTTTCGCCCCGACAAAGTGCGTTCAGCGACGCGGAAAATGTGGCTTTGCAAAACCTGTCTGAGCTGATTGCCAGCGCTGTGGATCGCGACGCAAACCCGGTCCAAGGCATCGCCTCCGAATCGGCAGCTCTTCCTTTCAATTCTTACCCCGGCCTGAGAACCAATTTTCCTGGGCGCAACTTCTCACTTGCTGCCTATGCTCCTTATGATCCTCGTGTCTGGTTCGCCGGACTCGACCGCAAATCTCGAAACGTTCTTTTCGGCTCAGCGGCCGCGCTTATCGGAATCGTCTTGCTCGGATTCATTGTTAACTCTGTAAGAAGCGGCCCGCAGACTGAGTCTCAGCCGGCTACAGCGCCGGACGCAAACTCGCCGACTGTTTCAGTTCCGGTTGCACCGCATGCGGCGAGCACTTTGTCGGGGCTTCGGAACCTTGCGAACCAGGGCGACGCGACCGCGCAATTCGCCTTGGGCGCACGCTACGCTATTGGAGATGGTGTCAAGCAGGATTACTCAGAAGCGCTGACCTGGTTCTCAAGGGCGGCAGAACAGGGCCATGTGACCTCTCAAGCGACTTTAGGAGCGTACTACTGGGCTGGCCGCGGCGTTCCGCAGGACTTGAGCAAAGCTTATTTCTGGGCCCTGCTGGCAGAAGCTGGCGGCGATCAGGGAAGCAGATATCGGCTTCCAGTGCTCGCATCAAGGCTCAGCAAGAGCCAAATTGCGGAGGCGCAGCGGCAGGCGGACGCTTGGATGAAGAAGTCGCATGACGGTTCCGCATCCACCAAACTCGTTTCCTCCAAGAATGACTTAAGCGCAAGATCGCAAAAGAAACCGACTGCAAAATCCACGCCCGCAACGGATCAAGCTCCAGACGCAGAAGATAAACAATCGGGAGCAGATGCTTCCGCGGCGCCATCACTGTCGGACTTGGGAGTTGAGTTGAATCCCGATAGGCTGGCCGGTATCGTGAGTCCGATTCCCGCAACCCTCCCAGCTAATCCCGGCACGGAAGCGCTCAGAATTTCGCAGGGAAGCGCGCAAGCTTTATTAATCAAGAAAGTGCAGCCAGCATATCCGAAGCAAGCTCTACAAGCGCGTCGTCAGGGCTCAGTACAGTTGCAGGCGACCGTGACCAAAGAGGGCAAGGTCAGCAATGTGAAAACTTTGAGCGGAGATCCTCTTCTGGCGCGCGCCGCGATAGACGCCGTGAAGCAGTGGGAATACAAGCCATATTATTTAAACGGTCAGCCGACGGAAGTGCAGACCCAGATTACGGTGAATTTTAGACTTCCGTAAAAATGTTCTCCTAATTGCCTGCGTTCTGCATTTTCAGGAGCACCCGCTGTGTCTACTCTTCGCGATGTCATTCACGAAAACGTAAAAGAAGGCGCAACTGAGCTTTACGAGAAGCTTGATCGCAATCGGGTACGCTGCTTCGCCTGCGGACATCGGTGCCCGATTTCAGAGGGCCAGTCCGGCGTGTGCAAAGTGCGATTCAATCGCGGCGGCAGTCTTTATGCTCCGTGGGGATACGTTGGTGGTGTGCAATGTGATCCAGTGGAGAAAAAGCCATTTTTCCACGCCTACCCCGGGGCGCTGGCCTACAGCTTCGGAATGTTGGGGTGCGACCTGCACTGCGGATATTGTCAGAACTGGGTGACGTCGCAGGCACTGCGTGATCCTAATGCGATCTCAAACCCGTTGCGTACAACGCCCGAAGGGCTGGTGAGGGATGCAGTCTCGCAGGGCGCCAGGATCCTTGTAAGCACCTACAACGAGCCGCTTATTACGAGCGAATGGTCAGTGGCGGTCTTCAAAGAGGCCAACGCCGCGGGTTTAGTGACAGGCTTTGTTTCAAATGGCAACGCAACACCTCAAGTCTTGGACTATCTGAACCCGTGGATTGACCTTTACAAAGTGGATCTCAAGAGTTTTTCAGACCGCCACTATCACGAACTTGGCGGACGGATTCAGCCCATTCTCGAGACGATTCGCCAGTTGCATGCAAGAGGTATTTGGATGGAAATTGTCACCCTGTTGATTCCGGGCTTCAATGATTCCGCGGATGAGCTTCGCGGCCTGACAGAATTTCTGGCTGGCATCTCTGCGGATATTCCCTGGCATGTGACCGCGTTTCACAAAGACTATAAAATGTCCGATCCGGAAAACACGACTGTAGAAGATCTTTTGCGTGCCGCTGAGATTGGAAAGAATGCGGGACTGCGCTATGTTTATGCTGGAAACTTGCCGGGTAGAGTGGGTGAGCACGAAAACACTTTTTGCTCAGAGTGCGGAGAATTGCTGATCGAGCGTTACGGATATTTAATTCAAAACTATTTCGTTACTCGGGAGGGATGCTGCCCATCATGCGACGCCGCTATTCCCGGACGATGGGGCGCTAAGTTCGAAACCCAAATTACAGACCATCCCTTCTCGCCGCTGTCTTCGTTCTCAAGATCTTCTTTGTCCTCACGGTCGTCGTCTTCTTTGGTTAAAATCTTCACTTCGTGACAATTAACGGAAAGCGGCGGTTTTCGATGGCAGCGTTTTTGGTGTCTCTCTGTTTTTTGCCAGCCTGCTCGTCACAAAAGCCTCTCACCCGCGATATCGCAATGGATCTCATCACCAGGTCGGACGCGTTTAAGGCTGTTCCAGAATTCTGGCTTCGCACCGGAACCATCTCCAACCGCGACTACACGTCGCCGGAGTATACCGTCCTGCAACATCATGGATGGATTACCGGGGCCAACGTCCCATGCCCGCCGGATGTGAGTCCATCGCCTTGTTGGGACGTTGCGTTGACGCCCGCCGGAGTAGACACCTTCCGCGATTTCATTTCAAAGAATGCCGCAACTTCGAGTTACTTTAACGTTCCGACTGCGAAGCGAGAACTGGTCGCCGTGACCGGGATTAGCCAGGAAGGATATTCGGCCGACGTTGATTTTCAGTGGAGATGGGCGCCTTTGAATGAACTTGGAGCTGCACTCTATCCGCCGAGCGTTCGCTACCAGGCGACTACGGGCTTCAGGCGATACGATGACGGGTGGCACCTGCTGGCGGCAAGTGCGAAGTTACAACAGCGGTTAGAGGACGCTTTAAAAAATCCCGACATAGCACATTGAAATTATTGAGTAGAAAAGCTTATCGGGCCGTCGGCTTGAGAGAACTGCTTGCCATTTGGACATGGCGCGAGCTTTCCGTGTATCTCGCGATTCCTTTATACAAGGCTTCGGCGATTTGCTGGCGATAACGTGAACTCTGCAGATTGTTCTCGTCCATAGGACTGCTAACGAATGACACCTCGGCCAGCACTGCCGGCATCGAAGTCCCAGTAAGCACCACGTAGGCGGCTTCTTTCACTCCACGGTTACGAATATCAGGATTGGTTGAGGCCAGGGCCCCGTACAACGAGTGCTGGACGCTGGTAGCAAATTTGTGCGACTGCTCGACTTTTGCGCGGATGTCAACGTGCGTCCAATCTATATTCTGCAACTTAACTTCCGCACTGTCTGCATCGGCAGTGCGCGCCCGCACCGAGGAATAAGTGTTGGTGTAATAGGTCTCAACGCCGCGAGCCGACGCTGAGTCGCTGTAATTTGCATGTACTGAAACGAACAAGTCTGCCCGCGAAATGTTGGCGATTTCAGCACGCTTCTCGAGTGCAACATAACTGTCGTCCTGCCGTGTATAGATGACTTCCGCGGAAAGCCGCTTCTGAACCAAGGCTCCTAGACTTTCCACGATATCTAAAACAAGATCTTTTTCCAGCAAGCCTTTTCGTCCAACGGTGCCGAGGTCCCAGCCGCCATGGCCTGCGTCCAGCACAATGCGAAGCTTGGGAGTTTCGCCATGAGCTTGAGTCGTCGTCTCCACGGGATTGGTGATTTTGGTGTTCAACGGCGAACGGCTCAAAGGCAATGGACGAAGATCTTTAATTCCGGCGGTGACAGGTCTAATTGCCGCACTACGTGTCGGCAAGTCGGTCGCGATCGAGTCGTGAGAAGGGGTTGCCACGGGATTTGTAATTGTGGCAGGGGCATTCGTACTCGGCGATTCCCGATTTGCCGGAGTCTTACTCGTCGGCGTTACGTCATGCTGTCCAGAAGCTTCAGTCGGTGTCGGTTTCTTGGCGCCCGCCTTGTGGATCTGCACGACCAAGCAGAAAGGACTTTGTTCCAAGCTGACCGAGTAGCTAGCTTGAGCCTTCGTCTCCAGAACGACTCGTGTGACTCCACGTGCAGGCTGAGCAACCCGAACGCGAAACAACAGCGAATCATTCACGTCAATGATCTTTCCATCCAATTCGTGCGGGAGCTTAGTGTCGCGCAAATCCAGATAGATGCGCTCGGGACTTGACAGGCGGTGCGCTTCGTACTGGACCTGGTCCTGCAAATCTATAACTACCGTGCTCGAATCCGCGGAAGACCAATGCCGAATTCCAGTGACTCGTGTCTGCGAACTGGACTTGTCCGGGGCGGTGGCGGCGGGCGCGGCTGGTTCTTGTACAACGCCCGAATTCGGTTCTTGGGACGCAGGCGCTTCGTTTGAACCAGGCGCGGCAACTCGAGCGGCCGGTGTCGGCATTGCAGCCGTAGCCTCTGCTGCTCTGCCCATGCCGGTGGTATCTGAAACCCGGCGGGAAACCTTTTGCCAAACCACAACGCCAAGGGTCACGGCTACGAGAATTAATCCCAGCACCAGCCATAGTCCAGGCGTGGACTTCTCGCCCTCTTTCGCGCCCGAAATCGGAGAAACACTTTCCTTCGGTGCCGCTTTTTTTTCGGAGTTCGGCTCCGACTGTTTTGGAGTAAGACTTTCTTTAGGAACGTCAACAACCCCAATGGGATTCGCAGAAATTGGTTTTTCAGTCTCTGCCGGCGCAGCTTTAACATCCAGAATTTTCTGCTCGGTGACAGGTTTCTCGTCCTGCAACCATTCCTTGCAATCGCTGGAGGCACCTTCACGAGTCGTACCGGCGGGTTTAGCTGTGCTCAATTCACCGAGGACAGGAATCGGCCCGAGCTCCGCCGGGCTTGAGTGCTGCACAACACTCCGTGCGATTTCAGCCAGGCGATCTTCTTCTTCCGGCTTAAGGGCGGAAAGAATCAGTTCCGCCAGCAGATTCAAGCTTCGAACGTTGCTATCAGTGAATCCGGCAACTTCGGTTGAAAAAGCTTCTATTAGTCCAATCACGTTCTGGCGTGCAGTTAGTGGGACCGCAACCATTGATCGGGCCCCAAGCTGACGGCAGGCTTGCGCGTTCACTCTGGAATCAGTCTCGGCGTCATCGCAGCGCACAATTTGGCCGCCCCGCAGACACGCTCCGGAGAATCCGGAATTCAGATCAATGCGCATCCCGGCGTCAGGCGAAACAAATCCGGCAGATGCGCGGCAAACAATCGCATTGCCTTCCGCCAGTGCAATCGCAACTCCGTCGGCCTCGGTGATTGCCAAGGCTCGGTGAGCCACGAGTTGTAATACCTCATCTAAAGCGAACTGCTCCAGCTCGGAATCTTCAGCCTCGATCCGCGTGCCGGATTGCTGCGCACGTCGCAGTCTTATCTGCTCGTGCAGAGAAGAGAATGCCAGCAAAGCTTGCAACGCCGAACGTCCGGGAGACCAACTTGGAGACGCTTGGCCCTGGGATTCATGCAATGACGTAGTTCCGGAGTTCCGGGCTATATCGTCGGTTCCGACCATCGGGTTGTTCGCAGTGGCGCTCATGAGTTAGGCCCAGCTCTCGGGCAGCTTGCGGCCATGCCGGAAGGAATCAGACGCTTCTCAAGCCCTTTTTGCGATCACGGCATGCCGCCAACTCCTTTAAGCTACAAGGGTTTGGCCCCAATCGCAACCGTTTCGTTTAACACCAAAGTTTCACGCTTTCTCATTCTTTCGTAAGAACCATTTCAGGGACTCGAGGGGAATTGGAACAATCATTGCGCTCCTATGGCAAACCGAATATCTTGAACATAAGAGCGAATAAGGGAGCGTGATGGGTGACCGGAGAAAAAAGAAGCGTATTTTGAGTTGGCCTCTGGGGTTGGTTGCCACCGGAGTGGCCGGAGCTGCCGTCGTCCTGTGGCGCGGCTGCTGGCATCGCAAGATGAGCTGGCCCATAAGCTCCGAAGGTTGCTCATACCAGGTTTGCACCGGATGCGGCATTAAACGTCTTTTCGACGAACAGGAATTCCGGGCCTATGGTCCCTTCGACTATGATCTTGCTCGTCTGATCGAGTTCTCCGCCGACCGCCAGAAACAGCGTCAGCCATTGAGTTTCCCTTCGGAACGGCGTCCCGCTTCCTAAGGCCCGAACCATCGCGGTTACTGAAAGAGAAGCCCACTCAAAGCTAATATTCAGGTCATGGAGTACCAGACCGTCCCAGGTTCCAGCCACGCAGACGCAGTCACGGCGTCGGGACAGCGGTCAAATTATCGCCATCCGCTTTGCAGCTTGGCTTACGTCAATCTGGACCACGCCAATGGCGGAATTATCCATGACATCTCGAAAGAAGGGATGGCGATTCAGGCGGTGGCGCCGTTGCGGGCGGACCAGCCCGTTCATCTGCGCTTTGAACTATTAAATCCCCGTCTTCGACTGGAGGTGACCGGCCGAGTCGCGTGGGGACATTCTTCGGGGCAATGCGGAGTTGAATTCCTTAATATTCCGGAGCGTTCCGCGCGCCTGCTGAAAGACTGGATTTTTATTCAGCTGCTCACGAGCGCGCAACTGCTCGACTCAAATTCCTTTGTATTCGACGCCCAGCCTCAAGGGATCAAACATCATTCACCTGATGTTTCCTTGCTCGAGCGAAGCCCATCACAGAGAATGCTCTCTTCGGAGAACGAAAAGATTTATAAGCATATTGACGCTGAAAAAGAGGGGCTAGGATATTTTCCGCTTTCTGAGACTAATTTCGCAAGGGTGGTAGACGGATTGATTCTGCTCTCGGCGTTAATGCTATTTTTCGTGGTAGCGTTCAGCATGACTCACGTGCTGCCCCAGTGGCCGATGTCATTTGCTCTGGGCCTGGGTACTGCCGGAGTGTTCGGTGTTGTCTACTGGTCTCTCTTTTCCTTTTGGAACCACCTCACACCGGGCTCGTGGCTGGCGTCCATGGCGTACGGAGATCCCACGGAAGAAATTCTTAAACGTGCTCGTTTTCGCTAGACGGCAAACTTAGTTGACTAGATATTTTCGTTCGAGCCATAGCCGAAGCTGGCGGCTTGCGCTGGCGCTGATTTCTGCAAAACGAATGCCCGCGTTTCCTTCGCGATCACTCCATGCCACCTCGCCCTGTAATTGCAAAGACGTTTTGGTCCCCGGCAGCTCGAACTGAATAGACAACAATTCTTCCCGCGGAAATACTGAATCTGCCTGGATGCGTATTCCACTCTGGCTGACGTTGAGCAGATTGGCATCCATAAATTTCTCGTTTGCAAACGTAAGTGCTACACGCGCCACCAACTGATGCCGGTAGTAGCGGAGCCTTGAATCCAGAATCATGTTGTGGGCCGCCGAGAGCGTATGCACAGCCTGGTCCACTGAAATCGGTTTCTCGAATACGAAGCTGGCGCCGGCCTTCTCTAGATTTTGGCGTTCACGCAGTCCGCTCATGAGCACCAGCGGCACAGTCTTGACCATGAGGCCTTCTTGTACGGCTCGCAAAAGTGACGACGCGCCTTCCAGATCGTAGTCCACGATCAAGGCGTCCACTTTTGAATGCATCAGTTTTTGGTGAGCCAGTTCGGGCTTTGATTCGACGTCTACTTTGATGTGCAAGCCACCCAGAATGCACTCCAGCACGCTAACTTCAGACCAGTCGCAGGAAACAACCATGGTGGAAATCGTCATGCTTTGACTCTAGTCGCTAGAGTAATGGCGCTCTAGATCACCAAGGTAATTACGAACGACTGGACACAAGCTGGGGTTGAGTGCTACCAGATTTCTCGCGCGCGCGGTACCAGTCAATAGTTTTGCGGAGCCCGTCTTCGAAATTTACCGTCGGCTTGTAGCCCAGAAAGTTCTCGGCGCGCGAGAGGTCTGCAAGGGAGTGTTTCACGTCTCCGGCACGCTCTGGTCCGTACTTCACATCGCCGGAGAATCCGATGATGTTCTTGAGGATTTCGAAAGTTTCATTCAAATCCACCCGTCGTCCCGTGGCGACATTAAATACTTTGCCGGCTACGTGTGGCGCGGGAGCTTTGCAGGCGCGCAGATTTGCCTGTACCGCATTATCAATGTAAGTGAAATCGCGGCTTTGCTTACCGTCTCCCAGAATGGTGGGCGTTTCTCCATTCAGCATTTGTGTGATGAATTTTGCGAGCACGCCGGAGTATGGCGAAGACGGGTCTTGCCGAGGCCCGAAAATGTTGAAGTAGCGCAGGCAGACAGTTTCCAAGCCGTAGCAGCGGAAAAAGGAAATCATGTAATACTCGCTGGCTAATTTCGCCACCGCGTAGGGAGAAATAGGATTGGGAAACATTTCCTCATGCTTGGGCAATGTTGGCGTGTCCCCATAAGCAGACGACGACGCAGCATAGACCACTCGCTTAACTTTGGCATCGCGCGCAGCCACCAGCACATTCACCGTGGCATCCACGTTGGCGCGATTGCTTCCTAACGGATCAATCACAGACTTTGGGACGGATGGAATGGCCGCCTGGTGAAGAACGTAGTCAACTCCTTTGCAGGCATCGTGAATGGCATCGAGGTCGAGGAGATCAGCTTCTCGGAACTCAATCTGGCTGGAAATTTCTGTCAGGTTTTCTTTTTTCCCAGTGGAGAGGTTATCAATACCGCGGACTTTGTCCCCCTGCGCCAGCGCGGCCCGAGCCAGAGAACTGCCGATGAATCCCGCGATCCCCGTGATCAGATACATAGCCATAGATATTTATGATATCGGATGAACTTCGATTTCGGGCCCCGAAGAGGAACAAAAGTAACTACTCTAACGCGTAAAAGCGTCAGCTTCCGGTCGGAAGTTCGTGCGGCAAACCTTGTACGTAGGCGTCTACCGCGGCCCGTATCTCCTGCCATAACTTCTCCTTACCGTCTCCGGTACGGGCTGAAAACGGCAGGACGCGTGCATTCGGATAGTCCCGCACAATCGCCTGCATGGCATTCCTCAACTGATTGTTGGAAAGTTTGTCGCTCTTGGTTGCGACGATTAGAAACGGTCGCCCGCTGGACGCGAGATAATCCAAGAGTTGCTTGTCGGATTCCTGTTGAGGGATGTTGACATCAATTAGAGCGATGCACAGCGCTAGCGTCGGACGATCGTTCAAATAAGGTTCGATAAAGCTTGGCCATGTGCTCGAAATCTCGCGCGAAATCTTCGCGTAACCGTAGCCCGGAAGATCAGTAAAAAGCACTTCAGGCTGCGGTTTTCCGGCCCAGCGAATTTCAAAAAAGTTGATGCTGCGAGTACGTCCAGGCGTGGAACTGGTCTTCGCCAGCTTACTCCCGAGCAGAGAATTGATGACGCTCGACTTACCAACATTGGAGCGACCGAGGAACGCAACTTCGGGAAGTGTCGGCGCAGGGAAGTGGGCGACATCAATTGCCGCAGCCAAAAATCGTGAAAGCACTCGCATAGCCTAGTGTGCAGCGTTGTAGGACAAGTTGCAACTGTCCAAGATTCAATCAATCGAGGCCAAGTGGACGCTTGCCATGAACGTCCTCATCCTTCAGAGGCTTGTATTTGTGCCAAAACGATAGAATTCCCCAGACCAGCACACCGATCCCCACGCTAACGCCGAAAAAGACACGATATGCGGGAAGGAAAATGAGAACTAGAGCTACGATCAGCGCCACTACAATAAGGCCCGTCGGAGTTTTGGAGGCGTTATTCGAGGGGTTCTT
>JALYIM010000050.1 GCA_030775785.1 Acidobacteriota bacterium
TTCGTGTTGTTTCCCGGATTGTTCGACGGACGATCATTGGGCGGACGATCGTTTGCCGGTGCTCTCTCTACGACGGGCGCATTCCTCTCATTTCCTGGCTGTCCATTATTCGGAGGACGCTGCGCCGGTCGGTCCGAACCGGTGTTTACTGCCGGTTGGTTTCCGGGATTGTTAGGCCGCGAATTGTTTGCAGGCTGTCCACTGTTCGCGGGCGCCCCACTGTTAGGCGGACGCGGAACATTCCTGTCCGGCGCGTTTGGATTATTGTTCGGATTTGGATTCGCTCCGCTGCGATTCTCGTTGTTCTGTTGCGGAGGAGCATTCGGCCTCTCTGGGGCTCCTGCGTTGCGACTTGCCGGAGCGTTCTGATTCGCACCGGGCGCTCCGGCGTTCCTTTCGGGCTGGCCATTGTTGGCTGGACGCGGTTGTCCAGCAGGTCTCGTTGGTGCCGGGGCACGCGCGGGAGGCTCCGGCAAACGCGCTCGAATCTGCTGTACTGCCTGGGTGTCCAACGGACGCCCGGGGTTTTTAGCCAGTGCATCCTGCCTGGCGGCAAACGGCACAGGCCGAGGAGGCGGAGCTGTCTTGGTGATAACAGCCCGAGGCGCTGCTGCTTGCTGCGGAGGTGCGGCGGCACGTACGTCCGCCTTGGCTCCCAACACGCTTTTTCGATCGGGTGCTACCGGGGGGGCGGTCGCAATCGCCGCGCGCGCCACATTTTGAGTGGGAACCTGAACCGCAACCCTCGAAACCGGCTGAGCGTTGACCATGGCTGTGCGCGGCACTGCGATCATAGCTCCGGGCACAGTCTGGTTTACATACCTAATGTTGTTTACGTTGTTCGTGTTAATGCTGTTGTTGGTGTAATAGTTATTTGTGACGTTGGTGATGTTGGTAATGCGCGTGTTGCTGGTATTGACGTTTTGAAAATACTGCCTGCTGGCGCGATACGAAGGTACGTAAGGTTCGCCGTATCCAAGGGGAAACCATCCCACGCCTTCTCCGCCACCGAATGAGACGCTGGCTCCCCACGCTGCGCCGCCAACCCATGCAACTAATGCCGGGGCGTACACTGGACGTACATCGGGCGGACCCGGCGTCCATCCCCAATAGCTGTCTCTATAGACCCAACGGCCGTAATGAGAAGGCGCATAGCCCCATGGCTGATCGTCTACCCAAGTCCAGCCCCACGGCTCGACCCATGCCCAATGTCCATCGTGATAAGGAGCCCATCCTCGCTGCACGTGCGAAGGCACCCACATGGATCCATATTCGGGATCGCTGCGCCAGGTTCCATATTCGTCCAGGTCTTCAGCGCCCACCATATCTTGCGACACATAGCGATACGACTGCGACCGGTCTTCGCGGTCATCGCGCAAACGGGCCCAATCGTCGAATCCATCCGGGCGTTCTATGCGATTAACCTGGTTCTCGAGCGACGTACCGTTGTCAAAATAACCTTCTTCGCCGGCTCGAAGTCTTACCGCATTTCCTTCGCCGGTCGCCTCGCCTTCACCTTTGAACACGCTTACGCGAGTCGTACCTTGGTTAGGATCAACGTCGAAGCGATAAACGCCGGAGCGAGTAAGCGTGAATGCCAGATTGGGCGTATCCACTTCGTAAATTTCGCCGCCGTAAAGGCGTCGCACCGTTAGGTTCAGTGTGCCTTGGTCCAACTCGACTTGCACGGTTTGATCACTAACATTGGTGAGGGTGAGACTGGTCTCGGAGTTCAAGCGCAAAGCGGCGCTGCCAAGTTGCAGTTCAGCACGCGAATCTCGATCTGCCCAGACTCTGTCTGCGGTCGTCAGTGGGCGATTTACCACTGCGCCCGCCCAATCATCCACGCCGCCGGGTTGAATCGAAACCTGTCCGGTAATGTATCGGATATCAACGGCGCGGCTTGGAGGATCATCCTGATCCGCCCTGGCGATCAACGTCGAGGACGAAAAAAACATCGCAAGCAACAGCAGGTATGCCAAATGCCCTAAGCTTTTCATATGTCTCCTATGTCTCAGCTTATTGCGGCTAAAGTGACTTAATCGTCAGCTGAAGCGGTACCTCTAATCACTACGTCCGTGTACCCAAACACCGCGAGGGAGTTGCAGTTGCTAAAAACTTTTCCTTTGTCCAAGCCTATGCCGGACAACCTATCCGCAAACCCCGAAATAGGCCACACACAAGATGTAGAAGTCGGGCGAAAAGTTGTAGGCGTCGCGAGAGCCGCCATGCGACGTCCTCCTAAGCTGCTGATAATACGGGCTGAATCGTCCCCAATCGGTCGCGTTGTTAACCGGAGAGGCTCGTGGCTTGTAGTTTCCGCGTGTCCAAACAGCCCGCATGTTACACTGTAAGTGCGCTTAATACCACGGTTGCATTGTGGCGGTTCCTCGGACTCCAAAGTTGTACATGAGACTTCCCGCCTGATAGTTCCACTCCGTATTTTCAGCGTAATTCAGTAACAAAAACTGGCTAAGACTGCCAGCCGCTTGCGGACATTTTCGTCCGGGCCGCTGAGCCTCAAGCCACAAAGAAAGTAAGTGAATGACACAATTTTCAGAACTGCCGATTTCCGCCCAAATGAAAGAGCGCTTGTCGGCGGCAAAGTTTTCCGTAATGACTCCAGTACAGGCCGCATCGCTACCTCATGCCCTCGCTGGTAAAGATGTTCTTGCGACTGCCCAGACCGGCACTGGCAAGACGTTAGCTTTTCTCATTCCAGTGATGGAAAAACTCGCAACCGTCTCCACGCCCGGCGTAGCCGCTCTTGTCCTGGTGCCGACCCGTGAGCTGGCAATGCAGGTTGCCAAGGTTTATGACGACCTTCGAGGTAAGAAGTTCCCCCCCGCTGCGTTAGTTGTTGGTGGCCTTTCCGAAGGGCCGCAACTCACAGCCATTCGCCGCGGAGCTCGCCTAATCGTAGCGACTCCGGGCCGTCTCGAAGATTTCATTGATCGTCGGCTGGTGAACTTTAACGCACTCTCCATTCTGGTTTTGGACGAAGCGGATCGCATGCTGGATATGGGCTTTCTGCCCGCTATCAAGCGAATCGTACAAGTGCTGCCGACCGACCGACATACCATGTGCTTTTCTGCCACGCTGCCAGCTTCGGTGACGCAACTGGTGAACAAATACATGCGCACTCCGGTGCGTGTTGCAGTCGGTTCGACATTGAAGCCTTCCGAGAGCGTTCGCATGCAGGCCTTTGAAGTGACGAATGAGCGCAAGCCGGAAGTCCTGGCGCGCTTGCTCAACGCCGAAAGTGGACGCTGCCTGATCTTCGTTCGTACTAAACACGGCACAGAACGGCTTGCACGGCGGCTTGCAAAGGAAGGCTTCGCCGCGGCAATGATTCACGGCGACCGCTCGCAAGGACAGCGCAGCGCGGCCTTGGCCGGATTTCAGCATGGACGTTTTCAGGTTCTGGTTGCCACCGATGTTGCTTCACGTGGAATTCACGTCGAGAAAATTGCGCACGTGATTAATTATGATCTACCGGCAGTGGCGGAAGACTTTATCCACCGCGTAGGCCGGACAGGCCGCGCCGGGGGTACAGGCTTGGCGTCAACGCTTTTTGGCAGAGAGCAGCGGTCCGAACTACGCGAGATCGAGCGGACTCTGGGGATCAGGATCGAAAGAAGGAACCCCGAAACGCATTTTGCCGAGCAAGAGGAGGGTGCCTCGCAGCGCGAGCCTTCTTTAACGTCTAATGACTTCGAGCCATCGAAGGCGCGGATGGTCTGCCTGCCAGGTGAAATGCTCCAGATGCAAACCTAACTGGAAACTTTGTCACGCTGAGCGAGCCGGAATCGCGCCAGCAACGAAGAGAGCCAAGCATTCCTATAACCAGTACTCATGATTCATCCAGGCGAATAAGGGATCCTTCGACAAAAGAGTCATTGGAAAACGAATGACTCTTTTGCAGGATGACAGGTTAGGAAATCACTGCAAACGAAAGCGCTCGTTCATCAATCTCTGCAAGCGCGGCTTGTACAAAATGTCATAGGCGAACTCTTTGTCCGGAAACATCGCCAGCGCGGCTCGTCTTGCCCCAGCAGCAAGTTCAGAGGCTTCCTCAACTGTGAGATTCGGATCCTGTCCGATCACGGACATCACCATGCTGATCATGAGTTGCAGGCGGCGGATCTTGCGCGATTCCTGCTCGGTCTCGTTGACGTTCCCTAAATCCTCGGAATATTGCTCTTGACGACGAGACATTTCCATTCGGCCCCCTCCAATTCATGCCGCCTTCACAATTAGATGAAACTCCATGCCGCTACGTTGCGCCCCGAATGTCAATTGGACGTGCTACGCGTTATATTACAAATTGCGGGGGCTGTTTCGCGCAGCAATTTGATCGGAGGAACGATGGCTGAAACTCCCAACCCTAATAAAAAACTGGTGAAGGTTTTTGACACCGAGCAAGAGACCGAGGCGTTGGTAGTCCGCGGGTTGCTCGACTCCGCCGGAATTGACTGTGACGTAACCTCGCTCGACGCCGCCCAGGATATATTGCCCGGCGTGGGTGGCAACGTCATTCTTGTGCGTGAGGAGGATGCCGTCAAAGCACGAAACTTGATTCAGGAGTATCGCCGCATGCCCTCAGATGAAAGCGCCTCGGAAGCTGACTTAAGTGGAGCTACGGAGGCGGGCGTTGCTGATCAGGACGAGTAACCGTTTTTCCATCCAGGTAAAAAGTTGTGGCACCGCTGAAGTCCGTACGATAAGTCGCGACTTTCGATTCCTGCAACCTGCTCAGTACTTCCATTCGTGGATGACCGTATAGATTACGACTGCCAACTGAAATCACTGCAAACTTAGGTTTCACCACCGCCAGCAACTCAGGAATGGTGGAAGTGGCGCTGCCATGGTGTGCCACTTTAAGAAGATCTGCTTGGGGAAATTCCTCAGCAACTTGTCGTTCAGTTTGCTTTTCGGCGTCTCCCTCCAGCAGGGCCGATGTCGCCCCGTAAGAAACCTTCATTACCAGCGACTCATCGTTACGATGCGATGAATTAGTTTCCGTGCTTGATGGTGGCGCCAGAATGCGAATAGATGCGCCCCCGAATTCGAGAATGTCGCCAGCTTTGTGAGAGATCACAGGAATATGCAGAGTCTTTGCTTGGTCAAGCAATTTCTGCAACTCCGGGCTGGAGGAATTAACCCCCAGCCAAACTTCCTGGGGATGAAAATTTGCCAGGATGGCGCCCATGCCTCCAATGTGGTCCGAGTGCGCGTGAGTGATAGCGACGACGTCGAGGCTGTGGATTTTTCTCGACCACAGATAAGGCGAGACTACGTCTTCTCCAATATCGAGTTCTGAGTTTGTCCAATAGGGAAGTCCGCCGGCATCCACCAGCATGGTGAGGCCTCGGGGAAAAACAAGCAGAATGGCGTCTCCTTGTCCGACATCTATTGCGGTTAGCTCGAGAACACTCGGATGAGTTCGGTCCCGAGGCGAGACAGCACTTATCCAGAATGCAGTCCCGGCTAAGATCGTTAAGCTTGCATATGCAAGCAGCGCGCGCCTGCGCATCAGGTAGAGCGCGGATGCAAGCGCCACCCCACCCATTAGAATCATCGGCCATTCTGGAGTGGCAACGCGGGCATCGGCCACGCGCACCCCACCCAGCCAATGCACTGTGCCCGCGATTCCGCGAATCGCAAGCATCGCGATCCATGCCGGTATCTTAGCTAGTGCCGGCGAAATGTAACTTACGAAGAGCGCCAGAACTGCTGCGGGCATGAGCAACTCCATCAGCGGGACAACCAGTAGGTTTGCCGGCAGTCCGACCACCGTCGTGCGATGAAAGTAATAGGCCATGGGAAGCGCAAGTCCGGCCTGCATTACGGCGGAGATGAGGAGAACATCGACGCTTCCAATGGCAACGCGTATTGCTCCCACGATCGAGAGCCGTGCGATTCGACTACCGAAGAAGCGACTGAGGCGCCCAGCAATCATTCGCAGATCGAGCCGGAATTGCGCGACACGCGGAGCGAGTGAAGAATCGTAAGTAAGAGCGTCTAAATTCCTTAGGCCTTTGGAGTATGGCTGCGTAGTTCGCTCCAATAAGGGAATCCCCACGCCCGCCACTAGCCAGACTGATAAGAACGTAAGCTGAAAGCTGGCGCCGAAGAGCGTTCTCGGATCAAAACTCATGATGCCAAGCGCGGCCGCACCTATGGCGTTCACCATTGACTTCTCGCGATATAGAAGACGCGCGCCCAGATAAATAGCCAGCATCAGAGTCGCGCGCCAGACCGGAGAACCGAGGTCCGTGAGCAGAGCGTAAGCAACCATGAAAGTCACGGTGATGGCGCTGGCGATGATGTCCCCGACGCGAAGTCTTTTCAGAAACCAGAATGTGACGAAAGCGAGAATGCTGACGTTCATTCCCGAAACTACCAGCACGTGATAAGTACCAGACTTCTGAAAATTCATCCGCATGGCGCGATGCAGCAAACTGTCTTCGCCAATGACCATGGCATCCATCAAGCTGGCATCGGAGGGGTTCCAGAGAGTGTGGACCCGTTCGATAATCTTGCGATGCATGCGGGTGCGCCAGAGTTCGGCTAGTCTGCCGGTAAAACCTGGCAACACGGAAACGTCGTCAATCTTCGCGGAGCCGAGTGCACTGATTCCGTTTTCACTAAGGTATCCCGCATAATCGAAGGCGCCCGGGTTACGGTAATTGCGCGGCAAGTAGAGTTTCGTATGCACCCGCAGCCGCTTGCCGTAATAAAAAGGACGCATCGCATCTTCGACCTTCCTTTTCGAGTAAATACTCAGTCGAATCCCAACCGGAGTTGCGTTCGCGGATGGGTCGCTTGCGGATAGGCGGCCTTTGGGCACTTCGTTTTCGCGAACATTCTCCGAGAGAAGGTCAATTGTCTGACTCAGCCCGTTCGAACTGGAATCCCGGAGTGTCCCTTCTTTAATTACGTGCGCCGTAACTTCTAACTCTCGGCCGTCGGCAAAGCGGGCTGCATTCGGCACGCTCGACATTTGCTGTTCCTGCAGCTGGATTGCGAACGCTCCCATGAAGAACAGCATGCAGAAGCCCAGCGCCAGTGAGAGTGCGATTCTCCGCCGGACGAAAAAACATCCAGCAGCAATGAGAGCCACGATGCTGATCGTCCACCAAATGGGCGGGCGCCACATATGTACGCCGGCGGAAATCCCGGCAGCAAAAGCGAGAGCTGCCCAGAGCATTGGTTGACGGCCAGCTGCCCGCAGCTCAGAGGACGACCGCGCATTTGGCGGCGAGATCAAATTATGGAAAAAGCTTGGGGCCTAGCGAATGAGGTGAAAAACGCTTTCGATGTGATAGGTCTGCGGGAACAAGTCAATCAAGTGCGCGTCTTCAATTCGGTATCCCGAGTTAATCAGGCCGCGTAGGTCTCGAGAAAGAGTTGCTGGGTCGCACGATACATAGGTTAAGTGCTTCGAGTTCAGCTTGACGAGCGCGTCAACAACCTTGTCTCCCAACCCGCTGCGTGGCGGATCTACGACCACAAGATCCGGATGCAACTTGCCCGAAACGTTATTCAAATATTCTTCCGTGGTAGCGCGTACCGCTTTTACATTCGCTGGCGAATTGTAGACCAAGTCCGCATAGGAAGTCGGTGACGACTCAACCGCAATCACGCGTTCGAATTCCCGATTCAGGACCGAAGAGAAGAGGCCGACGCCAGCATAGAGATCGAGAGCGGTGCGTCCCGTTTTTTCTGAGGTGACTATTTGAGCCAATTCGCCGGTTAGAAATCTGTTCGTCTGGAAAAATGCCCCGGCACTCACGCGGTACTGCGCGCTTTTAGTCTTGTAATTAAGCGCTGCGCTACCGGAAGAAGCCAGTAATTCCGGCTCGGAGGGCCTGGCGTTGGAGCGTCGAGCACCGTCGCGCTCCGCTGGACGCGACTGAAATATCGCAACGCCGAAACTTTCAGGCAAAGCACTCTGAATCTTCTTTGCCCACTGCTCCAGCTTTGTTTGCTCCGCAGATGGCGCGCAGTAGGCTTCCATCATTAGTTCTGTATCGTCTGCGTTGGCGAACAACTCGACTTCCAGAATTGAACTATCAATCTCACCAGCGGATCCAATTCTCCAGAGGGCAGCGATCGCCCGGTTGATCAGTGGCGAACTAATTGGACACTGCTGGATCCGCAAAAGCTTGTGCGATCCGAACTCATAGTAGCCGAGCGCGAACTCCGGAGCGTTATGGACCTTCAATCGCGTGCGATTGCGGTAGTTCCATTCCGGAGAAGGATGAACCGTGAGTTTCGGGTCAGACTCCAATTTCGCAATCCGGCGCAAGTTCTCCTTCAGGATGGCCGCTTTAATTGCGAGCTGATGTTTGTAGCCGGTGTGCTGGTAGTGGCAGCCCCCGCAAGTCTGGAAGTAAGAACACCCTGCTGCGATGCGATGCGGAGCGGCCTCAAGAATTGTTTGCAACTTCGCCCGCCCAAACCCGGGGCGCTGCTCGATAAGCATCGCCTCGACTATTTCTTGTTCCAGCACGAAAGGCACGAAGACTGCCTTCCCGCTTCCATGTTCATCCGCAGGCATACGGGCAAGTCCTTCGCCCCCATAGACCAATTTTTCAATTGTGAGTTCCAAGATTTGATTCTAATCGCTATTTGGATCAGCACCGGTTAGCGGGACGCAAGCTACATATAGAAGAGGCTCAGCCTGGGCAGCCGATATGCTTCCAGCAACTTCTTCTGCAGGTATTGCTTTTGTAGCTGGTCAATTTGCGTGCCTGTCATTTTACTGCGGTAAGGCGCTAGTTCGCGGTCACCCTGAGCCCGCACGGACACGATCTGATCGTCTGGAGTAGTCGCCAATAGGACTGCCATAAGTTTTTCTTCCATGACCGCAAGCCTGCGCTCCAACGCCTCAAGTTTAGGGACAGTTTTCGCGTCTTCAATCTCGGCTGCGAGATCACGAAGTTGTTTTGAGGTTTCATTCGCGAGCGGACGACATGAAATGCCCAGGCTCTCAGGTAGCTTCGCTCCGGCAATCTGCGCTGCATTTCGGTTTAGAAAAGAAATGATCTCGGTGGTGGAAAAGCCTTTCGCGTCATCGTTGCTCGTGGGTTGGGAGGCCACGCCCACGGCAGCTTCTTTCATCTCTTCGGCTGCTGCCAGTACCTCCTGTGCGCAATATGCCAGACTGTTTACCTTGCGCGATTTCGTGGGACGCTGCTCATAGTGTTCGAAAGCAGCATCAATCCCGCGCAATGCCGCCGCCAGCGGGATGCCTGCGTCCTTCCAGATTTCAATCAACGCCCAGTCAAGCGTGGAGAGCAGCAGAATGCCTCCGCGACGGCGCTGAAAGTGTTCTTCTATTTCGGTGAAGTAATTGAAGTAGTTTTCCACGACGATCAGCGTGCGGGTGACTTAGCTTTGGGAGTAGCCTCGGTGCGTGCCGGCTTGGCCGAAGTATTTCGCTCCCAGATAATGCGCAAGCCTTCGAGAGTGAGGAATTCGTCTACGTGCTTGATGAACTTTGATCCGCCACCGATCAATCCGGCCAAGCCTCCGGTGGCGATCACGCCGGTTGCGTCGCCCAGTTCCTCCAGCAACAATTTCAGAATTCCGTCAACGAGTCCAAGATATCCGTAGTAGAGACCGGATTGCAGGCTGCCCACGGTATTGGTTCCGATGATCTGGGGCGGCTTGCGGATATCAATTCTTGGAAGACGCGCCGTGCGCTCGAATAATGCGTCAGCTGAAATTCCCAGCCCTGGGCAGATTACCCCGCCTTTGTATTCACCCTTGGAGGTGACGCAATCGAAAGTTGTTGCTGTGCCGAAGTCCACGATCACGCATGGGCCACCATACTTCTCAAACGCGGCCACGGAGTTGACGATGCGGTCCGCGCCCACTTCCGCGGGATTGTCGTAGAGCACCGGCATTCCAGTCTTGATTCCGGGTTCGATGAACAGCGGCCTGGTGTTGAAGTAGCGCTCACAAACCTGACGCAGGGTCGAATCCAGCGGAGGCACAACGGAAGAAATCACGATGCCGTGAATGCCCTGCACTTCAATCTTGTCCATCGCAAACAGATTACGGAAGAGCACGCCGTATTCGTCCACCGTTTGCGTGGCGATGGTTGAGACTCTCCAGTTGGCAACCAAACGCTCGTAGCCCGCAGGAGTGCTATCCAGGCGCGGCAAGGCTGCATCCCCGTCGCGCGAGAAAACTCCCAGCACGGTATTGGTGTTGCCGACATCGAGCACCAGCAGCATAGTTCCTACTTTAACCTTACTGTTCCGCTCAAGACTGTACGCAAACTTTCAGCGGTGCGTACTCGTAAAAAGCCACGCGCATCCAACCCTTCGGTAACGCCTTCAACCTCACCATTTTCCCCGATGAAAACTGCCCGCCCGCAAACGCTCGAAGAACGCTGCTGAAATCTTTCTAGAATTGCATCGTGCGCGTTCGGCGTCTCTAACAGGGCGCGATATTCACGATCGAGCGATTTTAACAAAGCAGCGCACAATTCCACTCGCGACCATTCCGTCCCGGTTGCTATCCGCAGCGATGTTGCTATTGCAGACAGATCGGGCGGTAAACTTTTCTGATTAACATTGATTCCCATGCCCACGACCAGATAGCGGACGCGAGTCACTTCCGCATTCATCTCGGTAAGAATGCCGCAAACTTTCTTCCCGCCAATCAGCACATCGTTTGGCCATTTCAAATCAGGCGTTAGAGAGGGAAACAATTCCTGCAGCGCCGAATGCACAGCGAGCCCGGCCGCAAGCGAGAGCACAAGTGACTCTCCCGGAGAAAGTGGCGGACGCAACACCACCGAACAATAGATTCCCACCGATTGCGCGGAGTGCCACTCATGCGCGCCGCGCCCCCGGCCAGAGGTTTGTTGTTCCGCGAGAAAAACGCTGCCTTCAGGCACGCCT
>JALYIM010000051.1 GCA_030775785.1 Acidobacteriota bacterium
CCGCCCTGAACTAATTTCTGAACTTTTGCAGACAGCAATCGTTTAAGCCCAAACAAGAGACGTGATGAACGCGGGAACGTCGCAGCTATTAGGTTTATGCCAGTTTGAATCGCCTACCGCACTCCAAACAATGTGAACGGCGGCGCGGGGTTATTAATCCACAAAAGGGGCATATTCTTTGCGATCCAGCATTACCCTGCGGACTTTCCGGCCCGAGAAGATTGCGTAATTTGGTAAGTGTCCAAGTCAGCATCGCTTGGATTCGGCTAAGTGCATGACCCTCAGTTCGCCATTTCATGACTTTCGCATTGGGCAGATTTGGCGCCTCTAGCCTTTGCCCGTTTTCCTTCTTGACCCAGAAAAGCTTAACCGCACGAGGTTCTTTTTGCACCGTTTCCCGAGGTATAGTCTCCCCATCTTCGACCGGGGGATTCCGGCGCGGAACAGGTGCGCCCTTACTGGCCATGATTTGGGGAAAAACATTTTTTGCGCTGTACTTCTGTTGTCAACTAGGAAAATGTTCCTAACCTCCTTCGCTCTCATTTCCCTTCGTTCGACGCGGTGAGCTGTCCGTTCAGCTTGGGACTGTCTCGTTCCGCCATGAAAAGGCTACTTGTGCTTTTGCACGCTCTCGAATCCCTTTTCGAATTGGATTACTAGCGGGGTTTCATCCGTCTGAAGACCATCGCGCCCCATGACGCGCCTGAGATAACTGCAACCTATCCCGTGTGCGCATCGTACACTGCCAATAGATCTTCGGAGGGGCGGCTAGTCACGAGAATAAGGATGTCTGCTTCCGAAGCACGGTGCACGCGATATTCAGTCTGCCCCAGTCTTGAATGGCCCCTCTCACCGCGCTTATCGCGGTTCGGTCTTCCGAAAGCAAGTTCATGTTGAACTCATCGCCTTCGTAGGAAGCAACGTAGACATGGCGGGCGTTCGCCAGAGCCCTCGGAAAAACTGGCGCCTTCGTGCTACTTGAATTAGGCGCAGCTAGGGCGGAAATCGCTGCCAGTAGTATCAAGGTGATAGCCAAAAGAAAAAATCGCTTCATCTGAATGCCTCTCATTAATTAGATGCAATCGGATAGTAGGGAGGTGCTAAGGCTCTGATCCGACGAGCCGTACACCTGGGAGGGGCGCTCTGATAGATGCGAAGCATGCGCTCCCGTTCTGAACAGAGGGGAGGAAATGAAGAGAAAAAATGGACGCCATCGTTTTCGCCGAGTTTTAAGTAGCCGCTTGGTGGATCGTACCTCTGCCGCCGTTTCAGTGAACCCGAGCCAAGAGAGCAAAAAGCCATCCGTTGTGGTGGATGGCTGACCAGAGATTAGTAAGACGTTAAATAGCTATGCCAAAGTCGGATTGCAATTCCAAAAATTACATTCGACAACCAACTCTCAGTGCAAGTACTAAATGCAACGACCACGGATCCTTTTGGACTAAGCACCCCTTGGAATTGCGGATGACCCTCGCAATTCAAAACATTTCGAGGCTACAACTAAAACCCATTTAAATTGTTTGATAGATTCGCATTGCCGATTATGTGCCTCCCTGCCTAACAGGTGTTTCACGTTTTCGTGAATGGTTCAGTGCATTAATCAGCTTCTTAGCCACCAAACCTGCAGGTTATTGTTTCGCTATTTCTTCGCCACTGCTTGAGTTGGGTCACGATGAGTGGGTTAAAGGAATTGTAGCTAAGCTCTACACTTAATTCCTACCAAGTATCCGGATGGATGACACCAAAGTATGTTGGAGACAGAAGCCATGGGTGTTACGCTCCAGGTGTTAAAAGCTCCACCCGAGAACCTTTGACCGCGAACAAAACTGTTTCACTCAAAAAGCTATCTTGCGCCATTGGGAGATCTCGTGCCAAAAGTCAGAAGCAACTCTTCGTCTACTCAACCCGTCTCCGATTTCAAGCAAGTCAAGGCCACGAGGCGCGGCCGAAGGCCAACTTCTTCAGAACAGATTCTGAGCACGCGTGACTCCCGGAGCCGAGCGTATCACTTTTATCAGCAGTGTCGATGGGACCAATGGTTTGACGAGTTCGCCCAGGCACGGTTGCCGAACGGTGCGCTACGCTATCAGAGTGCGTTGGAGTTTGCTAAGGCGAAGGGAAAAACTGACGAGCAGCGGCGTTGGATTTTTGCGGCGATTGGTCCTCAGCCAGAGTTGAACAAGGGCCAGCGGCCCGAAGTGCCCTGGCTCGGAGACTGGTGGAAAAATCGTCGAACCGGCTTTGGGCTATCATCTGACAAAGCTGATTCCCTGGAGCGCGTCTTAAAAGAGCGGGTCGGTGCGCTCGAATTGGCGCGTGTCGCTTCCGGGTTTTCCCTGGCATGGCTGAGAAGAGTCGAAGCGATGATTGAGCAATTGGAGAATTTTTTCGGAGGCCAAATCCTGCTTCCTCACCTCTCGGTTAAAGAAAATCAAGCACGCTTTACTTTTTACACCAAAATGATGAGCCAGCTCCACGACATGATGAGCAGGGCCTCTAACGATTTCCTTGCTTCTAATGGAGTCCACAGGGACAACATCACGGTTTTAGCGCGATTAGAAGCGACAAGGGTGCTTGCTGGATCGCAACCTGAGGACGCTGAAATTCAGAAGATTCGCCTGAAGCCGGGGGTCACGGCGGAGCTCATTAATAACCTTTCGCTCGACGATATTCTCATGACACATATGATCGCGTCGAAAGCCACTAAATGGAGCATCATACTCCCGGACTTCGCAGTTTCAACAGATGAACAGCCCTCGTGCAACGAGTTCATCACCACGTTCCCCGTTGAACGATTCTCGGGACTAAAAGTGTTACTCACCGCATGTTTCCGCGGATCATATCACGCCTATATGCTTGAAAATGAGCTTAAGCAGTTTGCGAAAAACCACAACGTCGATACGGTCGCGGAAGTGTGGAGACAGCTTGAGGACTTTAATGCACGGGTTTCAGGTCAAGTCTTGTCCACTTTCCAAAAAGTATTCGTCGAAAGATTCGGCATGTGCGCCCCGCGCGACGCCGGTACTTGGACGAATTTTTGTCGGGGATTTCGGCAAGTTGCACGGCAGCATCATGGCGACGCCCTGCGCGCCGATCCGGTGACAAAACAATTAGTCGACAAGTATGTGGGCTTTTTTCTAAAGCCCGCTGAGGTCTCTCCTTAAGCTTCGCAAAGACACGATGCGAGAACGCGGACCGAAAGTGTGCGCGCAACTTTCGTTCGCTAGTACTCGGTAAGATAAGAATCAGAGTTACGGGATGCAATGGTTTTTGGTTGGAACCCGAAAGCACTGATTGGTGGCAGCCTTACACGAATTATGCCCGAATACCTTCGACGTGTGCACGACACGGGATTAAGCGGTACCTCACCACCCGAGAAGGAATTATCTTGATTAGAGTGCAATTGAGCTGCCGCGATTACACAAAGGGTGGTCACGAGATCCCATTGACATTGACTAGCATTTGGTAGACTTTTCGTGCGGGCAAACTCATCTTCACCGGGTTTGTTATATGCGCCGAAAACCATAGAGCCACAGCTGTAACTTGCAGGTTACTTCCCGATTCTCCCCGCCTACCCTCAGCTTCCCTTCTCAAATTAACGAAATTAGCGATAATTGACCATGCCCTCGTTTCTATCGCGGAGAATCTTTTTAGGAGTGGAACCCACATGCGAAGAATCTTGATCCCTGCCCTTGTCGCTTTTTGTGCAACTCTAACGATTGCTTTCGGACAAGACGCTGGAGACAACCTCGCAGCAGCTGACGCCGAAGTTCGTGCGGCTGACACAGCTGGCTTGAAAGCGGCGCAGGCCAAAAATGTCGACGGCGCTACAGCAAACTATGCGAGCGACGCGTCATGGCTTCCGCCCCATGCCCCAATTGTTCAGGGCAAAGAAGCAATTCGCGCAGCATGGGCAAGCATGTTAGCTACGCCGGGTCTCAAAATTGACTGGCAGATTACAAAGCTAGAAATTTCGCCGTCGGGCGAAATGGGTTACACGCTTTATAAGTATGACATGACAATTCAAGGCCCGGCTGGGCAACCTATTCACGATGTCGGGAAGGATATGGCGGTCTGGAAGAAAGAATCCGATGGCAAATGGAAGATGATCGCTGATACTTTTAACTCCGATCTGCCGCTCCCATCCTCGCCAGGCAAGTGACATTCACTGCTACAGCAACGTGAAAAAGATATCGACCTTGAGGAAATAAGCCTGGTATATATTACGAACACGAGAGCATAAGTCTCTTTAATTATTTTTGCCAAAATAAATCTTTCGCTGTTGAATGCCCGTCGTTCGATGCGGCCTAAGCATGCGGGTTTAATAAGTGAATCATCAGACAAGTTATTCCAGCAACCACTGCCGAGGCGGGAATTGCCAGGACCCAGGCCCAGACGATCCTCCCAACAACTCCCTATCTAACGGCGGATAAACGTCGCACGGCTCCAACGCGACAATGGCTCCTATGATTGTGTGAGTAGTGCTCACCGGAATGCCTGCGAG
>JALYIM010000052.1 GCA_030775785.1 Acidobacteriota bacterium
AGAACTTGGGCACTGGCACCTCCAGTTCCAACCAACTGAATGGTGCTAATGTTTCTCCGCAAGCGCGTAAATAGCAATGGAGCCGCTAGTGCCTCAGTTAGGTCGACAATGCGTATCTGATCGAGAAGGGAAGTCACGCCGCATTAGAAGGGAGTGGGGCGGGCGCGACTAAACTCAAATGCTTCAAGGTTCGAGCGAGTGTTGTGCACATTTGCGCATTCGATGTGTGTATACTTTCGGCTCTCAATTCCAAAGATAGGTGAGATATTGCATGACGCCGGAGGAAACTTCGCGGTCTGGAGCAAGGAACCGTCTTGTGATCCGCAACGTTGGGATAATGCTCAGCGGCGACATTGAGCGCCCGATTCTCGATGCAGATACGGTGGTCGCAGATAACGGACAAATCACGTTCGTCGGCAAAGCAGCGGAGGTTGATACCGCAATTGCGTCCGTCGTCATTGATGCGAAGGGGACAGCTCTCGCGCCCGGACTCATAGACAGCCACGTCCACCCTGTGGCCGGGGACTGGACTCCCCGCCAAAACCAACTCGGCTGGATCGATAGTTGCCTCCACGGTGGAGTCACGACCATGGTTTCCGCCGGCGAAGTGCACATGCCCGGTCGCCCCAAAGATATTGTCGGCTTAAAGGCAATGGCGATCTTTGCACAGCGGGCATTTAGTGCGTTTCGTCCTGGCGGGGTGAAGGTTCTCGCGGGGGCTCCGGTTCTCGAGCATGGAATGGTGGAGAAAGATTTCAAAGAACTGGCTGCTGCCGGAGTCAATATTCTCGGCGAGATTGGACTGGGCAGCGTGAAAGATGGCGTCACCGCGTCTCAAATGGTTTCGTGGGCTCGTAAATATGGAATTCAAAGCACAATCCATACCGGAGGACCTTCCATTCCTGGCTCCGGGTTGATTGATAAAGACGTCGTTCTTGCCGCGGACGCGGATGTGATTGGGCACATCAACGGTGGCCACACCGCTCTTCCCGACGATCAGATCGTTGCTTTGTGCGCGCAAAGTCCGCGCGCTCTCGAAGTCGTGCACAATGGAAACGAGCGCGCTGCGCTGCTGACAGTTAGAACGGCGAGCCAGCTGAACCAGCTAGAAAAAGTCATCCTGGGGACAGATTGTCCGGCTGGTTCGGGTGTGCAGCCGCTAGGTATTTTACGGATGATATCTATGCTCTCTTCGCTGGGTGATGTGCCGGCCGAAACAGTTATCTGCTTCGCTACGGGCAACACCGCGCGCAAGCGAAAACTTAATTGTGGCTTGATCAGCGTGGGACGGGCGGCGAATTTTGTTTTCTTGGATAAAGCGCAACACTCAGCTGGCAAGAACCTGCTCGATAGTATTCAAAAGGGTGATTTACCAGGAATAGGGATGGTGGTGATTGACGGAGTTGTAAGCGTGCAACGCAGCCGCAACACGCCTCCGGCAACTACGGTTCCAGAAATCATCAATGCGTAATGGGGATTCGAAGCAGAATGCACATCGGCAAGAGTAACGTTGCTCACGAGTCTCTTCTGCCCCGCAAACCGGTTCCCGGCGAATCAATCAGCTAAATCAGCATTGGCAGCAACAGATTTAATAGTTACCGTAAGCCGTCTTCGCCTTTGATCTGATCTTTGGCCAGCCCGCCAACCCGGGCGATAGGCCTACCACTATCGGTCACGGCAATAGCGACCATGATTTCGTTAGCCCGCGGCGCGTCGTTGATTCTTACTTCCATGCCATCGAAATGACTGCGGACGAAGGCTGCGTCCTTGTGTCCCAGCGGTATATCCAGTGCAACGCCCAGACCGCCACGTTTCTTTGACGACGGAATTAAGGCTGCTCCTTTACCCAGAAATTTACGTACTGGCGCGCCCAGCTTCGGATGGAGAATGGCGGCAGCGTGCTCGATTTCTCCGTTTTCACCTACGGCGGCGGCCTTGCCGTAACTTTCTACCATTACTGGCGATATGCCCAGCGCCGCAACCGCGCGCTCGGTTAGCAAATCGCCTAATTCTTCGCCGATGGTAATCAATTCTGAAAGATCTTCGACATACTTCCCCGCGCAGGGATTCTCGATGACCGCAACCGCGGCGGCACGTCGCGTTGGCGGGTTAATCGTGCGTCCCATCTCGGTGCGCGTTTCTTCGAGAAATGTGGCGAGCTTGCGAATTTGAGCTTTCATCGCAGTCCGTCCTCTCCTTTAATATCGCAAGCTTTCAGGCCGCCAATTCGGGCATGGATGCGCGGGCCTGTCGTCATGATCAGAGCGAGCAATATTTCATCCGCGCGGGGCGCATCAGCCAGGCCCACCTCCATCGCATCGAAATGGCTTCTCACGTAAGAGGCATTGATGTGAGTTATGGGCACATCGAGCCGCGTCCCGGGACCGCCCACTTTCTTGGTGGAGGCCACAATCGCTTTTGCCTCTCCAAGAATCTCGCGCATCGCGTATCCGCCCGGAACGTGCCAGAGAGCGCCATGCTCAAGTTCGCCTGCGGAGCCTACAATCGCTCCCTTCCCATATCCCTCTACGTTTTTAATATCGCCCCCAAGTGCGGACACCAGCAAATTGGCCATCGTAAGCCCGAGAGGCTTCAAGTCATCCATGAACCCTGAAATTTCTTCCACGTAACGTCCAGCGAAGGGATTGCGGATAACAGCGAGGGCAGCAGCTCGCCGCAGCGGCACCGAAGAGACCGGGCCGCCTTCGTGAAAGATTTCTTCCACCGTGATTTGTCTTTTTCGGAGTTGAATGTCAGGCATAAATTGAAGTTCTTTCGCCGGACGAGGCGGTTGGCTGAAAAAATCCGTTGAGGGGCGCAACGCAAATCGTTCCTTGAAGGTTGATAGCTGCCGCGTTGATTAACTGCGCAGCAATCAGGGACTGAGCATACTCCGAACCACGACGTAACGCGTGGTCTACTTCCCCGCGTGTAAGCTCACCGACTGATGTAGTCACAGGCATGTTGCCCAGATCGCTGTCAGGCGCGAGTTCGCGGGCAGCAACGCGTGATACGTTCGGATGCCCCGGAATATCCACTACATTTGCGACGATAGTTGCGGCAGCGTCCGCCATGGAGGCAGTCTTCGCCAGCACGGTGACCGCATCAGCAATGCCGAGCGAAAAGCTGCGGCCTCGCCATCCGCTTGTAGCAATGCCCCGCACAGGCTGGCTCGAATCCAGAGTGGTTTTTCCAAAAAGCGACGGACGGTCCGGTCGCTCAACCATGCCGACGACAAGATTTTCTCCGGCGCCAATATGCAAAGCAATGTCGCCACCATCGTTCACATAAGCTCGGCGGAGATTGGCAGACAAAGTCATTGAAATCAAAATTTCTTCCGCGACGGCGCCAGCTACAGCTGCCATGGGAGTAATAAAGTTTCGTTGAGAGTAAGGCATCACTGCCGCCAGCATACGTCTTGCGATGAGGCCGTTCGGCTCTCGGCTTCCGGAACGCGCCCGTTTTCTTAGCAGCGGTAGCTCGCTGCACAGCTCATCGAGGACTGTTATGAAGCGATTAGCAGCGGCGCGATAGGCTAATTGGATCTCTTCTTCCGCGCCGAATGCTTGAAGCACGATGTCAATAGGACCATCCGACATATGCAGTCGGCGTCCGTCTGGGAGAAGGCGTGCCTGAGCTCTGGGTTTCACAATTGTGATTTTCCCACCTTGCTCCCGCCAGGCTCGAATGGCCAGGGATTTTCGGAACGTGCCGAGACGCGATGGCGTCCCGTGTCATTCTTATCCATGAATGAACTCAGCGGGCGCACACGATCCATATAGCCACCGAGCGCGGAATAGTCTTCTAACTTCAGCGTGAACTCAATCGGCACTACCAAGGCAGGCGTCGGCACGTAGCCGAATGCATTTTCG
>JALYIM010000053.1 GCA_030775785.1 Acidobacteriota bacterium
TCGGATAGAAATAAACTACCAGCCAGCTTCCGGCAAAATCTTTGAGGCTTACAGCCTTGCCATCTTGGTTGGGAAGAGAGAAATTCGGAAATGGGCTTCCAGCTTGCAGCATAGTTTCAAAATCCTTTCGTCAGGAAATCAAAGGGGAATTATAGCTTAGCGAATGCCTGCCTCTGAACGCTGGCCTTAATGGGTTCATTTCACGGTAAGGTTACGACCGCTGGGTGGATTTCCCATAGCGTGGCAACCTGGGGTGTTCCACGTCCATGCTCGAAATCCTCAAAGGGCAAGCCAATTAGACTGACGGGCAACGGTTGCATTAAATCTCCCCCGTGCTGAGAATCCAATTGGAATCCGTGCTTTTTCAACTGCTTCTGAATGTTTTGCCGGGCAACGCAGTATTCGCTATCGACGGGCGTCTCTACTATTACTCTGGGCGCATTCTTGTCGGGAGTCTGCGAAATCTCCAGATGAATGTCGCAGTCACCCGGATTCATGCTCGCATTTTCTAAGTAAGCGTTCGCCAGATGCATCAGTTGGAGTTCACGGCCCGTGCGAGGCTGGTCAATAGGAAGTATGGGATCCTGAGGCCAACTGAGAATTGTATTTGTGTCAATTTCCTGCGGAGTTCCGCTGGGTATTGGTACGTGCTTCGCAGCGTGCCGGTAGTCGACTGCATCCGGTTCCAAGGGTAAGCAATTGCAGATATCCGGATTTGTTATCTTGTCTAATATGCCACACGACTGGGTGAGGAACACGAGAAAAAGCAGCCCAAAAACGTGACTGATGTGATGTTTGAAATGGATCACAGGTTCTTGGATGCGCTTTTACGGGTTGCCGATTTCGATGAATGCCTTCTTGCGTCGATGCGCGATCCTGCCGCATCTAGCTTGGCGTAAAGTCCCGACGATCAACTTTTGCCCAATGCTGCATGACTCAAGAATCGGTTACGAGCATTGAATGGGTGGCCCAGAAGGAGAAGGGTTCCAAGACACCAAGCGAAATTGCCTGCACTCCGAATGGTGGTCCCTTTGCGCCTCGCATGACATGGAACTGCTAACAATGTTCGAGCTTTCGAGTGGACTTCATATCACAAAAGAACGACAGTCCAATGCTGAGTTGAAGCATCCCAAACCTTTTCCTGATTTAAATCGGTAATTTTGCGAACCCGCAGTAGGTGCTAAGAGTTTGGTGGGAGGCAGGACGTAGCGCCTTCTGAGAGAAGTAATGGCACCTAACGCTCACTATTTATTAACGCGGCCCGCGTTACTTGTGTGTGGCCCATTCTTCAGAGGGGTTTCCCGTTCGATTCGTCGAATTTCAAAAAAGGTGATGACTAAACCGCCCCCCAAAAGCAGGAAAGTCAGCAGACCTATTACGAAGACGGCAGCGTCAGACATTTTTCCTGGTCCGTGGAATCTGACGGAAAAAGTTTCCCGCCGCTAGGATTGAAGGGACCCAAAGCCCCACAAAAACTCCGGCTTCCTTATTGGCTCCCACGCCCACGCCAAACCAAAGTGAAACCGAAAAAAGAAAAGACAGAAACGCTGCTGCGAGGATCATCCAGTCGCCTTTGCTGAACATTCGATCGTCTCCTTATTATTAAACCTTATCCGTACTCTAAGACTTTACTCCGCTATTTCTGATCAGAATTCAAGTCAATTCACATTAACTATAGTGAAAAATAATTATCACTGCATGTAAATCAAACAATTCTGGCAAGTGACGTGAGTATCATTCAAAACAAGTATCGATGTTTTATTGGAGAGAAAATCGGATAAATGGTGAATTACAATCATGGCAGAATGGCGGGGACCAGATACCTCGCATAAACTGCGGGGCTTCGTGGAGGCGAGAAGGGTTAGTAGGTTTACTCGAAAACGGAGTGAAAAATCTAGAATGCCGTGACAATAAGCGCGGTGCAGTGGACATCACCCGATTTGCGATAGCTGTGAGGGACACTGGAATCGAAGTACATAGAGTCGCTGGCATCCAGCTCATACGATTCGCCGCTCAGTATCACGACTAGAGTTCCGGACATCATGTACAAGAGTTCCACCCCTGCATGACTGTGCGGCTTCAGCTTTTCCATCGGTATATTCTGAAATTCCGCGTAATAGGAATTCAGCTTTCTGGAATTGGCCGGGTAATCAAGGGCTTCGAAGTAATAAGACACATCGGGGGTACCCGGCCGCTCGGGAAAACGCTGGCGATCTCGTTTACGCACAACTGAGACGACGTGTCGTCCGCGCTCATCGGTAAAGAAATAGTCGAGGCCTACATTGAACACGGTCGCAATTCGAACCAGAGTGGGAAGCGTGGGATAAAGCTTGTCCCGCTCCAGCTTTGAGAGCAGAGCAGCCGAAAATCCGGTATGCCTGCCGAGTTGGACTAACCCAAGTTTCTTCCGCAGTCGCAGTGTGCGGAGCTTACCGCCAATCGAATATGGCTTCAGAGCGTTCGCGACGAGACTTGGCGTCGAGGCATTCGGTTCGCTGCTCGAACTAAGATTGGGCCGCCGAGCTGGCTGTGGGTCAGTACAGGCGCTCGCCAAGTTATTCGCCCTCGCATACGAAGCTAAAAAAGACCAGTTCGCTGCAATCGAAATAGACTCCGTTGATTGTGGCTTTGCCGCCCGGCGCAATGCCGTCGCCCTTGCCTGAGTACGAATGACTCAGTCTCGCGCCTAGCAACAAGTTGTCGAGCAGATCTATTCTGCGCGTCAGATCAAGAATGACTTCGATCCTCTCATCTTTTTTCAAATTCTTCCGAATGTCGTCTCCATGGATTGCGAATCGCATAATTTTCTCCTTCGATTTACCTTTCTTTTACGATAGAGAAAATACTTTTACGTAAGCATTAAATTCGCTGGCGGACTGTAGTGTGTGTGAGTGGGGAGAGAATCGACACGACTATTATTTACTGTGGAGAAAAAGCATTTCGATCTTCTGCTGGGTGGGCTTAAACCAGTTTAATGCGAGTCTAGTGAACGATAATCAGGAGCGAATAAATCATCATGAGCGCGTGAAGGTCGCAGCTTCGGGAATCTGATTTCCGCTGATGGCATCCAATAGAAATCTGCCCCATATGAGCGTTCTCGCCCCATTGACGGTTTCGATCGCCTCATCCAAAGACGATGCCATGCGGCTTTTATCGGTCGAAAAGGTCACAAAGAACTACCGCACAGACGGCGACCCGGTTCATGCTTTGAACGATGTATCGATCCAAATAGTGGCGGGCGAGTTCGTCGCTCTTGTGGGGCGGAGCGGGTGTGGCAAGTCAACGCTTCTCAATCTTGCCGGTGCTATGGATTTCCCAACCACTGGACATGTCCTGCTCGACGGCGTCGCGACCGATCAACTCAGCGAAAAGCAATTGACCCAGCTGCGCCGCGAGAAGGTTGGTTTTATCTTTCAATCCTTTCAACTGCTGCATACGCTTAGCGTGGTCGAGAATGTCGAGCTTCCGCTGTTGCTCGCCGGACACGCCGAAGCACGCCTCCTAGCGCTTGAGCGACTTGCGTCGGTCGGACTTGCCGAGTTAGCGGATCGTATGCCGCATCAACTTTCGGGCGGTCAAATGCAACGAGTCGGCATTGCCAGGGCGTTGGTGCACTC
>JALYIM010000054.1 GCA_030775785.1 Acidobacteriota bacterium
GCATAACTGCTCAGTTCTCGGGCCGATACTGCGTTGGGGTCGCGACCAGCAAGCGTCGTACCGGAGTCAACTTCTCAGAAGTCGAATCGAATTCCGACTTGGCCTTCGCGGCCTGGCAAATATTGCAACGTGGATCCCAGAGGAGGCGTACCGCCTTCGAGCGCCTGCACGGCTGCAGGATTGTCGCGATTAAATAAATTGAACATTTCGAAGAGAATTTGCGCCTTCAGCCGTTCTCCAATCTTGAACCTCTTCGCGATACGCAAGTCCATGTTGACGAAAGGTGGAGCAGTTTGTGAGTTCCGCGCATACAACGGCTTCCCTAAGCCGTCGATGTAGAGTCCCTGTCCATTAAACAAACCGTCTCCATCAAAGTCGGGTCCGCCATTCGCGGGTGACACGCTGTAGTGGAAACCACTCTGCGCCCGGAATATTCCGGCTAGCTCGAACTTCCAAGGTAGCTGAATAATGGAATTGATGAGAAAAGTATGATTCAGGGCCAGATCCGAAGGACCCTGATCTATCTTGGCCCCGTTGTAGAACGTCCCAGCTTTGGGAACAAAATTTCCGATGCTATTGATAAAGGCGCTGTTGGCGTTTGATTGCCCGGTATTTGCATCCGTAACGGTGGGCACCTTCCCAACAAAACTGTCGGAAAGGCCGCTGATGGCCAAAAAATTCACGCCCTCGCCAGTCTGAATCTCACTACCCAGGGTCGAGTTGAGAACGTCGTCTACGGCATGTGCAAAGGTGTAGCTGGCCTGAACGGTAATCCGATGGGTCATGCGTTTTTGAAAGCCAATCGTGAAACCATCGTAGGTCCCGGCTCCCCAAGGCCCGAAACTTTCAATGCGCTTCGGTCCGGTCCCAGGAACCAGTTCGTTTGCGAAGCCGTCCATGCGCGCTTCAAAGGCAAGATTAGTGGCTCGCACCGTGGTGATGTCTTCGATGTCCTTATGGTAGTAGTCAAAAGTCAGGATCATGTCTGAAGCAAGCTGTCGCTGAACGCCGACATGATAGTTGAGCGTCCGAGGAACTTTAAATCCGGGATCCACGCTGATGGGAACTTGGCCGGCCGTGCCGTTAATACCTCCGATGGTGCTGAGATTTCCGAACGGGTCATAAGACCAATAATTGGATGGAACGGTAATGCGGGTATCCGTTCCGGCGAGGTTAGCAATGGCGGCGTCAGCGGCGGTGAGGAATTGTGCTGGCGCGTATCCTGTTAACTGCTGGATGTTGGACATATTCACAACCGCGTTCGCTGGAATAGGTGCGTGCCCAGGAGCGACCACGTTGTTCAGATAATCGATGCCATAGAGCGTTGTGCCCAAACCGTTGGGACAAGACGCTCCTGATGCCGTCACCTGGGCCTGGGTCTTGTTGTTGGCGACGCAAACTGTTGGCCGACCCAACGTTTGGAACAGGCTGGTCAGCGTCGTGGGATTGCCGTAAAACAAACGCGGGAAAGACAACAGCCGTTCACGCTGGATATTGGCGCCGCCAAAGCCGGGAATATCTCGGGCTACGCCTTCGCGGAATTGATCGTAGAAAATACCGAAACTGGCATTGATCACCGTTTTCGGGTTAAGCGCCCAGGCTACGCCAATGCGCGGCGAAAAATCAGTTTTGTTCGGAAATGTTGAATCATAGTCCCAACGCAAACCGGCATTCACCGTGATTTTGTTGGTGATCCGCCAATCATCCTGCACGAACAGGCCACTGTAATTATTATCTATTTTTACCAGGTTGTCCGCCGGCGTGGCGCCGCCCTGCAAAGTAATCAGATTGATGCCGGAATTGATGGGGCCAAAGGTATTAAAGTCGCTCACTGTGGCGAACAGTTGCGTGAAGAAGTTATTCGGTTCCGTACCATTCACTTGGGTTTTCTCATAATCCAAACCGAATTTAAGGGTATGACGTCCGAACTGTTTGCTTACATTGCTGCCAGCCGAGTAATACTTCTGAAAAAAGGTAAATGAGTTGTAGCCGGGACCGAAGGAGGTCTGACCCAGATCTCCAAATTCGTCTCCACTGGTATAGGAAGAGAAAAGATTGAACAAGTTATTTGGAATACCGGCCTGCGGGTGCGACGGGCTCTGACGTGTCGGATCATTACGGTATTGAAAATAAGTGTTAAGGATCCACGGGTTGGACGTATTCCCGAGAGTCCATAAATCGGAGAACCCGAGCATCAGTGTCCGGCCGTCGAGGTTATAACGCGTATCTGGCAAATTTAAGGAAGCCGTTAGCGGAAGATAGTCGGTGAGATGGTTATTGGTGTAATTAAACTGTTCGCTCAATCGATGGTGACCGAGGTTTTCATCGAGCTTAAAACGGGCACGAGTGTCGTAAGTTAACGAGTGCTTGTTGAATGGGGCCTCAAAAGCGACCAAGCTGGATGGCAAATTCGGATTGAAAACGAAATTCAGGTCACGGCTCTCCAGAATTCTTTCCGCAGAACCAAAGAAAAATACCTTTTCTTTAATGATCGGGCCGCCCAGGTACACAGTAGGGTCCCAACGTGACAAAAAAGGCGCCCCTCTGGTGGAGGCGGGAATATCGTTGGAATCGAAAACATTACTACGGTAAAAAACCGACAAGCCGCCATGGAAATCGTTAGTGCCGCCTCGTGTCACCACGTTTACGATGCCGCCAGAGGCGTGACCAAACTCCGCCTTATAACCCGCCGTTACCACTTGAAATTCCAGAATCGAATCCTGATTGAATTGCGCAGAAGGGCCGCCATTAAAATTGTCGCGATTGGGCATGCCATCGATAAGATAAAGTGCGTTCCCACCGCGCTCACCGAGGATCGGCGTAGCATTATCTCCCGCGGGATCATTCTGTCGGTTTAACGCCACTCCCGGCACCAGTTGCAGCAAGTCCAGGTAATTTCTGCCGTTGATGGGCATATCCTCGATCTGCTCTGTGGTAATCGTGGCTCCGGTCGAGGAAATCGTTGTCTCCAGCAAGGGCGCTGAGGAATCTACCTCCACGGTTTGCCCCATCGAACCCACTTGCAAGGTAATGTCATAGGTCAGTGTCCGATTCAACGTCAGCTCAATGTTCTTGAAGATCTCCGTCTGAAAACCATCTTTTGACGCCTTAATTTCATAAATTCCGGGCGGGATGCCCGCCAAATTGTATGCACCGTCGCTGTCCGTGGTCGTGGTGCGATCGATGGCTAGTTCGTTGCTGTTGACTTGTACGGCTGCTCCACCGATGGCCAAGCCTTGCTTATCTCGAACGGTCCCCGAGATTGTCGATATTGTCTGTCCCTGCAAGTGAAAAACGCCCACGAGCAGCAAGAAAAACATACAGCCGGACGCTATTCGCAGGTAACGACATATCCCCGCAATTCTTGTGTCGCGCAAGCCAACGAATTTTACATTATGCATACCCGCCCCCATTTGCTG
>JALYIM010000055.1 GCA_030775785.1 Acidobacteriota bacterium
CTCGTAAGTTGATTGTTACGGGCATGTTAAGAGAAATCGGCGGCATCACCGCTAATACCTGCGATCAATGTTTTTAATTGGTCTTTTCGCCTTCGAATGAATCTAATAAGACTATGAACGAGAAGCCATTTACGAACCCGTTTACAAACAGCACCGAGACGCCGCTGAAAAGTTTTCTTTTTGCCAGTGATTTTGATCAGACGTTGACCTTCAACGATTCGGGATATGTCCTCAGCGAATTGGTTGGCATCCCCACGGCCGAATTTGAACGCAAAGCCAGAGGGATGGCTAAGTTGAACCTGGTGCAGCAGGGCGCAGAGCTCGCATATCTTCTGTTACATGACCCGGAATTTCGCAGCCGCGTGCGGCGCGAGCATCTTTATGAAGTCGGCAAGCGCATCCGCCTGAAGCAAAACATTGCGTTGCTTTATCAAATTCTGGAAAGCGGCATTCCCGGATATCACTTCGATTTCTATGTGCTCTCCGCCGCGCCGGTGGAAGTGATTCAGTCCGCATTAGAAGGTATCGTTCCACACGACCACATTTTCGGAACCGAGTTTCGTTACAAAGAGTCCGGACAAATCGAATCCATCTTGCGGTGCACTGCCGGATACGGCAAAGTGGCGATGCTCGATGAACTGCAGGCTCAACGCCAGATCGGCCCGGACCACATCACGTATGTGGGTGATGGCAGCTCTGACGTCCACGTGATGCTCCACGTCAACGTGCGCGATGGATTCACCATAGCCGTCTCTGAGGCAAAGCATGTTTCGCAGGTTGCGAAAAGAACCATACTGAGCAGCAATGCCCTGGCAGTTCTGGCGCCTATTCTGGAGGACGTTGTCCGCTGGGACCGGTTGCGCATTCGCGAATTCTTCGAATCACGAGGAATGCTGATTCAAGAGTGGGAGCGCGTACGCACAGATTGGATCACGCTGCGGGCCGCGACTAAAGACGCGGTAGTTGTTCCCGACATGGTTGATGCGATTTAGCGGTGTTGTAACACTGAACGGGATCGAAAACATCCCTTATGGCCTTTACAGTCCAGTCTGACAGGGGTCCTTCGATGAAGAGAGTCATTCGCAGGGGGTGACTCTCTTTACCCAGGATTACAACCGCGCCTGAATCCCAGAACCTCCCTCCTTCATCTAGCAGCTATGCAACAACACATAAGTATTTCCCCTGTCTCCCACAATGCCTCTGGTTTCCCTGGACCTGAAATAAGCCCGGTTGCACCGAACGTCCACAGCGATACCCAGCTGCTCGACTCTTATTCGCAGGGGGTGGTTGGAGCGGCGGAGAAAATCAGTCCGTCCGTGGTTAAGATTGATGTCATTCAGCAAGGACGCGCTCGCTCCGGCGAATCGCGCGAGCGCCAGGGCGGGGGCTCAGGATTTATTTTTACTCCTGATGGATTGATCCTCACAAACAGTCATGTGGTGCATGACGCCAAAAAGATCACAGTTTCTCTCGCGGACGGACACCAATTCCCTGCTGACACCATCGGTGATGATCCGTCCACTGATCTGGCGGTGATTCGGATAGACATGTTGAACCTCGGCGGTGCCAGCTGCATCGCCGCACCGCTAGGGGATTCGCAGCATCTTCGCGTCGGGCAAGTCGCGATTGCGATTGGCAATCCGTACGGCTTTCAGTACACCGTTACCGCCGGCGTTGTCAGCGCTTTAGGACGCTCGCTGCGCTCCTACTCCGGACGCCTGATTGACGACGTGATCCAAACCGACGCTTCGCTCAATCCCGGCAACTCGGGAGGTCCGCTGGTGAATTCGAGCGGACAGGTAATTGGAGTGAACACCGCCACGATCATGGGCGCGCAGGGGCTCTGTTTCGCGATTGGAATCAACACCGCGAAATTTGTTGCCAGCCGTCTTCTACGCGATGGCAGAATTCGGCGCAGTTACATCGGAGTCGAGGCACAAACCGCGCCCCTTCATCGCAGGTTGGTCAGATTCTACGATCTCCCCAGTGAAACGGGAGTGGTGGTGACTTCGGTGGCAGAAGGAAGCCCGGCCCGCAAAGCGACCTTGCGTGAAGGTGACGTGATCGTTGCGCTCGATGGAAAGCCAGTCGCGGGAGTGGACGACCTGCACCGCCTGTTAACCGATGCGCGCGTTGGGATAAGCGGCACACTCACCGTGTTGAGAAGGACTGAAAAGCTGGAATTGTCTGTGCTTCCCGAAGAAGCGAGAGGCTAGGCAGCGTGCGCATTTTCTGGGGACCCGTTCACTATTCAGGAGCGTCTCTCCACTCTCATTGCAAGCACGTGATCCTGTATGGTAGCTTCAACAAACAGCAGAGGTTAGCTCTTGCAAGCTACAGTTCCCGCCGGGCTCGACCGCAAAGAAGCGGAAGTTTATTTGCGGCTTGATCCGCAGCGGCTCCCAAAACACATCGCAATTATCATGGACGGCAATGGCCGCTGGGCGCGTCGTCGCCACTTGCCGCGCATGGCTGGACATCGTGCCGGCGTTTCGTCCGTGCGGTCCACGGTAGAGACCGCCGCGAACATCGGCATTCCATCTATCACTCTGTATGCCTTCTCCGAAGAGAACTGGAAGAAGAGACCAAAGGCCGAAGTAAGTTTTCTGATGAGCCTGCTCTGCCGCTATCTGAAGCAGGAAGTGCCCACGTTGAACAAGAACGGGGTCCGCATGGAATACATAGGACGCATTCACGAACTGCCGCCCGCGGTGCAAGAGAAGATGGAATGGGCACGGCAAGCGACCGCACACAATACTGGCACGGTAATGACACTGGCGCTCAATTACAGCGCGCGCGCTGAACTGGTGGACGCCTTTCGCTCGCTAGTGGATGCAGCCTCGAGCAACGGCGGGTTGCAGCATTTGAAAATTGATGAAGAAGCGATCTCTCGGCACCTTTATACCGGCCACCTTCCCGATCCCGATCTGGTGATTCGTACCAGCGGCGAAATGCGGCTCAGCAATTTTCTGTTGTGGCAGCTCGCTTACGCTGAAATTTATGTGACGCCTACGCTCTGGCCGGAATTTCGCGGCGTCCACTTGCTCGAGGGGATCGCCGAATATCAGAAGCGTCACCGCCGCTATGGCGGATTAGGCGAAGATGCGCCCTCCGACCACGCTGCTAAACACTCCTTAATTACGGCCCGGAGTTAAGGCCGTTGCAACTTCTTAAGCGCATCCTCACCGCTGTAGTTCTGATTCCGATCGTACTGATCCTGGTGCTGCGAGCCCCCGTGCCAGTGGTCGCGATTGTGGCCGCGCTTGTGGCACTGCTTACCGTGCAGGAATTGCTGAAGCTTTCGGAATCTTATGGAATTCGTCCCTTCTATTGGCCAACGTTCGTTTTTGTGGGTGCGTACTTTATCCTGCTCGCCATTAATCCAGCTGGCGAAAAGCCATTGCTGGCCACGGCCATTTTTATTTATGGGACCGCCTTTGCCGCGGCGATGGCTCCTTTTATTTTTCTGATCGTCGGTATGCGGCGTGTTGATCTCAGCAGCGCGTTCCCCGCGGCTTTGACTTCGGCCTTCGCCTTCGTATACGTCGCTCTGCCTCTAGGTTTTCTGGTGCAATTGCGCGAACAGTGGTCGGGTGCCTTTCTTATTCTTTATCTGCTTCTACTGGTATGGGCTGGCGACATCTTCGCCTACTTTGTTGGACGTTCTCTTGGCCGGCATCTGATGTCGCCGCGAGTTAGTCCTAAGAAAACCTGGGAAGGCGCCTTCGCGTCACTACTGGCAAGCCTGGTGGTGGGAATGTTGCTTTACAGATATGCGTTCCCCATCAGCACTGCGCTATTGAACGCGCATTTAATCCAGCAACGTGATGGATATTTCGCGCTCCAGAAGCCGCCCATTTGGCCGACGCTGTGGTTGTCCGCAGCCATAAATGTCGCAGCCCAGTTTGGCGATCTGGTGGAATCTTTGATCAAACGCGGAGCGAGCGTGAAAGATTCCGGATCGCTTCTGCCGGGGCACGGCGGCATGCTTGACCGCATTGATGCATTGCTCTTTGCTGTCCCAGTGCTGTGGTACTATGCGGCTTGGCGCGTAATGCAATAGCATGAATCTGTCGCCCGATGAAGAAATCGCATTCCCCACGGTTTTTTCCTCAGTAATTTTGTCCTCGATTTCAACTCAATGAAACGCATCGCCATCCTGGGTTCAACCGGTTCTATCGGGCGCAGCACGCTCAGCGTGGTTGAAAGTTATCCCGAACGCTTTCAGATTGTTTCGCTGGCCGCAGGCAGTAACCTTGAAGCTGCTTTCGAGCAAGCCAAGCGCTGGATGCCGCGCTTAATTTCAATCGCCTCCGAAGCTGACGCGGAAATTCTTCGCAAGAAACTCAAGTCGGACGGTTTGGGAAACATCGAAGTCGTCCACGGGCCGCTCGGAACAGTTAAAGTGGCTACGCATCCCGAAGTGGATTTCGTGGTCAGCGCAATCGTTGGCGTCGCCGGACTCGACGCCACCTATGAAGCAGTGAAGGCAGGAAAAGTTGTTGGCCTGGCCAATAAAGAGTGTCTGGTGGCCGCAGGGGAATTAATTACTGCCGAGTCCCGCCGCCAAGGTAAGCCCCTGCTACCCATTGATAGCGAGCACAACGCCGTCCATCAGTGCTTGCGCGGTGGCAAGATGAGCGAAGTGGACCGCATCTGGCTTACGGCATCGGGCGGACCCTTCCTGAATACTCCGAAATCAAAATTCGCAACCATCACCGTCGAACAAGCGCTCAACCATCCAACGTGGAGAATGGGTCGGCGCATCACTATAGATTCGGCTACTTTGATGAATAAGGGATTCGAAGTGATTGAGGCCTGCCGCCTATTCAACGTCCCGCCTGAAAAAGTAGGAGTGATTGTGCATCCGCAATCCACGATCCACTCCATGGTGGAATTTGTTGATGGCAGCATACTTGCTCAATTTTCAATCACCGATATGCGGTTACCGATTCTGTACGCGTTAACTTATCCCGATCGCATCCAATCAGGGATGCGGTTTCCGCTTTCAGAACTGAGGCATCTCGATTTTCTTCCTCCGGATTTCGAGAAATTCCCTTGCCTGCGCTTGGCGTACGAAGCAGTAAAGTCTGGCGGCGCTAAGCCAGTGGCGCTTAACGCAGCGGATGAAGTAGCTGTTGCCGCTTTTTTAGAGGGATCCATTGCGTTTGCTGACATTCCGAAAGTAATCGAAAGGGTACTTTCAGAAGCCGGGAGCGTTCGGCTGGAATCTATACTAAAGGTGCTCGAAGCTGACCGGGAAGCGCGGCAAGCTGCTCATCTTGCGATTGCAGAGATGACGAATAGAATTGCTGCGGTTTCTGTCTCCTCCCGAGTGCAGTAGAAGAAAAACATATGCCGCAATTTTTAATTTCCGTGATTG
>JALYIM010000056.1 GCA_030775785.1 Acidobacteriota bacterium
ATACTTTCTGCGAGACTCAAGTTGGACGCCGAAGAGGCACAGGCATGCACCTGGGGGATTGCAGAAGCCGCAGAGAGTTGCGGCCAAATACCCTGGTTCTCCCTTAAGCATGTGCTCCACGCTCTGATTGTCGACCGGCTTTGAAAACAGATAGCCTTGTCCAAATTCGCAGCCAAGATCCGTTAAGAAATTGAGCTGCTCTTCCGTTTCGATCCCCTCGGCAATGATGTGCAGATGCAGACTGTGCGCAAGCGTAACGATGTGCCGCACGATTTCCCGAGCTTCGTTGTCTCCCGCTATACGCGCGATGAACGACCGGTCAATTTTAAGAACATCCGCGGGAAAACGATGCAGGCGACTAAGCGATGAATAGCCCATCCCGAAATCATCGATGCTTATGCGAACCCCTACAGCTTTTAAACTGGCAAGAATTCGCGCGACGTTCCCATCATGTCCAAGGGAGACTGACTCGGTGATTTCGAGATGCAGACTATCTGGGCTGATTCCGGTTTTTCGGAGGACTGAATAAACTTCGCTTACTAGATCAGTTTCGTGAAATTGTTTGGCAGAAACGTTCACCGTGATAGTCAGCGGAAAATTCGAAGAGTATCGCGTCTGCCAGGATTTTAGGTTTCGGCAGCTTTCTTGTAAAACCCAACTACCTAAGGGCCCAATTAAGCCGATTGTCTCAGCCACGGAAATGAACTCATCGGGTAAACGTAGACGACCATCGCAATGTTCCCACCGGACCAATGCTTCGAGGCCGAATATCTGGCCGGTGCGCAATGACACAATAGGCTGGTAATGGAGTTTGAACTCTTCGCGTTCGAGCGCCTTGCGCAAGTCGGCCTCTAATTTAAGCCGGGTCATCGCACTTTTTTGCATTTCCGCATCGAAGATTTCGCAACGCCCTTTGCCCATGGATTTCGCCCGATACATCGCAATATCTGCGTCCCGAAGCAAGTCATCTGCATTAACGCGAGCTGTTGTACTTAGAGCGATTCCAATGCTTACGGACGTCAATATCTGCTCGCCGTCCAGAACAATCGGAACAGAGAGCTGCTGTTGAACGCGATGCGCTATCCTTAACGCGTCACCCGGGTGGGTAATACCTCCCAGTAGCACTGTAAATTCATCTCCACCCAGCCGGGCCGAAACGTTATCATCGGCCGGTCCCGCAGCGGTACCATTTTGAAGAACGGGACGCGAGGCAACATCTTCGAAACGAAGGGATGCCGCTAGTCTGCGCGCAATTTCGATAAGGACCCGGTCCCCCACACTGTGGCCCATTGTGTCGGTACTCGGATTTGCTCCTTCCACGTGCGAAAGCTCGCTGCAAACGATTCATGAAAAGACTGCGGTTGGGTAGGTTCGTTAGTACATCGTGGAGTGCGTTATGCTCTAGCTTTTGCTCGAGCCGTTTACGATCGGTAACGTCGCGATTTACGATGACCAGCTTGCTGACTTGCCCGCTGGCATCTCGAATTACGCTCGAGGTGGATTCTAGAATCTTCCAGGCACCCTCCTTATGACGAATGCGGTATTCCAATCTAGAGCCAATACCTCTGGAACGTGCCCGTTGCGCTGCACTCATTACTTTTTCGCGGTCTTCCGGATGGATTTGTTCGAAGGCCGAGGAAGCCTCCAATTCCTCCGGCGAGTATCCCAATACAGTCTTATAGGACGGGCTGTTATAAAGTCGATTTCCATGAATATCTACGACCGCAATCATATCCGCAGCATGTTCGCTAATCAGCCGGAAGAACTCATCCCGCTCGATCAACCGGGATTGGATACGTTGAATTTGTAACTGTTTATAGACCGTATAAATAACTAGAGCCAAGACTAGCCAGATCAGGCTAGGAACTTCCTGCTGAAGCCGAAACGCGTGAAGTGCGAGAGACCCAGAACGAATCGAAGAAAGAGTAACAACCATGACAGCTAGAAAAAACAGGACGGCGGTCGCCGGCGACCAGTACCACCTGTGCCGAATCCCCCTCTCAGGAGGCGAACTTGTTAAGCTCCCTCGCTTGGATGGCTTCATAGATTATCGATCGTTCGAAGATGTTCTGCGAACACCTCATGCAAAACTGCCAGAATACCGAGTTTATCGGGAAGAATGTGGTTAGTCTGCGGTGGCGTGCATCAGGGTGGTTACACGAGTAACGTCGCGCGATTACGACTTGGAAGAGAACGTTGCTTTTACACAGCCCCAACGAGGTCGGAACAACGAAAAGTTTCTTTACAAACTCCGCTCATGTTCATGGAACCTTTGAAGTGCCGCGCTCTTCCAACACGCCGCTAAGCGGGTAGAATTTTATCGCCCACATCACCCTTCGCAGCGGCTGGCCTATAAATGAAATACGAAGCTTTACTTGCCGGGTGAAACGATTACCGAGGTCGAACATGGGAAAACCTACGGAGGAAGTGGCTAAAAGCGTTGAATTGTTTTTCTATCAGGGAATCAAACCATTCGCTGTTTCAACGTCCAGCGCCCATCTGGCACCTGCACAACAATTTTTCCTAACTTTTGTAGGCGCATGACAACCTGGGTCATTGTGTAAACGCTTTTTCCGTTCAATTCCCGATTCAAACTATCGGTTATCTCAGAAGGAAAGAGAGGCTCCGTTGCATCGCTGAGAATGCGCAATATGTCTTCTTCACTAGTTCGCATGCTGGTCACGCTCCGGCGAGTTTTGCATTTGCTTCCTAAACTTCTTTTCTTTGCGCGTGGGGATAAATGGCATATGCTACTGAGGTTTTTCCCAGTGTCCAGTGCAGCCGCCCATTCCGTTCACATTACGACGAGTATTCGGTAGTCGCTCCCCTGAAAGGAAAAGAGATAAAACGAATTCTAATAAGTATTGTATGTCTGGCAATGCTAACAACGGCCTCCGCACAGAAGAAGTCACCCTCGGCAAAAGTTTTATAGTCTCGAATATTCTAGTGTGTTGGGCTCCTAAATATGACAAACTTACCCGTTCCCTGTAGTAGAGCCCCGAGTAGACTGAGATGGCTCATTCGTATACCGCTGCCTGCTGAAGCCCGGCGAGATTCTCCCTTGAGATCGGAGCAAGCCTGGAGAAGATTAGGGAGATAGAGACTGTGCGACGATGCTGCTAATGCCGATGGTCCTCAAAACTATGGTGTTCAGCTTCGGACAGCCTGCTCGGGCGGGCTCGGATCGAGCATGCCTATAGAAATCGGACATGTAGAGGCGATCTTCCGGTATCCCGTAAAGTCCATGGGTGGCGAACGACTCGAGGAAGCTATCCTGGGCTGGTACGGCCTCGATGGTGACAGACGCCTGGCATTCCTCCGGACGGGGAACCGCAGTGGGATGCCGTGGCTGACAGCAAGCAAGCTTCCCGACCTGCTCCTGTTTGCTCCGCACCGCCGTGAAGACGGTGCTCAGGGAGACCTTCCTACGCATATTCGCACGCCGGATGGCGAGGAGATGCCTGTCTTCGGGGAGGTCTTGGCCGCGGAGGTCGGACGTCGGTACGGGGCTCCCGTGGAGATGACGCAGTTAAGGCATGGCATCTTCGATGAATCGAGCATCTCTGTGATCGCCCTCGATACGGTGCACGAGATCGGACGACTTGCAGGTCGGAGCCTGGACGTGCGACGATTTCGCCCGAATGTTGTGGTTCGTTCACTGCGATCGGTTCCTTTCCAGGAGGACGAGTGGTTGGGCGGTGTGCTCTCATTCGGCGAGGGGGACGACGCCCCCGCCGTTACCGTTACGATGCGCGACATCCGCTGCTCGATGTTGAACCTAGATCCCGACTCAGCAACTCCGGCGCCAGAAGTGATGAAAGCGGTCGTTCGTGCGAATCAGAACAACGCGGGAATCTACGGTGCGGTCACTCGCATCGGTCGACTTGCCGTTGGACAGACCATACTTCTCCATGCCGGGCGTGGGTGATCGAAATGTGTTTGTCTGACTTTTTGGCAGCAGTGCGCAGACGCTCGCTGCCGACAATCATCATCTTGCCAAAAACAATGAAGTCGCACCCTCTCCCAGCTCACACGGAAACGATTAATTTCGGGGGGGCAGCCGAAGGGTGTCATCGCCGCAAAGGATTTTAATGAGAATGGGAGCGGCGGTGCAGAGTTAAGGATTCGCTAGGAGCGACGAGCCGATGGTGAATACCGTTTTCATGACGGAAAGCTGGTGGGTCGCGAGATCTAGTGCGGTGCGTCAACGGCAACGAAATCAAAAAAGGTTCAGCTTCGCGCGCAAATCACGACAAAAGCGCATGTTAGCTGAGGGCGGTTCCATCGCAACACTTCTGCAAAGCAGGAACGAACCGAATTACTTCTTGTTTGCCGACCACACGCCCATAACCCGAATACTGAAAGTCCTTTGCGAGCGAATCTGTTTCTTCAGAGCGTGTACATTATGTTTGACCATGCGAATGCTGATCGGACGGAGATCAGGAAGGCGAAGAGCCTGTGCCATCATGATCTCCGGTCGCTATCTCATGATCGCGGATTTTAGCTTAGGGAGAATAGAGCAATGGCAACGGACGTTTCTGCAGCGTACCCTTTGGGCGGCACGCAGACCGAACAGGAACGCCTCCTCGCACAGGCGGAAGGCCGCGAGCTGCAGGCACGTCGGCTTCTTGATCAGATAAACATCCAGCCCGGCTGGAGAGTTCTTGATATCGGCTGCGGTCCGATAGGCATTCTGAATTTGCTTTCCGAACGTGTAGGGCCACGAGGCGTGGTGGTCGGGCTTGAAAGGGAGCCCCGTTTCGCAGAAATGGCACGCGCAGAAATCGCCAAACGCGGCTTACGTAATGTTGAGATTGTTCAGGCAGACGCTCTTAGCAGTGATTTGGAGAAAAACTCTTTCGAGTTGGTGCACGAACGGCTGGTCATGATCAATGTTTCAGCGCGGGAACAACTTTTGTCCGAAATGATTTCGCTGACCCGTCCAGGCGGAACAGTAATCCTCGAGAATGGCGACAACGTGTCGTGGCTGTGTCATCCGGCGCACCCATCGTGGGATGTCTTAAGGGATACCTTTCATGCAGTCTTTCACGCGAATGGTGGAAACGGTTTCATCGGGCGCGCGCTTCCCGGGATATTGCGGTCAGGCGGTGTTCAAAATGTGCAAGTAAAAATTGATGTAGACACTCCTATTCCTGGAGACTACCGGCGCACCCATCTTATTTCGCTCATTGATTCCTTGCGCGACAAAGTGATCGCCCTCGGATTGCTAGACGAGAAGAAACTCGCCGATCATAGATCAGCACTGATGCAGCATCTTCTGAAACCCGAAACGGTCGTCATAGACAAACTTTTCGTGCAGGCGTGGGGGCAGAAGTCGGGCTGAGATATCCGTGACGGAAAACGAGCCACCGAAGTTCTGTTTGCCGACGGACCCATTGGCGCTTACCGCCGATGGCGGGGGGTATGACGGGCAAACCGGAAGTTACAGCCTTTGCTTCGACATTTCGACACAGAGTCTGATCTTGTCTATCCATTACGAAGCTCAAGAGAGGTGCTTTGTGGACCGTTACGGAAAATTGAAAGGCTGAAATGAGATAATGAGAAGCGTAGTACACTCCATGCTCATCGTCGTTATGCGGCGCTCGGAAAGGAAACTTGGGACGATTCCGAATGGCGCCGCACCCACTTCCAAATGATGAGTGAGGCGGCCATTACCGGTATAGCCAGATACACACCCAGCACTCCTGCTATTTCGCCTCCCGCCATAACCGCCAGAATTGCAGCCAAGGGATGCAGTTCCAGCTTGCCACCCATGATGCGCGGCGAAATCACATAATCTTGGACAATTCTCCAAGTAGCAAGAATCAGGACGATGATTCCCAAATGTGAGTAACCGGTTAGAAAGCCAACACCTAGAATCGAAACGGCTGCTACCAATGGTCCGACTACCGGAACGAATTCCATCAATCCTGAAGCCACAGCCAAAACAAATGCAAACGGATATCGAAGTGATACAAGGACCGCGGCGTAAATGACGGTAGACAACCCGGAAAGGATGATTTGCGAGCGTATAAATTGGGCTAACATGGAGTTCACATCTTCGGTTATGCCAGACAAAAAGGCGCGGCTGCGGTGCCGTGATAACAAATCGATTCCTGCACTAGATATTTCTCGTCCATCTTTGAGAAAGAAAATCGCAAGGATCGGAATGATAACCAGCCAGACAATGTTCTCAATGAGGTGTGCCGCATACAACCCGAAATACTTCACCCACGCCAATATGTCTTCGCGATGTTCACGAACAAACTGCTCCACTCTTACCTGAGTGTTGTTACTCCACCCATGCTTAGCCCCGATCTGCCAGACCACCCGTCCCGTTGTGACTTTATCCAGCAGAGATGGCAAGGTTCTGCCAAGAGCCTCACCCTGCGAAACTAACAGGGGTCCTATCCATAGAAAAACTGCGCCAAGCACAATGGCCAGTGCGGCATAGACTTGTGCAATAGCCCAAACACGTTTTTGTCTCGAGAGAGGCGAGCTACGTTGGACCCAGGTGACAGCTGGATCGAGCAGATAGGCAAAGAGTATTGCAAATAAAACCACAACCAGGGTTTTCCTGGCTGTGTACAACATAACTCCAGCAACGCCGAATGCCAACAAAGTAGCAACAACGCGTGCGGTTCTCACATCCAGAATCATTTGTGTATACGCTCTATCCGTCTACAGATCTTCCCCCCATTGACGGTCAGAAATCATTCGGGTGTGCTCAGGCCAGAGAATGTCAAGTAGTTAAGCTCGGCGAGCGCTTCCTCTGATAGCGTGATAAATCACCAACACCACAACCGATCCGAGCACAGCTACGAGAAGACTGTAAATGTTTAGTCCTGTCACGCCGTGTGCTCCAAACATGCTGAACACATAACCGCCGACGACGGCGCCAACAATGCCTAGGACGATATCCAGCACTACGCCTTCCCCGGATTTGTTGACGAGCTTGCTACCAATAAATCCAGCGACCAATCCCAACAGAACCCACGCTAAAATTGACATAAGATTTTCCTCCTCAAAGCTTTCGTCGAATTTTGAAATTGTGCTTGCAGATCAAGATGTTTGCGCTGTTCACGCTGTGCCGCAGGCCTCGGCTGCGTCCGCCTTTCACGCTGCTCGCTTCCAAGCGCTTCTTCCGCCTGCTGCGTTGTAATCACACTGACTGATCTTTTGAGAACCAAGTAGATAGCAGCGGCGATAGCAGCACCAATTAATGGAGCAAGGATGAACAACCACACTTGATGCAAAGCCCACCCCCCGACCAAGACAGCCGGACCGATGCTACGGGCTGGATTGACGGACGTGTTTGTGATCTGAATCCCCACAAGGTGCACTAGCACAAGCATCAATCCGATCGCCAAGCCCGCAAAACCTGCCGGCGACTTCTCGTCCGTGGCGCCGAGGACAGTGATCACAAACATAGTGGTGAGGACAATTTCAGCTATAAAAGCAACCAGCAAACTGTATTGGCCAGGCGAATGCACTCCGTAGCCATTTGCGGCTAACCCGCCCACCGCCGCGCTGTATCTATCCGGACCGCCCGAGGCAATGAAGAGGACGGTCGCGGCAGCTAGGATCGAGCCGGTAATTTGGGCAATCATGTAGCCAACAGCTTGCTGAATTCGGATGCGGCCGCTGAGAAGGGCGCCGAATGTCACTGCTGGATTGAGGTGGCAACCCGAGATCGGACCGATGGTGTAAACCATGGCGAGTAACGATAAACCGAACGCGAGAGCTATGCCTACATTTCCGATTTGTGATCCGCCCAGTACCGCTGCTCCCACGCCGCCCATCACTAACACAAATGTTCCAAACAGCTCTGCGGCATATTTCATGCTTGTGCGCCTCACTCCACGACTTCATTGATCATCACGCGGCCCGGCTATACGCATCTGAACCATGCTGCTTAACCATTTTGTTGTAAACACCCATTAACATGAATGCCGCAGGCCATTGTCCTACGAAAAGCGCCCAATCGTTCTTCCCCATCGTCTTCAATATGGCTGAGGCTGCAATGGCCCCAAATGCTGCGGCTAAATATCCCGAGCTCGGAAGTCGCGAGGTCTGAGATTCTATAGCTCCTGTTATACGATCTTCAGCCACTCCACCACGTACCTTATTTTCCATAATCTCCCTACTTTCAAGTCAAAATTAGTTCGCACTTAAAGAAAATTGCTAACTACTCAGCAGATTTACGCTGGCAAAAAGTGCCAACCATCAGTGTCCTTAATTGCGCCAAAGGTTGCCTGAAGTGCCCGACAATTCGTGAAATTGGTGAAGTAATGCATCTCCGGTGAATCGCGAACTTCCGTAAAACTGCCCAATATTGCCACGGAGCCGATCCCGGCCATGATGGGCATCTGTGTGCAATTTATGTCGAAGCCCAATCCCGCATTGATGGCAACATTAGGCTTGAGTTTTCGCTATATGTTCGTCTGCTATTTTTGCCGTTGCGGAATCGCCGGATTAAACGCATACTTCGCTGCGTATCAGAGACAATGGCTGTTGGTGAAGTTTTCGGAATTATTGTGTCTGGCCGAGCTACTGTAGATTGTTTGATCAGCGCGGTCTTGAGAAGCTCCAGATATCTCGCCAAGGCCGACCTCGCCCGTGATTTGGTGACCGTTATGAATCGAGTGGTTGAACGGAAAAGGTCCGAGAAGCGAATCACGTCAGGGGTGACGACGGAGTCTTCATTAGGCCATGACTTCCGTGTGCCTCTGGAGTCGGTGATCAGCGCGCCCGAACTGAACAATCGTCCATCGCGATCGCCGGACTACCGAGCCGAGAGCGACGCACTATCGGCACTCGCGCAGGAGATGGCCAACGCGCCCCAGAACGTGTTGCAAAAGCTCGTCGATATCGCGTTGGAGCTGTCTCGGGCTCAGTCGGCGGGCGTCAGCATTCTTGAAGAGAAAGAAGGACGACAAATTTTCAGGTGGCACGCCGTAGCCGGGCAATGGGCTGGGTATCTTGGCGGCACGATGCCGTGCGAGGCCAGCCCCTGTGGCACGGTGTTGGATCGAAACTCCAGTCTACTGCTCTCACACCCTGAACGGTATTATCCGATCCCTTCTAACATCAAACCCCCAATTGTAGAAGTGTTGCTCATTCCGTTCCACGTCGCTGACAAACCGATAGGAACGATTTGGGTCATCGCTCACGATGAGAGCCTAAAGTTTGAAGCTGAGGATGAGCGAATCATGCGGTCCCTGGGCAAATTCGCTTCCGCCGCATATCAAACGTTGAAGCGGGTTGAGGCCTTGAAGATAGAAGTTGTGGAGCGCCGAGAAACGGAAGCGGCCCTCCGAAAGAGCGAATCAAACCTTCGTGATTTTCTTGAGAATGCAACCGTTGGCATGCACTGGGTGGGACCCGATGGAAGAATTCTTTGGGCGAACCAGACCGAACTGGATCTTCTTGGCTACACAGCGGGAGAATATGTCGGCCATCACATTTCGGACTTTCACCTGGATGCACCAGTGATCGAGGACATTCTCAAGCGCTTGAGCGAGGGAGAAGTGTTGCGCGAGTACGAGGCACGGCTGCGGTGCAAGGACGGCTCAGTTCGCCACGTGCTCATCGATTCGAGCGCGCTATTCGAGGACGGGAAGTTCGTCCATACGCGTTGCTTCACCCGTGATATCAGCGATCGCAAACAGGTAGAAGTTCAGTTGCGCGAGAGCGAGGGACGCTTTCGCGAGATGATTGACGTGCTTCCCGCCGCTATCTATACGACTGATGCCGAAGGCCGTCTCACACACTTCAACCCGGCGGCTGCCGAGTTCTCCGGTCGAGTGCCTGAGCTAGGCACGGACCATTGGTGTGTTAGTTGGAAGATGTTCTTGCCAGACGGAACCCCTTTGCCGCATGACAGGTGCCCGATGGCGGTCGCGGTCAAGGAGGGCCGCATCATTGACGGTGCGGAATGCATCGCCGAGAGACCCGACGGCAAGCGTGTTTGGTTCACGCCCTACCCCAGGCCCTTGCACGATGGCGAAGGCAGGATCGTCGGCGGCATGAACATGCTGTTGGACATCACCGAAAGAAAGGCAGCCGAGCGAGCCACCGGGCTATTGGCTGCGATCGTCGGTTCATCGGATGAAGCGATCATCAGCATGAATCTCGATAGCATTATCACCAGTTGGAATCGAAGTGCAGAGCGGTTGTTCGGCTACAAAGCGGAAGAAGCCGTCGGGCGAAACGTAGCTCTAATCATCCCGCCGGACCATCGGGAGGAGGAAACCACGATTCTCGACGGCCTCAAGCGGGGAGAGCAAATCGAGAATTTCGAAACAGTCCGCGTCCGCAAAGACGGCTCCACCTTCGATGTATCGCTTACGATTTCGCCAGTGAAGGACGCTGCCGGCAATGTTATCGGGGCATCCAGGATGCCGCGGGACATCACGCAACGAAAGGAGGCGGACCGTACGAACGGTTTGCTGGCTGCGATCGTGGACAGCTCTGATGACGCGATCATCAGTAAGAATCTTGACGGCGTGATCAGTAGCTGGAACAAAGGTGCGGAGCGGACGTTCGGATACACTGCGGACGAAGCGATTGGGCAACACATCACTTTAATCATTCCGCCGGACCGCCGGCAGGAAGAGGCGATGATTCTTGAGCGGCTCAATCGGGGCGAGCGCGTCGACCATTTCGAAGCTGTGCGCGTGCGCAAAGATGGCACGCCACTCGATATCTCACTGACAATTTCACCGGTGAGAGATCGCGAAGGCCGAGTAATCGGAGCCTCGAAAGTGGCGCGGGACGTTACTCAACGAAAGCGGGCTGAACAAGCGTTGCGAGAGAGTAAGGAGCGGCTCCGTTCGCTTGCCGATGGGCTTGAAGCTGAAGTGCGCCTCCGGACCCGGGAACTGGAGCGAAGAAACGCGGAAGTGCTGGACCAGTCGGAGCAACTGCGAGACCTTTCAAACCGACTCTTGCGCGCCCAGGACGATGAACGACGGCATATCGCGCGCGAACTACATGACAGTGCAGGCCAAATTCTAACGGCCCTGGGTATGAGTCTTGGCAATATCGGTCAGCGTGTAAGGCACGAGCCAAAGCTTGCAAAAAGGGTGGAAGACAGCCGGGAACTTGTTCAGCAGCTAAGCAAAGAGATACGGACAACGTCCTATCTGCTGCATCCTCCTCTTCTGGACGAGAACGGCTTACCAGAAGCCATCCGTTGGTATGTCCAGGGGTTGTCGGGACGCAGCGATCTGGAGATTGAGTTTTGCACCTCTGAGGGATTCGGCAGGCTTCCCTCCGAGGTAGAAATGGTGCTGTTTCGCATTGTGCAGGAAGGTCTCACCAATATTCATCGCCATTCCGGCAGCAAGCGGGCGATAATACGGATTGTTCACAAGGCAGAGATTGTTTCCCTGGATATCCAGGACGAAGGGAATGGAATGCCGGCAGAAAAACTGGTTAGTATTCAGGGGCACAACGCAGGCGTGGGAATTTCCGGAATACGGGAGCGGGTCCGTCATTTGAGAGGAACGTTGAAGATTCAGTCGAACTCCTCAGGTACGACGATCTCGATCACGTTGCCGGTGCCTATGGATGTTGTTTCCCAACCTGAGAGCATGGTTTCATAACTAGGGCTTCGAGATGAGTTTCTTGCGGAGGTCGTCGTCATGCGTATTCTCATCGCCGATGACAGCGACGTTGTTCGTCGTGCTGTGTGTGAACTCTTGTCCTCAGAGAGGGATTTGGAAGTCTGCGGAGAAGCCAAGGATGGATCGGAGGCGCTGCAGAAAGCTCGGGAACTTATGCCCGACCTGATCCTGCTCGATATAAGTATGCCAGGGATGAATGGGCTGGAAACGGCGCGACTTCTCCAGAACGAGGTATGCCAAGCAAAGATTTTAGT
>JALYIM010000057.1 GCA_030775785.1 Acidobacteriota bacterium
GAGGTATCAAGGGGCTTCTCCCCAGTGACTGGTCGCGCGATGGCAAAACCCTGATTTATGCCACTGGCCTTACAACCGGGAATCAAACCATCTGGGCGCTGCCGTTGGAAGGAGAGCGAAAACCCCATGAGGTGGTGACGCACGCAACCAACGGGGTGCTGTCCCCGAGTGGGCGATGGCTGGCTTATACCTCGTTCGCCGGGCCGTCGGAAGTCTATGTGGTGGCCTACGGAAGCGGCCAGGGTAAGTGGCAAGTCTCCCCCAACGGGGGGCAGGTGCCGCAATGGAGCAAAGACGGCAAAGAACTCTATTACTTGGATGCCACACAATCCATCGTGGCCGTTCCGGTCAGGGATATGGGAAATACGCTCGAATTCGGAGCGGGCCAGAAGCTCGTTAGCCAGTGGACGATTCTGAGCACGCCCTTTTACAGCGTTTTCCCTGACGGACAAAGACTTTTGATGGAACGGGTTTCGCAGCAGGTCAGCCAACCAATCACAGTCGTCACTAACTTCACTGCCCAGCTAAGAAAATAGCGAGTTGGATTGCTCCCCGGCGTCAAGACGTGTAGACTCCCGTCCTATCCAATGAAAGGAAGGGCGATCAATTGACTCGAGTCATCCCGGCACTCGGTTTAACGCTGGCAATCGCAACCGTTGCAGTACTTGTACGCGCACGCGCGTACACCGTTCCACAATCAGCCACCCCGACTTCTCAAGGCTCGAGCCCACCCCATCCTCTGATTCTCCAGGAGAATGACGGCGAACACCTTGTGCGCCGCACTGGTCCGACTGCTGGTTGGCCATTCACCATTAAGCTCGATGGCCAAAACGGTAACACGCAGGATTTTTTCGTTTTTACCTCCACCATGGCACCTGGGGAGACTATCCCTTTTCATAAACACGACAACGCTGAAGAGATCCTCTTCGTTGAAGAAGGAGGAGCTACAGTCATCGTTGGGGACCAACGGGCCTTGGCCGGTCCCCGGTCCATTGTCTTCATCCCGCGTGACACTTGGATTTCAGCAAAAAACTCCAGCAAGCACGACATTCACGAGATTGCCATATTTTCACGTCATGGATACGAACAATACATGCGTGCGCTCGGCGTAAAACAAGGCGAACCTATGAGTCCCCTGAGCCCCGATGAACTGACCCGCCTGCGTGCCCTCGGCCACTCGATGTACTGGGATACTTCAAAGGGTCCGTACCCGCCGGGTGTAGCACATCCCTGAGCCAGTGGACCGGCCGCAATTCAACGGAGGGTGGTCTCAAGGAACTGGCGTGAACAGGCGTTTATCTCATTGAACTGGAGCGGCGATTCGTCAGACGGCACGCTGCCCCAAATAATTGGCGCTGGCGATTATCGCACAACTCTAACTAATTGGTGGAGATCGCATAATGGACTTTCGCTGAAAGCGGCTCAAGCGAGAGGAAACGAGAAGCTTGGGTCGAAAACGCAAAGATTTGATCACCCTCTTTATCGAAGTTCGAAGGTAGAGAAGACACGCAGAAGATACATCCAGCTGCTTTAGTAGTGCTACTTCAACGCCTGATCCAGTTCCCGTCTTGATTTAGGTGCCTGGCTCGGAGAAACTGAGGCAGTAAAATCTCCGAGAAAGCAACACAATCCCTCCAAGATGTTATTGCGAGTCGGTCTAACAACATCGGAGAACCCAGGCGGCAGTCATTCGCGGTGAGCATCCCTAATCATTACGGTTTCACTGTCACCATAACTACTCCATGGAACGTAACCGGGGCAGAAAATACTGCGGTAAATTTTCCCAGATCTTTGTGTTGCCACAAGTCGCGCACGGCTGCCGGCAGATGACCGGGATACCCTAGATCTTCCCAACTCACGCTCATCTCCCGCACCCTCGCCCCGCGATTGAACAGAATTACCGCACGACTACCCCATTGAAGGGTCCGTACCCAGATCTCAACGTCACCCTCCTTCTTTACGCGCCTTCCTTGGCTGCCGAGACCGGATGCCAGAAACAGTCAGTTCGGAAAGACCCAAGCAGTTAGGACAGAGTCGGAATCGACAGTGAAGAGCACATATTTTGAGCCGGCGGTTGTTCCGAACCCCACAATGTGAGCCGCATCGACGGGAAGTTCTCGCGGCTCGCCCGATTGGAGGTCCCATACCAGGGCGAGCGGATTCTGGAGCATTGGAGGAACTTGGACGAGCGTGAGCCGACGATAAAAATCGTGTGTCCGGAAAAGTATGACTACACCAGGAAGCGTTACGGGATATTTCCCGACGGATGCCCAAACCTAATCTGGGAACTGATGCGGACTAGGCGCGAGAAGCTATCAACCTCGCAACTGATGCGCCGGAACCCTTCAGAAGCGATTGTGGATCGTGACAACCATCTCCGTGACTGCGCAAAATACATAGTACTGAGTCTGCCCCGGCCATCCGACGTTCCGCCACAAATGACTCGCGCTAAGATTATCGAAGATGCTTTCGAGAATGGAACCTATGGAAGCTTGGGCGTCCAGGTGGCAAGATTTGAACAGCAGAACCGGAAGAACGACGAAGTAATCAGCTATCGAGGACGACTGCCGAACTCTGCCGACATTTTTTGATAACGAACGTTACCTCAATGATCGCATTCGACTGGAAAGTGTACATCCGCCCTATTTTGACGTTTTTAGTCTTGAAAAAGTGCCAAAAACAGCGCGAAAAAGAATCTCGCACACAGAGGCGAATGTGTATCCTATTGACCGGACGAGGGAGATTGTAATGTTTCGAATCTTGGAATTGTCCTTTGCGGCGCTGCTGCTGGCCAGCGGCGTTCAGGCCCAGACGGGAGAGTGGAAGCAGCTCTTCGATGGCAAAGATCTTACGGGATGGAAACACGTTGGCCCGGGAGAGATGGTCGTTGAAGACGGCCTGATTCGCACTCATGGCGGGATGGGCTTGTTGTATTGGACGGGCGGCAAACTAGGTGACTGCGTCATTCGGGTGGTTTATAAAATGCGCGATCACAATGACAATTCAGGGGTATTTATACGAATCCCGATCGAACCGCGTGAACCTTGGATGCCCGTGCATTATGGATACGAAGTGCAGATAGATAACGAACCGGAGAAATCCAACGAAGACGATTACCACGTTACCGGAACTCTTTATTCACTGACGAAGCCGATGGCGCGGCCCGGCAAGCCAGGGCCGGAGTGGAACACGATGGAAATCACACTATCCGGGCCGCACACCAGTGTGGCAGTCAATGGCGTCAAAGTCACGGAGTTCACCGAAGGCGACGAAGTGCCCGCCAAGAAATTTGATTTCGAGCCCGAGCGTGGGCCGCGTCCGCAGGACGGGTATATCGGATTACAAAACCACAGCGATAACGACATCGTGTTTTTCAAAGAAGTAGCGGTGAAGATGCTCAAAAAATAACAGATTTAATTTCGGAGGACGCATGAAGAGCAATCAATTTTCCCGCCGTAAGTTTCTCGTAATCAGCGCAGCAGCAGGCGCGACGGTTGGGCATTATTCGAACAAGCAATAGGTTTCTTTAAATCTTGCGTCTGAGCAATGTCACAATGGGGGCTTATACGATGCCTATCGGTCGCGCTAGAACCCCTCCAGCACCGCCAGTGGCGGAACCTAAACCTGACCCGGAGCCGCGTCCCGGCTCCGATCCTGATGTTGTTCCTGCGTTTAATCCGGAACCGGAGCCCCACTCTGCTCCAGATATTTTTCCAGAACCTGAATTAGTACCGATTTAGCTGTTCCCAGCAATCTCGCAGCCAAAGGAGGGCGGATTCTGCACTCAGGAAAGCACCTGTCAGCCACGCTCTCCTCGCTCAAGTAGCCTGACGCGTTCTTCGGCGTCTCTGCGAGCAGCGTCAGTCGCTCCTTTCATAGTGTCAAACTCCCCTCGCGCTGGAAACTCTTCTCGCTTGCCGTCAGGACGGAAAAGCGTCCACATCGCAGTCCAGCCACTGTTAGTCTGCGTTGGGTAGATTTTGAATTTGTGTTTCCTGTAGGTACCTATAAAAGTATCTTCGACATCGCCTTCGGTTGTCACTTGTTGGGCGACCTTTACTTTGGCCCAACGCGCTTTCTGAGCAAGTGAAACCTTCCGTCGAGCGGCGGCACTCATGCGATTACTTCTTTGTAGAGAGGTGCGGAGCTTCGCCCAGCAGGCCTTTTGTGCACTCGAAATCTTTCTTCGTGCGGTTCGTTCGGCCTCCTTAACCGTGCAATAAATTCCTGTAGGTTTTCCAAACACATCCAGAACCACTACCCTATCTCCCGGACGAAAGGATGGCTCCGACACTGGTTCCTCAGTCTTTTGGGGTTTACACTGCCAGATGCAATAGAGAGTTTTTTATGAGATTTCATCGTTCCACAAATTGAATAAAGTTTGTTTGGAAGGTGATTATTACCAAAATAACCGGGGTGGTCACTCGGGTAGATTGCCCATTACCAAAAGATTGGTTTCCGGGTTGTACTAAAATCGTATTTCCGCAGAGAAATGGACATGGGCGAGTGCGACGAATGGATGGGCCCTCTTCATAACTACGACTTGAGAGCGAAGTACAACAATCTGGATGCAAGGAGGAACTAGAAACATGAGCACGTCCCCGCTTCAGAAGCTTGAGCTGCAGGCACTCGAGCAGCGCATTCGTCTCCACGAGGTCTTCACTGACGCTAAGATCCAGGTCAAAGAAAAACTAGATTTGAACAAAAACCTTAGAAAGCACCTGCTGGCAGGAACAGTGACCGCCTGTGTTATCGGGCTGTCACTCGGGTACAGCTCTGCTGACATGATGATTACGAAAACCAAAAAACGAAAAGAGGTTAAACGTTAGGGAACGCAAGAAGCGACGATTATGAGAGCGACAAGAGCGCGGAACATTCATAGCAATAAAAAGTATTTGTCACCAGAACAACGCAAAGAACTACTTAGCGCATTGAAAGCCCGTTTTGAAAAAAACATGGACCGCCATAGAGGTCTTGAATGGGCGAACGTACAAGCAAAGCTGGAAACGAATGCTGAAAAACTGTGGTCACTCAGCGAAATGGAAAGAACTGGCGGTGAGCCGGACGTTGTTGGTCATGATAAAAAGACGGGCGAATATATTTTTTATGATTGTTCACCGGAAAGTCCTAAAGGCCGCAGAAGCGTTTGCTATGACCGTGAAGCGCTGGAGTCAAGGAAAGAACATAAGCCAGGAAGTAACGCTATGGATATGGCAGCCGCCATGGGCATCGAGCTTTTAACTTCAGAAGAATATCGAGAGTTGCAGACACTTGGAGATTTCGATACCAGAACGTCGAGCTGGGTGAAAACACCTTCTGATATTAGAAAACTCGGCGGCGCGCTCTTTGCTGATCGTCGCTACGATACTGTTTTCGTATATCACAACGGGGCAGAATCTTACTATGCCGCCAGGGCGTTCCGTGGCTCGCTGAGGGCCTAAATTTTTCACAGATGGACCAGATTTCCCGCTGGCAACGGAAGCATCACGGCGAGCGACCGCATCGCCGTTGGGGCTACATGCCCTGCGAGTTGTTACCCAGATGTGATCGCTAGGGTCAACGTCCCCCAGCAAGATGTTTTCTTTTCCCATGGATATCAGTTTCCATGGACTTAGGATGCCATCGTCGGAATTTTCGCGACCGGTGCTCAGACGGTTGCCAGATATACATCTGCGAGCGTGTGACCTACATGGACACTGCTCTGACTACGCGTTAATCCTACTGACAAATCAGTGTGGCAGTCCCCCTCACAGTGGTTGAGGTATTCTGCACCCCGTTATTCAAAGTAAATTGCAGGTTTTGGGGCGCACTCGCGGTAACGGTAATCGTGCCAGGCGCAGAGCAAGTAGCTTCACCGGTTGAACCGATGGTGGCGGCAGTTGTCCCAGCGCTAGTCAATGAGGTGTGCCAGGCAAGACCATCTACTTGCGTGAGTTCGCGACTCTTCCCGTTGGCAAAATTACCTCGCGCAGTGTATCCAACTTGGCCCGGCGGGTTGCTCGTTGCCGTCGCCGATTGAGGACTCACCGTAATACTGGTCAAGTTCGCGTGGCCGGCGCCACAGCCAACGAAGGTAACCGCCATTAATAAAAAGAACAAATTCTTCATAGCAACTCCTGCAAGTGGGATGCGTTGCTGTACCTCTGGGTTGCGCAAAGGCTGTCGGGACGCTCACCTTCGGGATCGAATAAAACGCAGAAAATCGCAGAGCGCTACGGACTCTAGATCGTTCCGAAACCATGTGTTTTAGGGACAGCAAATCTAACGCTGGATTGCTTTGTCGCTGAGGAACTTAGCGACGCCGGTTTCCTGTAGGGTTTTTGGAACCCATCTCCAAAGACTCGCAGGTGCTCTGACTGAACGGAGGAAAATGCACCTATTTCAGCGTGCCCGCCCACCACGCGTTATTTTTCTCCGAATACATTATCAATCTTGCGCATGATTCGGTCAGCCCATTGCACCGCAGAAGCAACCATGTTCTCGGTTCGCGGCGAGCCTTTGGAATTGAATAAATCGTCCGCAGTTTGTAAGTGACGCGCTACTAAGATCCCTGCAATGATCGCCAATACACGCTTCCTGCCCTCGTCCATTCAAATAGTTTGCATATTCGCTTTTTGTTCGCCAAGAGAATATTACTGCTGCCTTCGCCCATTTTTCGTCTTTGGCGCTGGTAGGGTGCTAATACATGTTTCGCACTTTTATTCCCCAGCCTTTACAAACGCGCAAAGCGGCGTTCGATCATTCGGATTGGCTTTTTGAACTCAAATACGATGGTTTCCGTGCACTTGCGTATCTCGAGGATGGCGAGTGTCAATTAGTTTCTCGGAATGGTCATGTGTTCGCGGGCTTTGCTGAACTAGGGCGCACGATTTCGCAATCGTTGCCAACTGTCCGAAAAGCGGTATTTGATGGCGAAATCGTATGCGTAGACCGTGAGGGTCGTCCGCAATTCAAGGATTTACTGTTTCACAAGGGCAATCCGTGCTTTTTCGCATTCGACCTATTGCACGATGGCAAAGATAGACGCCTGGACGCCCTTGTTGAACGCAAGCAGGAACTCCGGAGGTTGTTAAGTGCGGTGCCGGAACATTCTCCTCTGCAATATGCGGATCACGTCGAAGGACGAGGCTTACCCCTGTTCGCACGCGTTTGCGATTTGGACCTTGAAGGGATTGTCGGGAAAGATAAGTGTGGTAGATATGAAACAGAGCAAAATCGGAGTACATGGTTCAAGATTCGCAATAAAGATTATTCCCAGATGAAGGGCCGAGCAGAACTTTTTGAGCGCGATCGTCATAAGGAACCAGTGCCGGGTTGGCATACCTGTGCGATCGCTTGTGCAGAAGCGACTCTATAGTCGGCCTCTGGCAAAATCGCCGATCCATACGCTCCGTGGATGGTGCCCGTCATCTCGGCAGCGAACGCTCATAGTTAGAACCCTGGCGGGAGTTCTTGTAAGATGCCTCTATCTCTTTAAGCAAGTTTGGAACGAATGAAAGAACTCTTTCGATAAACCAAAACGGGAACGATATTCGGAGCTTGGATCATCTGCTCAAAGTCTTCTCCTGCCCACTTCACTATGCCGCAAACAACGAGATCAATGTTTTTTTGTGACCTGAGGATCTTCGAGGTTTCGACTAGAGCTTCCGCCACTTGGCATTCGTACCCTTCTTTAACCAGGAGGAGGGCAGTAATTTCCCGATCGGACGCGTCACTCCCTGTTGCAATAACCTTGTTTTGCTCCTCCATAGATGACCTTTTGGCCATGGCTCCGTCTATAAATGCCTCTGTAAAGTGCTAGTTTCGTATATCAATCAGCGGTGGTTATGGGGAGTGGGCAATTTTAACGACACAATGGTTCGGTTTAATTTTGGCAGCATTAATTTCTGTGGACGTTTCTTTTGCCGCGCAAAATTTTGCCGAAAACCAGCAGCCCACAAATGCGTCGGAAATCGAGCCGAAACCGGTACTTCATATACCCAGAGTTTCCCAGAAGCCGAGACTTGAGGACTTCGAGGATATGGTTCCCCACGGAGCAGCTACTCATCTCGCTGAGGCCACAGGTTTTATCCAACAAGATCCCACCGATGGTGCTTCCGCGACACAAAAAAGCAAGGTTTACTTGGGGTACGACTCCGAGAATCTTTATGTCGTATGGGTGTGCTTCGACTCAGATCCCGGCAAAGTGCGTTCCCACCTCAGCCATCGCGAGGATATTTACGACGACGATTTTGTGGAACTCAGCTTGGATACTTTCCACGATCAGCGGCATGCTTTTGTGTTTGCTACCAATCCGCTTGGCGTTCAGACTGACGGTTTGTGGACGGAAGGAGCCAGTGGTCCAGATAACTCCTGGGACACGCTCTGGTACTCGCGAGGCAAGCTTACGCCGCAAGGATATTTAGTTTGGCAGGCGATCCCCTTTCGCAGCCTCCGATTTCATCGCAAGCCAGAGCAAGAGTGGGGAGTTACTTTGCTGCGCGTAATTGCACGAGAGAACGAGTGGGATTACTGGCCACGAGTTTCCAGCCGGATCTCGGGAAGATTGAATCAAGCGGCTATTCTGCGTGGATTTGAGGGCATCTCTCCCGGACGTAACATGCAGTTTATTCCGTACACTTCTTTCAAAAGCTATCGAACCGTGGACACCCGAGATTCCGTTAATCCACGCTTCGATTCAAGTCCGGCCGATCTTACCGGAGGAGTGGATTCGAAATTCATCTTTCATGACAGCCTGGTTCTTGACGCCACCGTTAATCCGGATTTCAGTCAGGTCGAATCCGACGAACCTCAAAATACAGTAAACCAGCGATTCGAAGTACTTTTTCCAGAGAAGCGGCCGTTCTTCTTGGAAAACTCTAATTTCTTCGGAGACGCGCAAGACACCGGACCTTTTCAACTCACACAAGCGGTCTTCACCAGAAGGATTGAAGACCCGGAGTTCGGAATCAGACTGACCGGAAAACAAGGTTCGTGGAACCTCGGGTTTCTTCTGTCGGATGATCGTTCCCCGGGTAAACGCGTGATCAATACGGACCCGCTCTACGGAAAACGCGCCTATTTTGGCATGGCAAGAGTCACACATGATCTGGGGGAACAATCCAGCATCGGCGTTATCTATACCGAACGGCGGCTTGCGGGCTTCTTCAATCGCGTCGGGGGAATTGATGGCACTTTCAAGCTGGGAAAGAATTGGTCAGGAACTCTGCGGTCTTTATTGAGTTCTACATACGATCGGTGGAGCAGTAACCCATTTCTCCCGATTAACGCAACCGTTCCGCTCGGTAATCAATATCTTTTCGGTTTCGCTCATGAGGCCGTGCTAACCGGCCAGGGGCGGCGTTTCGAATATGTGAGTCAATATCAAGACATCAGCCCAGGTTTTCGGACCGAGACCGGATACTTACGGCGCACTAACATCCGTCGGATAAATGATTACTTCCATTTTTATTTCCATCCTGAGTCGAAGCATTTAGTTTTTTGGGGGCCTGAGATAGGCGGTGAACGAATATACGATCATCGTGGGCAAGGCATCGAATACAACTTCAATGGCGATTTAGTTTTCTCCTTCAAGCGCAATACTATGTTCGCGCCGATGGTCGGAGTGCAAAGTGACACGCTGCGGCCCCAGGATTTCACCGGGCTTCTATCGAATCACAAGTTTGTGCAAGATTTCGCGGGTGTGGTATTTCAGACTAACCCCATCCGCCAGTTCTCATCAAGAACAACCGTGATTCATGGAGGCACGATTAACGTCGTGCCTCCATCCGGGGATTTGCCTACCGAAGGCGACGAGACGAGCATCAATCAAACTTTAACGCTGAAACCGATGAATCAATTGCAGATTGATAACACTTATGTCTTCGATCGCGTGGTGCATAATCTTCTGGGTCGTTCTGTCTTCAATAATCACATCATCCGCAGCAAATGGAATTATCAGTTCAGCCGAGAGCTGTCGCTTCGATTTATTGCTCAATACAACGGACGCCTCGCAAACCAGACCTACTCCTCGCTCGAAACAACCAAGAATCTGAATTTCGATGTTTTGGCGACCTACCTGCTTCATCCAGGTACCGCAGTTTATGTCGGCTATAACAGTAATTTGGAAAATGTTCTGCCCAGCTTGTGTGTTCGGATTCCCGGCACCGTCGAGTGCGATCCGCAGGGAAATGGACTTGTGCACTCCACTGGACCATTGCGAAACGATGGCCGAATATTCTTCGTCAAACTCAGTTACCTCATCCGGCGCTAGGCGACATCCCGACGCCTAGCAACCGAGTCTTCAGCAGCATAGAAATGGATGCGTTCCGCATTAAACAATCTAGAATCGTCGAAGGGCAATAAGATTGGGGGACGCACAGGACAATGGCCCCGAGCCTACAAGAAATCCTTGATCTTTGAGCGTGCTGACGTGCACTGGCAGCGTCTTGCATAGCTTCTTCCATATCAACCTTGGCAAGGACCGGCGCGTGGATACTCTTGTGGAGCGCAAACAGGAGCTAAGGGCGATTGTTCGGACATGTCTCGAAGAGGCTCCTTGCCCTTAAATTTGGAGTTTTTGTGATTGCTCGAAGCAGCACGAAGGCCCTAATGTTCACTTTATTGTTATGTTCAGGAAACATGAACAACGCTAAATTGTGAACAAGCGAACCTATACTTAATTAAGGTACTGAAAACAAATATCTTATTTGTATGTTCATTATTCACTCATGTTCAGGTTTCCTGTACAATCCAAAAAGATGAACAGTGAGGGCGGCCTCATGGGACAATTAGAATTTGATGGAATGATGCTTGATCGGACTCTCGCTGCAATTGAGGCAGAGACTGGCTTGAGCACCGCAATCTTAGGATGGGAACTGCAAATCGGTAGGGATGGGCAGCGAGCTGATGCCGTTGTTGAGATCACTAGGCCAGAAGGAAAAACCCGATTTGCTGTAGAAATCAAGAATACGATTCGATGGGGAACCGTCGAACATCTTCTACACCGATGGCACCTCGCAGCAGAAGAACGCCTTCTGATTGTAGTTCCGTACATCACACCGCAGATTGCTCATCGGTGCCGTGATATAGGAGTGTGCTTCGCGGACACCGCAGGGAACATGTTCCTTAGAGCGCCTGGCTTGCACGTCTACGTCCTTGGTAGGCGTCCACCCGAAACCTTGCAAGCTGCGGACGAAGGGCGAGCTGTTACGCCAGCAGGACTGCGGATTGTTTTCGCTCTCCTCTGTAACTTCCACCTGCTAAACGCCCCATACCGTGAGATCCATACCGCAGCCCGAGCTGCACTTGGAACGGTGGGCCCCGTGATAAAAGATCTAGAGATCCGGAAACATCTAACACTAGGAACGGCGAAACGACGAATTTTGGACCCTGACCGGCTATTGGAGGAATGGATTGCGGCATTTCCTACAGTGCTCAGGCCCAAACTCAATGCGCGCAGGTTCCGCGCGCCGGATCCAAACTGGGTAGATCATGTCGATATTGTTCGGTACCACGGCTATTGGGGAGGAGAGGTTGCTGCCAAAAAGCTTCTTGACTATCTTCAACCCGTCACCACCACAATTTATGTAACTGAGATGCCCCGGCAGCTAATCATTGATCACCGTCTCAGAGCTGATATCAATGGGGACGTGGAGATCCTCGATGTCTTTTGGAACACCCAGAGAATCCACGGGATTCGGGATGTAGTTCCTCCAGTTCTGGCGTATGCCGACTTGTTGACTACAACGGATGGAAGGGACATCGAGGCCGCTAGGATGATTTATGACCAGTTCATTCGCCCAACCTTTAGAAATCAAGCATTCCGCGATTGACCCGATTCTTCTAGGTGTTATACGCAGAATTGACGAGAGCGCGCGCCGGTGCGGGACGCGATATTTTCTTGCGGGCGCCACCGCTCGCGAGATCATGCTGCGACACGTGTTCGGCCAAGCAGCAGGTCGGCGAACATTCGATGTGGATTTTGGTATCGCCGTAGAGACTTGGACTGAATTCGAATCACTAAAATCAGCTTTGATCGCTCAGGCTAACTTCATTCCTCACGAGAAGCAGAAGCAGCGGCTATTTGATGCGGTAAATAGGGTTATCGTCGATCTAATTCCATTCGGTGGAATCGAGCACGACGGAAATATTTTTTGGCCGCCTGAAGAAGATATTATAATGAGAGTCACTGGCTTCCAAGACGCTCTTGCTGGGGCCGTCCCGGTTCGGTTGGCTAGTGACCTGGTTGTTCCAGTCGTCAGCTTACCGCTCCTGCTAGTTCTTAAATTGTTTGCGTGGAAGGACCGGAAAAGTGAAAAGCGCGACGCGGCGGACATCTACACATTGCTAAGACAGTATGGAGAGGCTGGCAACGAGGATCGCCTTTATGGGGAACACATAGGGATACTGGAGGCCCAGGAATTCAATCTCGAATCCGCTGGCGCGGTGCTAATAGCCGTCGACGCTAAGAATTTAGTTTCTGCGACTACGCGTGAGCAACTCAACGAAATCTTGAACAGCGATGATCAGATGTCAGAACTTACTGATCAGATGATTACGACAAGCAGCATTCTGGATCGCAGTACTGGTCCGCAATGCGAGTTGCTTATTGGCAAGTTGAGGCACGGCTTCTTTGCATCCGAAGCCTAGGATCTTAACTTCTCATCTCTTAAGGCTTCGAAACTCGGTACGAACGGAATCCAGTTTCCCCGCGGCAACCAAATAACATAGAACGGGTTTCATAATTGAGCGCACTATTGTGTCGTAGTTTGTGTCCTAACTCATCCATCCCTGCCGATGTCGCCCCGTGTCGCTCCGAGCCATTGTAGTTTACTTCCAACCCGGCAGACCCACGAAGGACGCAGCAACGACTATCGTTCATTATCTTTCGCTATGGACTCATCTCGCTCGACTCAGTGAAATGGCATGGAAGAGGTCGTCGGTTCGATCCCGACCAGGTCCACCAAAAAATAAAATCAAATGGCACGAAGGCTCGTACGTATGAGCTCCGTGTGTCTGTTGAGCGATTCCATATCGCGTCGCCCAGAATGTTCGACACATCCCGCTCCTGGAAGTTCCGATCTGAACACGAATGATCAGGCTGACGAAATGGAACCTGAAGCGTCTAAGCTTCGTATCAACGTCAAGCTTCGAATGAGCCGTAAGGGGCAAGATAAATGAAAGCCTTGCAGCGTTAAATGGGAGCCAGTCGGCAATCTTTTCAACTGCAGCGAAGATCATTCTGAACTTAATTAAGCAGCACTCCCGAATGTTGGAAATCCGTATGCAATGGAGGAAACGAATACTGTTGAGCGTTGCCCTGACGTGTCTCG
>JALYIM010000058.1 GCA_030775785.1 Acidobacteriota bacterium
CGCCTCTGACAATGTTGATCCGCAACACGCATTGTTCTTGCTGGTGGCCGATCCGGAAGGAACATTTTCCATCGTCAAGTGTATCGGAGGCGCGCGAGAGAACGCCCGCCAGGTGCGCGAGGAAATCAGTTCCGAAATGTGGGAGCATCTCAATCGCCTGTTTCATGACGTTACCGGCAGCGACCTTCAAGCCCACGACGATGCCGGCGCCATGCAGTTGGTCAGCATGGTGAGGCAAGGTTCCTACCGCTTTCATGGAATCACCGACACCACCATGAATCATGGTGAGGGCTGGCACTTTATTCAACTGGGAAAATTCATCGAAAGGGCATGCAATCTCTGCATTCTGCTGGATGCCTATTTTTCCCTCGACAAGCATGCCGATGATCTCGACTGGGTAGGGCTGCTGACCAGTTGCGCAGCTTTTGAAGCCTACTGCAAGGCATGTACCGCCGAACTCAAACCCGAGCGTATTGCGGATTTCATTTTGTTGCAGCCGGAGTTTCCATTTTCTGTTCGCTACTCGCTCGATAGGATGCACCAGGCGCTTAGTTCCATTGGCAATCTTTCTCTCAGCCGCAGGACGGGAAAGATTGAAAGGCTGATCGGGCGCCTGCGGTCCGCCGTGGCCTACGTGCAGATTGCCGACGTCATTCGCGGAGACTTACACAAATATCTGGCGGGAATTATCGAGCAGTGCCGCGATCTGCATGCTGCGGTGCACGAAGTCTATATTGAATATCCCATTGAGGTCGCTTTCGAATCCTAATGTTTTACGCCGTCCGACATTTCACGCGCTATCGCTACAGCCGCCCGGTCTGGCAGAGCATGATGGAAGTTCGCATGCATCCCAGAAGCGAGGGCATTCAGCGGTGCTTCATTTTTCAGCTTTCGGTCAATCCGCGCGCTAGAATTTTTTCTTACACCGATTGCCGCGGAAACCTGGTGCATCACTTCGACCTACCTTCGCAACATCGCCAGCTCACCATCATTTCGGACGCTCTGGTGAACATTGACGCCCAGCCGCCATTGGTGGATTCCATGGAATATTCCGCCTGGGAAGAACTCGAAAAGCAAATTGAACAAAAGGATTACTGGGACATGCTCATGCCCAGTTATTTTGCTCGTACTTCTCCGGAACTCGAAGAGTTGGCGCATGAGATCGGAGTGGACAAGCACGAGGGACGTAGCCCGCTGGCGTTTCTGCACGACCTGATGTCGGGCGTCTATAACAGTTTTACGTATGTAAAGAAAAGCACTTCAGTGAATTCACCAATTGAATTGGCGATCCGGTCGCGTCAGGGAGTTTGTCAGGATTTTGCTCATATCGCGATTACATTAATTCGCAATGCGCATATCCCCTGCCGCTATGTGAGCGGGTATCTCTATCATGGCGGTGAAACTAACGATCGCTCCGCGGACGGCGCCACCCACGCCTGGCTGGAAGCCTTTCTCCCCGGACTGGGTTGGGTGGGCTTCGATCCCACCAACAATCTTGTAGCGGGCGAACGTCACATCCGCACCGCCGTTGGGCGAGATTATGCTGACGTGCCGCCAACCATGGGGACTATGAAGGGAAAAGCCGACACGGAATTGCAGGTGAGAGTGCGAGTGACTCCCTCAGAAGCCGTGCTTCCACCTGATGAAGAATTCGCTGCCGATGAAGAATGGTCTCTATTCCTACATGAAGACCAGCAGTCGCAGATCGTGCACGCCCAGCAACAGCAATAATAAAAACGCGCGATCCGCAATATTTCCGCGATGGGTTAGCAAGTCCCATCGCGTTGTCAGTGCGGCAGCTCTGTCCAAACGCTTAGAAGGTGCCTCCGGGAGGGCAGGGTTGCGAGGGGCCAGTGAATTTCCCGGCATTAGAGAACTTGCCTCCGGCTGAAATGGACGAAGTAGTCTTCGAATTAAAGTACCACCCAAAATATGCCAGCTCCTGCAAGTGGTAGATGTAGTTGTTAGGCATTTTAACCGAGGGCGCGAGCGTGTTGCTGAGAGGATCGCCCACTTCGAGATTTGCCTGGCATCCACCGACTTGTCCGATGTTACCCCACGCCGGGACGGCGTTCGATCCATAAGGATCGTCCATCCATTCGCCAATTTCATGCGATGCGATGGATGTGTCTGTCGTCGTGCTGCCAAATATCCCAGTTTGATCGAATTCCATTGGGGAATAAGTCTGCCCATTGGGGGGACCCGCAGTCGCGCCGTGATAACCCAGAATGCAGCAGTTCGCGGTGACAGGGGCGCCATTCGACAAGACAACGTTATAAATCAGCAGAACCACCAGCTCGTTAGGAGTCGCCGCCGCTTTCGGCAGGGCCGTGGTATTCACCCAGGAATCGAAGGCATTGATGTCCATGATTCCGAATTGCCCGGCAGGGTTATGCTTGGGGCCGCAGCCGCCATTTCCGAAAGGTGCGGTGGATTAGACCGCCCCGGAACCAGCCGGCGTCTTGTAGGTCTGTGCCGTCTTCACCGTGATCGGTGACAGCCGGGTGTGATAAGTCGGGGAGATTGCCTTCCAAAAGTTTGCCCGCTGAAATGCATCAACATACTGCGTAGTTCCGACGTTGACTCCGCCCATGGTATAAGCCGCGTTGCCGAACAATGGGGAATTACGGAAAATGGTCAGCGGGACGTTGTTGGGCGCGACCATGCACTTGGTGTCTGCCACGGCAGGATTAAAAACCGTGCCGTTAATGTTGATGATCACCGGCACAATCGCCACCGGAATATTCGTGGTCAGGGTGGAAGAAAATGGACTCTGTCCGACCATCGTCATGGGATACGACTTGCCGTTTTTGGTCGCCTTCAGGGTGGTCGTCCACACTTGCAGTCCCGAACCAGTCAGAGCTGTGGCTTCAGCATCAGCGAAGTCGAAATCGGGCGCAGGGATAACCGTGCTGTATGGTTTTAATTTCGGTAACTCTTGAGCGGCAACCGAAAAGGTCAGCAGGCCGCAGGCAAAGACTCCGAGCAAACGAGAAACGCTGAGTTTCATTAACTCTCCTGATGTTCAGAAAGTATGGTTCGGTTATCGAGCTTCGCTTATCCAGCCAGACTGAAAGCGTATTTAAGGTTTCGAGAAAAGGTTCCCGCTGATTTTGCCCAGTGAATTTCCGCCTAAAAATACCGCCTAATATCGGGACGGAAATGATTGTATTCAAGCCACTGGCTCGCGACAATGAAAAACAATCGTTTTCTTCGGATTGTTGTTGGTATCTATGCCCGAACGGTGGCGACGCGATTCTTTGGAAGGAAGGGATGAGCAGGGGATTTGTGCTCCGCGTCCCCCATCGCGGTGTTAATGTGCGGCCCTTACTTAGCGAGCCGCAAGAGCAGACTGGTGAGCCCAACGCCGCTGAATAACTTTAAAGGACACGGCCTGGTAGAGCGCGGACAGACCTACCAAAACGTACACAGCTGAACTCAGAGCGGAGGTCTCTCCGAATTTCATTCCAAAGATTGCTGCCACCAGATCAAAATGTGCTGCTCCGACCAGACCCCAGTTAAGGCCGCCTACCACCAGTAAGACTGCCGCTACGACATCTAACGTTTTCATCTAATCTCCTTTTCGCCTCAATGTTTACGCCTTTTGCTTGTTTAACTATAGCGAACATTAATTGTCCTTAATGGATAAACGAGACTAGCTTGAAACATTGTGTTACTGGCAGTCAAAGAATTCCATTCGGTTTTATTGATGAGAAATGGCCGTCCAGAAGTGTTCATGTGGCGCGGGGATGATGAGCGTGCAAGAATGATCTGGCCGATAGCATTCCCGCACGTTGCCCAGTTGGGGTGGGGTGTTTTAGAAGGTGCGAGCCCCTTGGACTTGTTGAGCTACGACCGAAGTCCAAACGCACAAAACAGCATCAACTGCTTTCCTGACGTAGAAGGTACAATTAAAACCTTGGCGGCGTAGCTCAGGTGGTTAGAGCGACGGTCTCATAATCCGTAGGTCGTAGGTTCAAGTCCTACCGCCGCCACCAGTTTCAATGAGGCGTTAAGCTACGCCCTTGGCAGCCTTTTTCGTCTGATCCATCACTTCATCGGCGCGGTCCAGTAAATCCGCGGTCCGATTTGATAGCTCCGCCCGGCTTTTGCTACCCTCTTGCGGGGCATACAAGATTCCCACTGCGAGACCAACTCCCAAACCCAAAATGAATCCTTTCATCGGGACTCCTCCTTGTGAATATGTGTTTATGAGTAACGGCTGAAAGCTTCCCAGCCTTCAGCCGTCCGTCACTATGCCGCTCGTCCGCCGCGCTTACGACCGGGC
>JALYIM010000059.1 GCA_030775785.1 Acidobacteriota bacterium
CTTTATATGTCTGGTTGTAAGGCGAGGGCGGCCGATAAGGGTAATGCGGATCGTACAAGTGCATCCAAAGAAAAAACTTTTTTTTATAGTTGTGCGCTAGCCAGTCAAGGGTGACATCGGCCACAACATTCCCGGGACGCTCCATTTCATCGAGGTTCGATTCCTGTAGCCTGTTGAAATCGAAGTGATCGTAGTAGAAATCGAAACCATGGTTCAGGCCGAAGCGTGAATCTAGTACACCTGAGCCGATGACCGCTCCAGTGGTGTATCCATGCTCCTTCAGCACCGATGCAAGCGTCGGCTGCGTGGGACTTAGTTTATTGCCCGCAAAATCGTGCATGCCGCTAAACATTGGATAAGTTCCGGTAAAGATGGCGGTGTGCGACGGCAATGTGACAGGGACCGGCGAGTAGGCGCGCTCAAACCGGGCACCGGAATTTGCCAGGGAATCAATGTTCGGGGTGCGAATCTGTTTGTCACCGTAGCATCCGAGATGGTCGGGACGAAGGGTATCAATTGTGATGATGATGACGTTGGGCGACGAGTCGGCTTCAGCCAAAGCCCGGGGAGCCCATATCAATGCAGACACGGCGAAAAAGTATACGAGCCGATCTAAGGAAACCATGGGGAAGGAAAATTATATCGTAGTGTTGAAGTCGCCGCGTGACGTAAACCCGCAATGGCCATGCTAGTCTGAGCCCATGAAAACCTTCCTGGGCCTGATGGTGTTTTGTATTGCGGTGATGACACACTTCGTCATTGCCCACACCGTTTCAAGCCAAAGGTCATTGCCGGATATATATCTGGTGACCATTGATACGCTTCGCGCCGACCATGTCCACTGCTACGGATATGCCCAGATTCGCACCCCAGCAATGGATGATTTGGCGCGAAAGGGAATTCGCTTCACGAAGGCCTTCACCCCCAGTCCGATCACAAATACTTCCCACACATCTATTCTAACTGGTCTGCTGCCGAGCACACACGGGGTGACAGATTTTGCAATTCCGCTGGCAAAGACACATGCCACTTGGGCCGAATTGCTGAAGGGACGCGGTTATCACACTGCTGCATTTATTGGAGCGGTCATTCTCGATAGCAAGACATTGGCTCCAGGACTCGACCGCGGCTTTGATTTTTACGACAACTTTGCCAAGAATGCTTCTCCTCAGTCGCATTGGGGGCGTGTTGAACGTCGTGGGATGGATGTGGTGCAACGAGCTGAATCGTGGTTGAATCTAAATCCTGCTGGGCCACATTTTGTCTGGATACATCTGTATGATCCGCACGATCCCTATGAACCACCACCACCATTTTCTGAAATTTACAAGGGTCGCATGTATGACGGCGAAATTGCATACGCGGATTCGGCCCTGAAAAATTTCGTCAGTTATCTCCAGCAGCGTGGCTGGTATCAAAACGCAATGATCCTGGTCGTCGGTGACCACGGGGAAGGACTTGGGGAGCACGGCGAAGAGACGCACGGAATTTTTCTCTACGATTCCACAATTCATGTCCCGCTCATCATCAAAGTTCCGGGGCAAAATGTAGGCAAAACGATCGAATCGCAGGTGCGCACCACCGATCTGTTGCCGACCGCTCTCGATCTCCTCGATATTAAGGTTGCTGCAAGTTTTGATGGACTTTCTCTAAAGCCGTATTTCGCTGGGATAGACAGGCCGGATCGTGTCTCATTCGGGGAAACCGATTATCCTCTGCGTTTTGGCTGGGCGCCGCTGCGTTCAGTGCGCGGCGAGGGTTTGAAGTTCATCGAGGCACCAAGGCCCGAACTGTATGATCTACGCAATGATCCCAAGGAGCTTAAAAACAAGTACGAACCCTGGGCGACGATGGTTCAAAAGTTTCGTCAACAGTTAGCTGATACCCGCGCTCGCACCTCGCCGTCGCCGTCGTTAGCCGGAGCCGTGGGAGCAGACACGCTAAATGAGTTACGTGCTCTTGGTTACCTTGGCCCCGGAGACGCACGCAGTGCTACGAATGTTCCCGAGCCATCTTTATTGCCAGATCCCAAGGGCAAGATTGAAGAACAGAACCTGCTGCACGCGGCCATGGTGGCAGCCGATCAAGGTCGTCTATCAGATTCTCGGCATGCTCTTGAAAAGGCGCTTCAACTCGATCCGAAGTCGCCCATGGCACTTCGTCAATTGGGAGAACTGGAATTTCATGCGGAAGAGTATGGAAAGGCGGCTGCTTATTTCAAGCGCGCAATGGAAATTCGGCCAGATGATTCTACTTCCGCGTTTTACGAGGGCCAGGCATTGCAAAGGACCGGTGAGCTGGCCGGAGCCCGCGACGCGTTCGAAAACAGTTTGAAGCTGACGCCCGGACAGTTCGATGCTCGCCGGTTACTGGGGCAAGTTTATCTAGCGCTAAAAGACTACGACGCGGCGACGGACCAGTTCGAAGCTGCTCTTTTACTGCAACCAGAAAACGTGGAAGCCCAACTTGGTGTGGCCAAAGCTCTAATAGGGAATCACCAGTTCATAGAGGCGCAGCAGCAACTAGAGCTGCTGTCGAAATCCCAACCACGTATTGCGGAGGTATTCGAACTAATGGCGCAAGCTTATCTAGGACTGGGCAACAAAGATGAGTCTGAGCGCGCCGAAGGCCGGGCAATAGCGTTAGCCCGCCAAGTTAAAAGTCGGCGCGCTTCAAAGAACAAAACAGGAATTTCGACGCCGAACAAGTAAGATTGCCACGTCATTTTTTAGCGACTGGACTCTCAGGCTTTTCGAAGATTTCGCTCAGCGCATGCCCTCGCATCTGTTTCGGCTGTTCGATCCCATATAAGTGCAGGATAGTGGGAGCAACATCATAAACGCTGGCCTCAAAACCCATGAGCCGCAGGCCGTGCTTGATTCCAGGTCCCATCGCAAATATGGAGCCAGGCACGTCGTCGCCGTCGGCAAAATCGTGTTTCGCTACGACAGGCGTGGTCTTTTCATGGTCCATGTGCGCGTGGGGATCGGTTTCTTCAAACTCGCGTAGCGGCTTAATGCCATGATCAGAAACGATGAAAACGTAGGTGTTGTCGTCCACGTGCTTTAAGATGCTGCCCAGAACATGATCAAAACCGATGTACTGATTGGGAAAGGCATCGGTGCGGATAGCGTTGATCTTGGCATTGTATCCGGCGTTATAAGGCGCGATGGGATAGAGCCAGTGTCCCGTGCGGTCCTCGCAGGATTGCGCCAGCCATGTGAACTCCGTCGGATGATTATTCAAAAGATAATCAAACAACTGCGTCTGCTGGGCGCGAATCACGTCCAGTTTTTTTAGCCACGCGTCAATGACTTCAGGTTCGTGGCCCTTCAATTGTTCTGCCGACGGCATCCGCTCGCAATCAATGTAACTGTCGCCGACATTCTTAATCAGCTCAGCTTTTAGCGCCGGAGGATAAACCGCTTCTCCGCCCTCAACTTCTGAAAGTTTGGGAGCGCACAATATTCCGTCTTCGCAATTCTTGCCGCGGGTCAGCATGCCGCTGACCATGTATCCATTGACCGGCAATACGGGAAAAGTAGCGGGAACATTTGCCATTCCCACAGTTACCCCGTTTTTCGAAAGTATGGACCAGATCGGCTCCTGCTTAAGCATGTTCGTGTTTGCAGTGATTCCGCCCACCACGAAGCCGCTGACGCCGTGCTCCTCCGGATTCGTACTGGTGAACATCGTGCTGTAGACCCGGGGGCAGTTAGGCGACGAGACGGTGCGTAATTTTCCGTAAGCGCCCTGCCTGATTACGTTCGCGAGATTCGGCATCTTGCCCTGTAGAAGTAGAGGCCGGATGACATCCAGTTCCATGCCATTTACGCCAATTACAAGCACATGAGGTTTGGGCTTGGCCGTGCTCTGGACCTGCGCGACCGCTTGAGAAGCGGCTGCGGCCAGCAACACTGCAACGGTGACTACAGATTTAGGCGCAGTAAATTTCATGAGTGCTCCTGACTCAAAATCATAAGCCGAACTATCGGCGGTCGAACCAGACCGACCGCGCATCTTTACTTCATCATGGGCGCCGCAGCCAGGCATCGAAAAGTAGATTGGTGAATCGCTTGCCGTCGCTAAGGCGCCGGCCGCCACATGATTTGCTGGAACTAGGGCAAAGGCAAGCTGGCAGCGACCACATGGATCATTTGTTGTGAATGCATCTATGGCAGCTAGCACATAGAATCATAATATTATCTTCAGCGTCGTGTCCGCCATGACTACGAAATTGTTTGTGATGAATTTGTAGTCGCTTCATGGTTCCGCAGTTTTGACATCTCCAATTGTCACGCTTTAGCACTTCTTGGCAGAGTTTCTGATATTGGAGCGCATCGAGTGGTACCCGTGGGTCTTTCGGGCGAATGCTGCTCTTACGCACTTTGACTTAGCTCCTCGAGAAAAGTTTGCTTCTGCTCGCCCGGTAAGAATTGGACCATCCTCGAAACCGATTGCAGCAAAATGTTCGGGTCTCCATTGTCGAGGTTCGCTCCCGCCAGAAAGTCTGCACAGATCATCTCCAGACAGTAGCCACGGGATTTGTCGGTGCCGAGCATCAGTGCCGCAGTCTCAATTGCCTGTTCCACGACTGCTAATTGGCTTTTGTAAAACTTGAAATAAATAATTTCCCACGGCTCGGTGTCTTTGCCCGTAAGCTCCTTCTCCACTTCGCGTTTGAACTCTTCTTTGGGCATTTCCCGAGCTTTGTGCAACCAGGTTGCACAATCGAACTCGTGACCTGCCGAACGTGCCACTTTCGCCAGCTCCAGTCCTTTTGTCCAGCCCACCTGCTTGAGTTCTTTCCTTGCCTCTGGTGGCAGATGCTCATGAATGGACATCAGGTAGTAAGCTTTTCGTCTTGATTCTGGGAAGCGTCTCTCCAGGAAGTCATCAAAGGACTTCAGGTTCTCAAGCCTCCAGTACTGACCAGCCCGCACCTCGCACAGATATTTCCCTAGTTCCACAAAGCGAGTGTCCCGTTCTGCTTCGCTACGTTGTTCCCAGGCGAGGATCTCGTCAATCCTGCCCAGCACGAACAGAGCCCGTCGGCGATTGAGCTTTGGCAGCATAGGCGGATTGCTAGTACGGAAGCTCGTCAAGCCAACCAAGATGGTCTCCCGGCTTTCGCATCAGAGAAGTTTCAATAAGGTCAGGCCGT
>JALYIM010000060.1 GCA_030775785.1 Acidobacteriota bacterium
AGATTGCATTAACAGGCACCGATCGCAGCCGGTGGCTTAACGGCATGGTCACGAATAATGTCAGAGATTTGCCGGTTGGCCATGGGATTTATGCATTCCTGCTGAACCCCCAAGGCCGGATTCAGGGGGATCTTTACATTTACAACCAAGACGATTCCCTGTTGCTCGATACCGACCAGGCACAATTGGAAAAGCTGCTTGCCATCTTTGATCACTACATCATCATGGATGAGGTGGAAGTCACAAATCGCAGTGGCGCTCTGACCGCGATCGGAATTGCGGGGCCGCAAGCGCGCGCTGTACTACAAAAGGCCGGGTTTGCTCTTCCAGAACTCGCGCGCCTTCAATTTGCGGTTCTATCGTGGCAGGGAAAATCCGTCATGGTTGTTCGCAACGATCGGGGCAGCGAAGGGTCCGGTTTCGAATCCTACGAGCTGTGGAACTCTCCAGAAGAAACGTCTGGTGTTTGGGACGCAGTAGTCAAGGCCGGCGCTTCCCGCGTGGGCAGGAGCGCAGTTGAACTCCTCAGGATTGCTGCAGGTGTTCCTTGTTACGGCCAAGACATTCGCGAAAGAGATTTGCCACAAGAGACCGGACAAGATCGGGCGTTGAATTTCAGCAAAGGTTGCTACGTGGGACAAGAGATCGTTGAACGCATCCGCTCGCGCGGCGCTGTACATCGTCAGTTCAATGGTTTCGAAGTTCATGGCTCACTACCTGCTCCGGGCACAAAAATCCAGCTCGAAGGCAAGGACGTGGGAGAAGTTACCAGCTCCGCGCCGTTGCCCCTTGATGGCGGAGAATATCCCGTCGCTCTTGGTTATTTGCGCCGCGAGTTCGCCGTTTCGAGTACGCAACTGCAAGCCGGCGAGGCGAGACTGGTCTTCGCTCCTTTGCCATTTGCAAAGGTTTTTAAGTAAAAGGGGAGATATGTCAGAAAAGAAACAGGAAAGTTTTACCGTAACCGACCGGCGTCTGTTTACACCCGAGGGTGAGGTTCGCAAGGAAGCTTCCGAAGAGCAGATTTCTACCGTACCTTCGCCGGTCCAGGAAAAGCCGGACCGTAGCGCGGCTCAGGAAACATCTGCGGAGCACGCGAATCCAGGTGGCATCGGAGCAGATGCAGATGCCCCGCCGCCTCCCACTGCCAAAGAGCAGCAGGAACAGGCAGACGCATATCGCGAGTCGTCCAAAGACATGGACCGTCGCGTGGAGCTTAGCGGGCGCTCTGCAGCCGAGCTGGAAATGACATTTGAGCGCTTCATGGCATCCCTCTACATGTCGGCGATGCTGCAGCTGGGACTTATGCAGGAAGAAGGCGGTCAACCGAGGCTCGATATCGTAGGCGCGCGCCAAACAGTTGACACACTCAGTCTGCTGGCCGAAAAAACTAAAGGAAACCTGACTGCCGCAGAACAGACTTTTCTACAGAACTGCCTCTACGAACTTCGCATGGCATATGTGGAAGTCACTAACGCGATTTCGCGTCCGCCAAAGGCGCCCGCCGGCGCCCCGCCGCCCGGCACCATCATAAGGTGAAAGCTACGCTCACTGTGCTGGGCAGCGGCACCTCCATGGGCGTGCCAACCATTGGCTGCGATTGCGCGGTTTGCCACTCGAGTGATTCCAAAGACAGGCGCACTCGGCCTTCGGTATTGGTCGAGTACGGCGGTCGGGCCGTGATCATTGACACGACTCCAGATTTTCGCGAGCAGGCCATTCGCGAGAATATTAGTGCGCTCGACGCCGTGCTCTACACGCACGCGCACGCTGACCACATACTGGGCATAGACGATCTTCGCCCGCTGAGTTTTTTGCACCGTCCTAATAAACTGCCTCTCTACGCACGGAGTGCGGATGCGGATTTTATACGCTCAATGTTCCGGTATGTTTTCGATGCGAAGTATAAATTCGGTGGACTTCCGCAAGTGGAGTTGAAAGTAATTGACGGCCCGCTTGACTTGTTCGGAGCACGATTTGAACCCATCACCGTGATTCATGGCGAGACAGAAATTTATGGCTTCCGCTTTGGGTCGGCAGCGTACCTTACCGATCACAGTTCGATTCCCGAGCCTTCGCTAGAGAAGCTCCGCAACCTGGACATTTTGTTTCTGGACGCTTTGCGGCACAAGCCGCATCCTACACACTCAACGGTCGAGAATTCTCTGCGGATCGTGGAAGCCGTAAAGCCCATGCGCGCCTTCTTTACCCACATCTGCCACGATCTTCCGCACGCGGAGACAAACGAATCGTTGCCGCCCAACGTGCGACTGTCGTACGACGGAATGAAACTTGATTTCGAACTTTAGCTCGTAAATTTCATGCAGGTATTTTATAAACTCGAAGACATTTCTCCCGACTATGGCCGAACTGTAGTTAGCGTGGGCAACTTCGATGGTGTGCATCGGGCGCACATGCAGGTGCTCAAGGCCATTGTGGATCGGGCAAAATCATCTGATGCAAAGGCTATAGCTGTTTGTTTCGAGCCGCACCCGACGCGAGTTCTCCGTCCGGATAAACAAATTAAATTGATCACGCCGACCGCAGAGAAACTTCGCCTGCTGAAGCTCACCGGAGTGCACGCGGTGCTTTTGCTTCCATTCACGCGTGACCTTTCTCTAATGCCGCCGCCCGAATTCGCAGAACTGACATTGCATCAAGGACTGCATGCCTGCGAGGTGCATGAAGGCTACAATTTTCGCTTTGGATACAAAGCCGAGGGCGATCCCAGCATGCTGGCCAGCTTCGGCCGCAAGATGGATTTCGAGGTGAAAGTGCACCCCGAAATGATGTTGCGAGGCCAGGTGGTCTCCAGCACGCAGGTCCGGCGCTTGCTCGCCGAAGGACAGGTTAGCCGGGCGAGATACTTGCTGGGCCGGGCTTTTAGCATTACCGCACAAGCTGCTCCCGGTCGCGGGTACGGATCGAAGTACACCGTCCCAACAATCAATCTCAGCGAATACCGGGAACTGGTCCCGAGAGATGGCGTCTACGTCACGAGAACTCGCGTGGGGGAAGAGTGCTTTGACTCAGTCACCAATGTCGGTAACCGTCCCACCTTCGGAGAAGATTCGTTCGCAATCGAAACTCATCTGCTAAATTTTCATCCCATTGAACTCTTGCCGCACTCTGAAATAGAGGTCTACTTTCTGAGTCGTCTTCGGGACGAGATCAAGTTCCCCTCCGTTGAGGCGCTTCGTGAGCAGATCGGAAAAGATGTTCACCGGGCGCAACGTTACTTCAGACCACTTGTTAGCGGATGAAGAACAGGTGAATCCCGGATGCCAACCTCGCGAGGCTTTTCGCAAAGGTGGGACTACCAAATATCAACTCAATCCACGGGCTCACAGATGGTCCCTTTTTCTTCTCCATTCCCTGCGGAGAGTTGCGCGACGACGATCGCGGCCAGTACCATCACCATCCCGAGCAGCTGCGTACCCCGTAACAATTCACCTAACACCAGCGCTGCGATGAGTGTCGAGAAAACAGGTTCCAGGCAACTCACCACAATGGCGCGCGTTGGCTCGAGGTGCTGAAGGCCAGCAAAATAAAGAGAGAATGGCACCAGCATCGAAAGCATTGAGAAAACCGCCAGGAAACTCCACTGGGCCCCGGAATAGTGGGCCGCCACGATCTTCCAGGGAGGATTAATCACCATCCAGAACAGTGCGGCAAAAAATGTAGTGTAAAACAAGACTATCCAGCGGTCGTAGCGCGCCAGAACGGTGTGACCTGCAACATTGTAGAAAGCAAACGACAGCGCCGCTATTAAAGCCGCTGCAACTCCAACTGGATTTAAGCGCAATCCGCCTGCGCTGAAAATTCCTATCACCAGCGTGATTCCACTCAATGCCAAGATCACCGCGCCGACTCGTCCCAGCGTGGGCTTTTGCAGACCGCGAACTACCATGTAAAGCAGCACCCAGATGGGCGCTGTGTATTGCACAACAATCGCAGTCGCAACATTCGTTCGCTGGATGGCGAGATAATAAAAATAATTCGAGGCCGCAACTCCTAGTACGCCGAGCAGCAGCAGCCGCAAGCAATCTGAAGCCGGGATCCGAAACTCGCGCCATCCGCGGGTCACTGCGAGCACCGCCAGAAAGACAAGGAAAGATAGTGTGGTTCGGCTCTGCGAAAGAATCAGAGGATCAATGGCGCCCAAGGATTTTCCGGAGGCCAGCAGTCGTCCCGTAAATGCAGCGCGCCCCATGGTTGCCGAGATGCCCCAAAACAGGGCAGCCGCAGAGATATACAAATATCCGCGAAGGGTTTGGGATGAACTCGGCAAACGAGGCAGCCTTACTTTGATCCGTATTCAATTGTGAACTTGATCTTCGCAGTCTTTTGCAGCATTGCAGACACTGAGCAATATTTCTCTTCGGACAATCGCACTGCACCTTCCATGGCCTTGGGAGAAACTTCGCCGCCTACCCGGTAAACCAGACGAATGTCGGTATAAACCGTGGGCGGATCGGCGGCGCGATCAGCTTCAGCACGGACTTCCAGGCTGGTAAACGGCTCCCGTTTCTTTCGAAGAATGCTGGCGACGTCGTAGCCAGTGCAGGCGCATAAGCCGATCAAGACTAGCTCCATCGGGCTGGCCCCTGTCTTTCTCTCTCCGTCAACGATTAATGGAAACCCGCTGCCGGCTTCGCCAGTGAAACGCAAACCGTCTATCCACACTGCCTTTGCTTCAACCATGGTCGCCTCGTGATTCTAAACTTGGATTTTTCAACGTCGGTTGTCTGTCGTAGGCTCAGGGTGGATCAGCACCCGAAATAGCTCCGGCGCTTCCTGCTTGAACCGTATCTCCAATTCCGTGGAGACATCATGCACGCGCGAAAGTGGCGCATCGTCATCCATAGTGCAATGACAGGAAACATAGATACGCCCTCGCACTCGCTTAATCTCAATATCGTGCATGTCGGAGATTTCCGGAAATTCAGCAGCGATGATTTTCAGCCGTCTCTCTAAATCGGCGTCGCGGATAATCTCATCGCCGGGTTCAATGGTCGCGGGCTCGCTCTCGATGTGAGTGAGGATGGAAGCAATCTCCGGCACATCGTTGCGTATTTCCGATTCGAGCAGCGTCACTTGATCGTGTGCATCCTTCAGTTGTAGCCGCTCGTCCAGTTCCAGATGTTGCTCAACATGCAGGCTTCCATGGATGTTCTGAACGCTAACATCGTGGACGTTGAGGTTGTGACGGGTTGCGACCGCACGCACACGATCAAAAATATTTTCTGCTTGACCTGCGCGAGGAATAGACCGCACCACGACATCCGCATTCGGCAACACATTCTGTACCGCACGGGTAACTTCACCCGCAACCTGCTCCGAGCGCTGAAAGGTAACGCTGCGAGCCAATCCGATGGATAGATCGGCGAAATAATGGTTCCCTGCCCGCCGTATGCGCACACGATCAATTTCCAACAACCCATCCACCTTACCTACAGCGGAAATAATTTTGTTACGAATACCTGTGGGCGCGGCGTCCAGGAGCGCGTCAATGGTTCTGCGCGCCAGCCGCCAACTTACCGACACAACCAGTCCGGCAACAAATACGGCTGCGACCGGATCGGCGTTCCGCATCCACCCAACGCCGGTTCTCCGCCCCGCAAGCACTAGCAAAAGGCCCACGACCACGACCCCGCTTGACCATATGTCGGTGGAAAAATGGAGCGCGTCGGCTTCCAGTGCCTGGCTATCGTATTTTGCTGCGATCCTGCTTAAAGAACGTGAGCGCCAGTAATCAACCGCCATAGAGAACAGCATGACCAGAAATGCAGCGATTGTCGGCTCAATCTCAACGTGGTGAAAAAAAAGTCGCACTACGGCTTCGTACGCGATCCAAACGCAGGTTAGTAGAAGGAGTCCGGTCTCGATAAAGGCGGAAAAATTTTCGAACTTTCCGTGTCCATATTGATGGTCGGCATCGGCGGGCTTATCGGAAACGCGGATAGAAACAAATGTGATGATCGCAGCTACCAGGTCGAGGCCGGAATGCGCGGCCTCCGAGAGAATTCCGAGGCTGCCAGTGCTGGTTCCAACAATAATTTTAAGAATAGTAATGGCCATGGAAGCCAGCACCGAGCCTCCGGCCGCGGCGCGCTTCTCCGCCCGCATGGATTCCGGGGAATAAACCGCAGGCGCGCTCGACATGAAAGCATTATCGCCTCCCTCACGAACTTCGCCAAGTTTCCACCGTCGCCGCTCATCATAAGAATCAGTTGTGAGGGGACGCACTTTGAAGCATGCGCTGTGCTACGATTTCTAGCTACCCCTTAAATTTCTGGAGGCACTTTTTGATGATGTTTCGATTTGGATTAGTTCCCCTATTATTAGTTGCCTGCGGATGGGCACAAACGCCTTCTACCGCCCCGGCGCCTCAAACTACTCGCCCCTCGCTAAACAAGGATTCGGAAGCCAAAGCATCGCCGCAGGCGGCCGAATCCAAGGCCAGCAGTGTTCCCGCCGACACCGCAGTCATTACATTGGATGGCGTCTGCGACAATCCGCCAGCCGATAAGAGCGCCTCCGCCAATTGCAAGACCGTCGTCACCCGCGCGGAATTTGAAGAGTTGATTAACGCAGCTGCCCCCAACATCCCTCCAACCGCGCGACGGCAACTAGCCACGCGTTACGCCATGGGACTTGCGATGGCTCAGCAAGCGCACGCAATGGGAGTTGATAAAGGTCCCAAATTTGACGAGATGATGAAACTTGCCCGCATGCAGGTTGCTGCGCAACAGCTTAGCCAGACCCTTCAGGAGCGCGCTGGGCAGATTTCCGACAAAGACATTGAGGATTACTACAAGGCGAATCCAGAGGCTTATCAGGAAGTGAGTCTGCAGCGTCTTTTCATTCCTTTGTCCAAACAAGCTACGCCTTCGAAGGTCAAGGCAACGGAAGCGGAGACAAAGGCACGTAAGGAAGCAGGCGACGCAGCCATGAAAGCTGAAGCCGATACCTTGCACAAACGTGCTGTCAGCGGCGAAGACTTCACTAAGTTACAGGCAGAAGCCTTTACTGCGGCAGGCTACAAGACTCCTCCTCCCAGCGCGCAGCCGGAAAAGATTCGCCGCAGTTCCCTGCCTCCGAATCAGCTCGCGGTGATGGATCTCAAGCCGGGCGAAGTTTCCGCTGTCATGAGCGATGCTTCGGGATACACAATTTATAAATTGAAAGAAAAGGATACGGTTCCGCTGGAAGGTGCTCGTGAAGAGATACGCGCCACCTTGAAATCCCAGCGTCTGCAGCAGGCAATGCAATCCGTTCAGCAAGCGGCCACTCCCAACCTTAATGAAGATTATTTTGGACCTGCCACCGGAGCAGGACCGCAGAGCCGAAGCGGCCCTGGAAGCCAGGTTCCGCCTTCAGCACGCCAGACACTGCCATCGCCTAAGTGAACGAGAACGACAACAGCGACGATAAGCCAGCAGTCCTGGTCACCGGAGTTTCCGGAGACTTGGGACTGCGGCTGCTTCCATTGCTCTCCGCTTATCGCGTAATCGGGGTTGATGTGGCCCCTCCGCAAACAACGCATCCTCTCGAATTCTTCCAAATGGACTTGGGCCGCGAGGAGTCATGCCGCGAGCTCTATTTACTGCTTCGCGAATCCCGCGCGCTGGGCGTAGTTCACCTGGCGTTCGTGGTAGACCCAGTGCGCGCCGGCGTCCTAGACCTGGATCGCATGTGGCAGATCAACGTGGCGGGAACCGCGAGGGTGATGGAGGCGATCACCGAAGCGAACCGCAACGAAACCGTTGTTCAGAAGTTTGTTTTTCTCAGCAGCGTCTCGGCTTATGGCTCGGACCTTCCGGAATTTGTGGCCGAAGATTTCCCGCTCGGCGGTCATACATTGCCCTATTCGATCCATAAAATGGAGGCGGATAAAGTTGTTCAGTTGCGCGCACCTTCACTGCGGGGATGCAGTGCGTACATGCTTCGTCCTCACATTTTTGCAGGCGCGACCATGAAGAATTATTTCATCGGAGTTTTTCGCGGAGTCCCTAACGGAAAAGGCAAGTGGGCGGGAGAGCTAGCGCAGCGGGGCAAACGCCTTCCCTGCCTGCTTCCGATCGGACGAAAATATCTTGAGCATCGTTTCCAATTCGTTCATGTGGACGATGTCAGCCGACTGATTCTCAACATCCTCCGCAGGACCGATCCGGAGTCGCAACGACTCACCGTACTCAATGTCGGGGGTCGGGGCGAGCCCTTAACCGTCTCTCGCTGTCTCGAAATCGCAAAAGCCAAGCTCTATCGCGTCCCGGGTAAATGGGCCTTACGGTTGATTTTGATGTTTATGTGGAAGTCTGGCATATCGGCAATTCCCCCGGAAGCTCTGCCGTATATGACCGGCGAATATCTGGTGAATACAAGCCGCCTTCAGAATTTCCTGGGTGCGGATTACGAAGATGTAATGCGGTTCACAGTAGCCGACGCTTTCGCCGATTGCTTCCAGCCGAATACCCCCGCAAGCACTGACTAGCTCCGGCAAGCAACTGGCAGGTTCCCGATTTACTTTTTCCCGCGATACAATCCCGCGATACCAAAGGTGTAAGGAGTCCAGTTCACTTCTCTGAATCCGGCGGCGCGCATTCGCTGCAAAATCTCTTGCGGCGGCGGAAAGCGCTGCACAGAGGCCGGCAGGTAGGAGTACGGTCCCTTGACGCCAGAAACCATCGTGCCGACAGCCGGAAGCACATGCTTGAAATAAAGCCGGTAGAGGCTTCCGATCAGCCCGTCAGGTTCTCCGAAATCCAGGATTCCACACTCGCCACCCGACCGTAATGTACGTAGGATTTCCCGCAGACCTGCGTCATAATCGGATAAATTGCGAAACCCAAAAGCAGAGGTAATCAGATCGAAGCTTGCGTCTGGAAAAGGCAAGTTCAACGCATCGGCCTCGACCCAGCGCAACCCTAAGCCTTTCGACTTCGCGTCCGCCCGTTGCAACATAGCATGAGAAAAATCTGCACCGAGGATTCCTCCGGGCGACTTCCCTGCCATGCGCAGCAGGGCAAAGGTCATATCCCCCGTGCCGCAACATAGATCAAGCACGCGCGCATTCGATTGACTGAGAATGTGCCTGAACTGGCGCGCTGTGCGATTCCACCACAGGCGGTCCACATTCATCGAGAGCACATGGTTTAGAACGTCGTAGCGGGGAGCGATCGCGGTAAACATTTCGCGAATCGCGCGCGCGGAGCTCTGCGGATCGCCCGCCCCCTCCGGGGCCGCGCCAATCACCATTTGAGATGGATTTTTTATGGGCATCGAATCAGCGATTTCCATCGCCTGAAGATCAGACTTCTTCCGACATCCGGCGCAAACCATCCACAGCCTCTATAACGAATCGTTCGGGGACGTCTTTCACGACTTCGACTTTGCCGATTTCTCTTGGAAGAACGAAATGGACGACCCCATAACTGGTTTTCTTGTCAGTCCGCAGAAGCCGTAATACATCCCGGCTTCTTACGTTCACTGTGGGGAGCTGTCCTATACTCAGAACAGCAGCCGCGACCTGGTCCGCGTCATCCCGTGAAAAGTATTTTAAAGATGCCGCAATATTGCTGGCGGCAATCATTCCCCACGCCACGGCTTCCCCGTGGAGAAAGTGGCGGTATTCGGTCAACGACTCAAGGGCGTGTCCGATTGTGTGCCCAAGATTCAGAAAGCGTCGGACATTGCTCTCGCGCTCGTCCGCTGAAACCAGTTCGGCTTTCAACCTCACCGACTCGGCTATCACCCATTCCAACTTTGCATGATCTTTGCGAAGTTCTCGCGGTCGCATTTTTTGCAGCAGCCGAAACAGTTCCGGATTTCCAATCACTCCGCACTTGAGCGACTCGTAGAGTCCCGCCTGAAATTCGCGATCTGGCAAAGTAGACAGCACTCCGGGATCAATCCAGACCGCTCGCGGCTGATTGAATGTGCCCATCAGATTCTTGCCGGAACGCAGGTTGACACCGGTTTTCCCGCCGATGGAGGCGTCCACCTGCGCCAACACCGTGGTTGGGATTTGAAGAAAATCAACGCCCCGCATGTAGAGCGAAGCCAGCAAGCCGGCACTATCGCCAACGACGCCGCCCCCGAAAGCGATGATTACGGCGTTGCGGTCTGCTGCGGCATGGATGAGCTTTTCAGCCAATTCTTCGACGGTGGCGAGTTTCTTGTAGCGCTCGCCGTCTGGCATTTCGACAAATTTTAGCGGCAGCCCGCAAGTGGCGAATGACTCCGCGAGCCACTTGCCCCAACGACGGCGGACGGGAGGTGTCGTGACCACGAACGCTGGCCGCTGTTGGCCGTAAATCTTCGCGAATCGTGCCCCTGCCTGCCGCAAGATTCCGTGCAGGATCACGGCCTCATACGAACGCGGCGCGAGGTTAATTTCCACAATGGTTGGAGCGCGAGCCGCAATGGAAGGCATGAGATTCCATCATAACGTACACGCCATCCGCGCCAGCATTCGCTTTCAGCGTTTTAGGGTTTCGCCGGTTCAGCATGCAGTTGCGATGTCACCACCGCCACAAACAGAATCAGCGCAACACTTCCCAGCGCCCATACTGTCGGTACTTCGTAGTATTTCGCCAGCAGCATTTTGGCGCCGATAAATATCAGCACAAGAGACAATCCGTAATGCAGATAGCGGAAACGATCCAGCATTCCTGCCAATGCGAAGTACATGGAGCGCAGCCCAAGCATGGCAAACACATTGGAGGAGTAGACCACGAAGGAATTTAATGTAATGGCAAGAATCGCGGGAATCGAATCCACCGCAAAAAGCAAGTCGGTGGTCTCGACCACCAGCAGGACCAGAAATAGCGGCGTCACGAGAAGCTTGGGCTTCCGCACAAAAAAATTGTTTCCTTCGTAATTTTCCGTCACAGGGAGCAACTTGCGAAACACTGTTAGCAGCGGATTCCTTTCGATATCAATGGCGAGGTGCTGGTTGCGAAAGAGCTTGGCGCCGCTGTAAACAAGCAGAACGCCGAATACATAAGTAATCCAGTGAAATCGGTGGATCAACCCGACGCCCAGAATTATGAAAAGTCCGCGCAACACGAGTGCGCCCAAAATTCCCCAGAACAAAACCTTGTGCTGATGCGCACCATAGACCTTGAAGTAACGGAATATCAGGAGGAAGACGAAAAGATTGTCTACGCTGAGCGAGAGCTCGATCACGTAGCCGGTGACAAACTCCAAGGTGGTCTTCTGCCCTTGCCAAAAAAACAGCAGGACTGCAAATGCCGCTGCCAGCCCCACCCATCCGGCGCTCCACGTCAGGGCTTCCTTGACATTGGTCGTCCTGGCGGCGCGGCGACGAAAAATTACCAGGTCAGCGGCCAGTAACGTCAGTACAAATAAATTGAAATAGACCCACACTGACAAGCGGTTCAATCGGATCCTTTGAGGACTCGCATAATGCTGGAGTGTAGAGAATAAGGAAACAATGCGTGATGCGCCAGAGGGGGAGGCTAAAATAAACCTGGAAAGCTATTGTTTCCTGTTAAGCATGTCAACCGTCTCGAGGATTACGTTTCCGACAATTTCAAGACTCTTGGCACTTAACTTGTCCACCGTATCTTCGGGTGTGTGCCAGAAAACATTGTTGTATCCGTAACTCAAGTCAATGAGATCAGCACACGGGACGCCAAGCTTCATAAACGGCAAATGATCGTCATTGATAGCGTCAGTGCGCGCAAAAAAGTGTGACTGATATCCCCTGAGTGCAGCGGCTTTGTACACTAAATCTTCCAGCCAGGGTGTGGAGTTCTGATCGCGCTCAATGTTCAGGTCAGCGTCTCCAATCATGTCCGCCAGCAGAAAGGCTTTGATGTCTTTTATGGTGCCGTCGTGCTGCCACTTGTCCGCCAGATGCCGTATGCCATAAACACTGTCCGTCTCGGACCATTGTTTTACGGCTTCCTCCGCATCATCCCATACCAACCATATGCTGTAACCTTCGCGCTTCTTTCCTCGCAACTGATTTGCAAGCTCAAGTAACAGCGCGCTGGAGGACGCGCCGTCATTCGCGCCCACAAAGGTAGTGTTGCGCAAGGGATAATTCGTGTCGTAGTGGCTGGCAATCACGATGATGCCATCGCGCTTGCCGGGAAATTTCGCGATGATGTTGTGTACCGGAAACTTGCCTTCGGGGGTATCCGCGGTGAAGACATCGTCTTCCACTTGATCGCCCTTTAAACGAGCCGCCAGATACGCTTCGACCCTCTTATGGTTCGCGCTGCCAATCGGACGTGGCCCAAACGCGACAATATCCCTCACGTACTGCATAGCGCGGTCCGCAAGGATCGAGGGTGCGCCGCCCTCCGTCTGCGCATCTATGCTTACCTCAATCCTGGGCGGCGGCCCGGCGGCGGCCGGGACATCCTCTCGCGTTTTCTGCGCACACGCCGCGAGATTCAGCAGCAAGCAGAAGCAAATTCCAAGAAAAGCTTTGTCAGGTTGCGAAATTTCATTTCTCCACTTACGAAGCATTCCGCTCTACTTGCGCTTGCGAGACAAGCGTGCTTTTCGTTGCTTTGGATGAACCATCCACGCGATGCCGATGCTGAACACATAGAGTCCGATCATGGGAGCCGCGAAGATACACATATTTAAGATGTCCGCGGTGGGAGTGATAATCGCCGCGATTACAAAGATGACCAACACTGAATACCGGATATTTCGCCACATCCATCCTGCACTCACAACTCCCATGAGCGCCAGAAAGAACACTAATATCGGCATCTCGAAAACTACGCCCAGTCCAAGAATCACTGTCATGAACAGACTGGTGTACTCGCCGATCGTAATCATCGGCTGAAATTGTTTGCCGTATCCAATCAAAAAATCGAGCGCCGCCGGATAAACCAGACGGTAGCCGAAATATCCTCCCGCTAGAAACAATCCAATCGTCGAAAACATGAACGGAAATACATAACGCTTTTCATTCCGATAAAGCCCAGGTGAAATGAAGAGCCAGACTTGATATAGAACGAATGGCGACGCTACAAAAATCCCTGCCAGTAACCCAATCTTCAGAAACAAATTGAAGGGCTCAGTAGGGTTCAGATAAACCAGCCGGTCTCCAGGAAGTCCGTTGCGCCTCAGCGCTTCCATAATCGGACGCTGCATAAGATCGAAAATTTTCCCGGCATAATTCCAGCAGGCAAAAAATCCGATCACGACTGCGAGGATGGAATAGAAAAGCCGTTTGCGAAGCTCCTCGAGATGTTCGAGGAACCCCATCGCCGGCATGGGCTCTTCTGTTTGTTCGGGTGATTGCAGATCGGCGGCGGCCTCAGACATGCGAGGCCTTGTTCGTCATCTCGTCATTCGCGATTTCGCTGGAAGGCTGACCCGCGACATTGAGATGGATAATCTCAGAATCGGACGAGGAAACATCAGAAGTAGTCTCGGAAAACGATCCCGGGGCCGCCTCCGACATCGTGACTATGGTAGCCGGAGGAAGTGCTTCGGGCTCGGGAGAGAATGGCAGCGTCGCTATCACGCCCGAGGGAGCCTCCGAGGGCGGCAGGATTTGCCGCTCTTTCATCTCCGCCTGCGAGATTTCGGCCTCGATCTGCGACCTGAACTCGTTGGAAGCGCGCCGGAATTCGTTCAGCAGCTTCCCGATTTGCCGGCCGATTTCCGGCAGTTTCTTGGGTCCGAAAACCAGCAGGGCCAGCAGGAACAGGAAAATGGTCTCCGAGAAGCTCATCCCTTTCATGATAACTGCGCCAGCGGTCTGCGGCAATGCAGGTTGAGCGGGCAAGCCGTCCGGAAAACGATTTCGTCGAAGCTTCACAGACGCGCGAACGGAGATAAAGTTGCGATTTCAAGAGAGCTTTTTAGTAACTATTCGAGGGGTCAGGACGTCTAAATAGAGGTGATTTCGCATGTTATACTTTGAAAAATGCGGTGTCCGGGCCTTCTCCAACGTCCGAACCGAAGGAAACAGATAATGGCTCGAAGTTCTCGTCGCTCTCTCTTTGTTGTGGTCTTTTTTTTGGCAATTTGCGGATTCCTGGGCGTGCTTTTTGCCCAGAAGAATACCGCGACGAGCGGCGACAGCGAATCTGACGTCCGCCAAAGCCTGCATCAGTTTGCCGACGTCTATGACGTTATCGAGCAGAACTACGCCGAGCCGGTAAATCCCGACAAGGCCATTTACAACGGAGCCATTCCGGGCATGCTTCACGTGCTCGATCCGCACTCTAATTTCTTTGACCCTAAGTCTTACGCCCTCTTACGCGAAGACCAGCGCGGCAAATATTACGGCGTCGGTATGACCGTTGGACCCCGTAACAATAAAGTCATTGTGATCGCACCGTTCGTCGGGACCCCGGCCTACCGCGCCGGCATTCGTCCGGGCGACATAATCGCTGCCGTGGATGGCAAGCCGACTGACAACATGAGCACCGGCGACGTCGCCGACCTGCTCAAGGGACCCAAGGGCACCACCGTCCACATCACCATGTTGCGCGAGGGCGCCGATAAGCCCCTCGATTTCGCCGTCGTACGTGATGAGATTCCACGCTATAGCGTGGACCTGCATTTCCTGATCAAGCCCGGTGTCGGATACATGCACGTCTCCGGATTCAATGAGACCACCGAGCACGAAGTCGCAGACGCATTGGATCAGATGGGAGACCTGAAGGGACTCGTTTTAGATCTGCGCCAAAATCCCGGCGGCTTGCTCAACGAGGGTGTGGGCGTCGCCGACAAGTTTCTGCGCAAGGGACAACTGATCGTTTCCCATCATGGCCGTAATTCCGCTGAGAAGCGCTACACCGCGACACACGGCAACGGTGGCAAGGAATATCCATTGGTTTTGCTGGTAAATCGCGGAACAGCTTCCGCCGCGGAAATCGTCGCAGGTGCAATTCAGGATCACGACCGCGGCCTGATTGCGGGGGAAACCACGTTCGGCAAAGGCCTGGTGCAAACCGTCTATCCTCTGTCGGAAAATACAGGCCTCGCTCTTACTACTGCCAAGTACTACACTCCGAGCGGACGATTGATTCAGCGCGATTATTCCAACGTGTCGCTCTACGACTATTACTTCAATCGTGAAAATGAAGAGACCAGTACCTCCAGCAGCCGCGAAGTCAAATTGACTGACAGCGGACGCACGGTTTACGGCGGTGGCGGCATTACTCCTGATGTCAAGATCGAGCCCGTAAAGAGCAATCACTTTCAAGACACCGTCCTACAGCATTACGCCTTCTTCAACTTTGCCAAGCATTATGTGGTGACGCACCATCCTGTCAAGAACTTCGAAGTGGATGATGCTGTCATGCAAGACTTCCACAAGTTTCTCGACGACGAGAAGGTCCCTTACACCGAGGCGGATCTGGTGCAAAACAATGCCTGGGTGCGCGCAAACCTGAAGAGCGAGATTTTCGTGGACGCCTTTGGCCAGGAAGAGGGCCTCAAGATTAAGGCCGAGAGCGATCCTGAAGTGGTAAAAGCTCTCGAACTCATGTCTCAAGCGAAGCAACTGGCGGAGAATGCCCGTAAGGTAGTTGCCCAGCGTAGTCCCAATCCCTTGAACCGCTAGCGTTTTGGCGAATCATTTCAAAAGGCCCGATCTCGCATCGAGCCTTTTTTCTTTGCTGCCGGTTTCCCAGCTCTTATATTGAGGGCGCGCCCGGCGAATCAATTTTTAGGTTTTCATCTGCTCTACGAATTCATGTATCGAACACGATGTTAAAAGAGAGCATCTGGCTTTCGGTCGCGCTACTCTCCGCCATTGCCGGTTGGACTGACTTGAAGTCTCGCCGTATCCCCAACTGGCTGACGGTCCCCGGACTGTTAGTTGGGATCACTCTCAACTCTGCTACATATGGGTGGGAGGGCGCGAAAGACTCCCTGCTCGGCGCAGCGCTAGGATTATTGTTGTTGCTCCCGCCTGTACTGATTCGCGCTTTGGGAGCGGGTGACTGGAAGCTGGTAGGCGCTTTAGGCGGTTTTCTCGGACCCCACAATTTGATTGTGGTGTTGTTGATTTCAGTCTTCGTCAATGGAATCATCGCTCTCGGCATGATCGTGCAGAAACGGCGGGTGCGCGAGACCTTGGGAAACTTGGCCCATATGCTTAAGAGCTTGCTGATATTTCAGCTTCCAGGCCGTGACCTTACCCTTGATAATCCCGACTCGGTGAAAGTGCCTTTTGGGGTAGCAGTAGCTCTCGCCGTTCTTGCCTATTCCGTTCATCACTTCTGGGTAGTATCTTGATTCGTGTGGGCCTTTCAGACCATGCAACCTAAGGGGAAATTGAAACCACCGCGCTGCTGCCGACGATTTCGCGGCCACACCATCGCGGGTGACGCAGGCCAGGAAATCCTCGAACTGGCTCTGGTTTTGCCACTGGTTTTCATGTTACTGCTCGGCATTTACTGGTTCGGACGCGTCTTCAATATTTATTCGACCATTGCTCACGCAGCGCGTGAGGGAGCGCAGGTAGCGACAACCTTCACTTGCGCTACCTGTGGAAACGCCGAGTCACCAGCGGCGTCAGTGGAGACCGTGGTTCTCAACAGCCTTCAGGCCTCAAGCCTGGATCCGAACAAGATTTCCAAGTTCACTCCCGCCTCGCTAACATTCTGCGGCGGCCTGACCCAAGCCCAGGCCTGCACTACCACTGCCAAGAAAATTTACGTTTGTGAGAATGTTGTGCTTAACAATGCTCCCGGCAACAGCACGGGCGTTAGTTCACCCGTGTGCGGATCGTCAGTGAGTTTTCAGTATCCATATCAATTCTACTTTCCCTTCACGTCATTGAATTTTCAGAGAGTATTGCTGAAGGCTGACGTACAGATGAAAAACCAAGACTGATGATCATGCCGGCGCGCTCGAGTTACGCGAAACTGTTGGCCCGCTTCCAGTCGTTTTGGCGGGACACCGAGGCATCGCAAATCTTGGAATTTGCAGTGGCCCTCCCCCTGCTCGCGGTTTTCATCGTGGGAATTTACGATTTCAGCGGAGCTTTTAACTTACGGCAAAAGTTGAGTAACGCAGCCCGTGAGGCCGCGCTATTGGGCGCGAACCAGCTGACCAGTGATCTTGACGACGACACGACCCCAGTTTCTATCCTCGCCATCCGCGACGAGATTGATTCTTATCTGCTGGCGGCGCAAGTGAATGATTGCGGCTTAGGGAACCCCACATTGTCGAGCACAGCGGTAATGACTTGGACAGCCTCGGGGAGTTGTACCCGCGCTTCCAGTTTCACAGTTACTATCGAGCGGGGCTACGCGACTCTGACCTCGGCAGGAGAAAAAGTGCTGTGCACTCGGGTGTCACTCAGCTATCCCTATCAGTGGCGGTTCAATAGCATAATTCAGACACTGGTTCCCGGGGCCTCCTATGGCAATGTACAAATCACGACCGTTTCTACGTTTCCGAACATGAACTGATCTAGAAGGAGAGCAAAGCAGCACTCTAGAACAGATATGAGATTCTCATCACAGGGAAAAATGACGCCGCGCGCAATCGCAATCCAAATTCGACGAGTCGGTCGGCTGCGTGCGCATCGAGAAAGCGGACAGACTCTCATTCTGGTGGCGGTGGCGCTCACCAGCGTGTTGGCGATGGCAGCCCTGGCGATTGATGTAGTTACGCTCTACACCTTTCGGGCGGAGGCGCAGCGGTCTGCGGATGCCGCCGCTCTTGCCGGCGCCAAACTTTTCCCTGACAGCGGATTCACGTCCGGGCAATGTCCGCCTCTGGCAACCGTACCCAGCCTGCAGACGCTGATCACGCAGCAGGCTACTGCGATCGCGCAACAGAATACGGTGGGCGGACAGTCGGCTTCTTTCGCGGTCAATGTCAACTTTCCCAATGCCGCGTCTCCTTCCTGCTCAAACCCTCAAGTCACAGTGGACGTGCAACGAACTAATCTCCCCATCTATTTCGCGCGCATATGGAGTCGTCGTCTGCAATCGGTAAAAGCAACCGCCACCGCCGAAGCCTACAACCCTTCTGGTGCAACTAGCGGGGGAGGCGGCGAAAGCGTCCCGGTCGCGCCACGCTGTGTAAAACCTTTACTGCTGCCCAACTGCGATCCAACGCCGGGGAGTGCCAGCAGCCCGCCATCACTATGTGCGGGCGGAGGCAGCGCAACATTTGTGAATCCCACGACTGGAGCGGTTTCGAACCCCTCGGTGATCGGCACAACACCAAGCACTCCTCTGACGGCGGACTGCGCTCGAAGCAGGCGAGGCACTCCCTGTGCGGCGAATGCACCTGCTGCCTGGCAGTATTATCCGTTGGCTTTGCCCGTGGCTACCAACGCATGCCCGAACTGCTCAAGCTCGAGCAGTGGCTTCCAGAATAATCTTGAGTGCTGCAACCCCACTCCGCTAGCGTGCGGACAGACCCTTAACGTGGATTTTTCTCTTAATCCCAACGGAAGAAGAGGAGCGGCGAAGACTGGTGGGCAGTGCGCGATTCATCAAAGTGGAGGCGGTGGGCAGGACTGGCTCGATACAAGCACTTCGCCTTTTCAGAGGCACGCTGGATCCAACAACCCATTTGTGGGATCCAACTCTCAAACCAACATTCAGAGCGGCGACATCATCTCCAGCAGTAGCTCAGTTGTGACAATACCTCTTTATAACGGTGCGCCAATTGCCGGCGCCGTCACTATCGTGGGATTCTTGCAGCTCTTCGTCAACGACGTCAGCAACAGTGGTCAACTAGACGCCACGATCCTCAATGTAATCGGCTGCGGACAGGCCACCGGCACACCTGTGCTGGGTGCAGGCTCGCCAATTCCGGTTCGCCTGATTCACAACTAATTGTTGCTTTGTACATCTGCCCTGCTTATTGAGGTGGCAGGACCGTCGGATCAGAGGGGGGCCCTGCGGCGGCGTCTGGCGGCGTCGGGGGCGGTTCAGAGGGCGGAGGGGCAATGCCGTCCGGCTGAAGTTCAACGGTCGCAGGGTCCGGCTCAGGCGCCATTTGAATAACTTCGGGCTCGGGATATTCCTGTAGTGGCGCGGGGGTCGTGTTGTTAGCAGGTTTCGGCGAATCTCCAAATTTTGGTGTGAGAATCACGCTGCGCAGTTTACCCGGATCGCTTTCCGCGCCCACCATCACAAAATTGAAATGCGTCCCATTAAGCAATGAAGACAACGTGTCGCGCGCTGGCCCGGGACCGAGATCTGCCGTTACGCGCTCCTGTTCAGCCCCTGAAGGGATCGGAATTTCTGCACCGGTTTTTTGCTGCACTTCAAATAAAACTTCGGCCAGCGTGGCATTGCTGGCATGAATTGTGAGCGCGCCTCCTCGGCCCGATTGCACCTGAAACCGCGGAGCGGACTGGGGCGCATTAATCCTGGTCTTGGGTGCCGCCACAGTGCTTGCCGACTTGATCAGCTTAGGAATGGGAGTGGTGGTTGCGTGCTGGACGGAAGCGATAGTGTTTTCCTGCCGCCCAGGGTTCGTGATCGTCACAAGCAACAAGTTTCCCGACGCGTGAACTTCGTACCCCTGGTTTTCTTTTAAATCCACGACCACGCGTGTCACCGGGGGGTTAGCCTGAAACAGCCCCACCCGGACTGACTTGATCTGGTCGTTTCCGATTGCGTTTTTGCCCAGCTCGGATCCCGTCAAAGCATTGGGCAAATCAATTACCAGCCGAGCAGGCGAGCTCAACAGCATGGTGCATGGGATAACTGGCTGACTCAGTGCAATTTTGACCTCAGCTCCTGCACCTGAGCCGAACGAAATTTGCTGCACGGTAATGTTCGCCTGGCCCGTTTCTTGTGCACGAGCAAACGAATACTCGTGAAGGCCAACGAAGAATGCAATGGCCACAATTATAGAAATGCGGGATCGAATCGGAGCCTGCATGCGGGTGAATTCAGATCTTAGCAGTAAACCGGGTTAGCGAAATACACGTGGGTTCTAGCACCTATCAGGGGCTACGCAGACCCTCTGCGGTGTCCCATTTTGCGGTGACAAAGATATATGCCCGCGATTCCAGAGCCAAAAAGAATAAACGTGTCAGGCTCGGGAATTGTGGCAGGGGGGCCTGGCGGCGGACCGGGAGTGCCAGGAGTACAAGCAGCCCTCTTTGGTTTCAGGCTGCCCTCGCTTTGGGCGACAGATTCCAGTTCTGCGTTCTTTTTTGATTTCTGCGGCTGGCAGACTCCGCCACCGCCGGGCAGCGGTGGCGGGAAGGTGATCGGATAATAATTGCCTGCGAATGGCCCGTATCCCCAAGCGGAAGTGGGTGGATCTGCCGGATCAAACCAATCTGGCCTCTGCCTTAACAACGCCGACTCAAACTTTACCGGGAATGGCGTGCCAAGCGCAGTGCCGCCCGAGGCCAGCGGTCTTTCCATTTCGGCCGCAGCCGGCTCCTCCGCCGAGATCGCAGCTTGCGGAGTTGCCGAAACCCGGTTGGCGCAGCGCGTGCGCGCGACGATCTTACCGTCAGTCAGCACCTGCTCTCCCGCACACAACTTCACTTGCCGCTTCGTCCAAAAAATCTTTTCCTTGTGGCGGTAAGAAAGATAAACCAGCCTTGGATGCTTCAGCCGGATAACTCGGGCATTGCGAAAATCAAATCCCGCATAGTGGAGTGCCACCAGGGGATCCCGTTCGCTGGCGGCGCGCAATTCGTCGGGCGTAAGTACTCCTCCGGCCACGACCGAATATGGATACACGATATGGACGGGCGCCTTCACCGACGCGCCGGATTGGTCCGGATGAACTTCAGCAGCAAGCAGCGCCAAGTTCCGACTGGGATCGCCTTGGCTCCACTCAGAACCAGCCCTTGAAGCCGTAAGAAAAGATGCCAGCCTAAAGGAAAAAGAAAATTGACGCGCAGTGCCCACTGCTATCAGACCGCAAATCACAATGCTTAACGTGAAAACGGCGCGACGAATCCGTCTCTGTTTGCGGGAGTGGCGCCTGCGCACACGTTTTGCCGGATGAATCAAGATCTCTCCTGCAGAAACCAGCTATCGGTGGCGACGCGGGATGGCGACCTTCGGGCCCGAGGCTGTGTGGCAATCGCCAATTGGAAACCTCAAATGCTATGGCCAGAAATGTTAGCAGAACCAAAGGCGATTCCACGCGAAAAGCATGTAGATACTCTTGGTTCTCTTGCCATTCCCAAACTTGCACTCTCGGCAAGGGTAATTCCGCCCAAGTGTGGAAATCAGAATTCCAGAAACGGGACACCGCGTTTTCGAAAACGATGTACATCAGCGACCCGAAATGAGTAGCTGTTATCAAATTGTCAAAGGATCCAACTGTAGGGTCCTAAAGCCCGCCAACGCAGCAGACGATATGTCTTTTTATGGAGTAGTAATCATGTCATTCAAGCCAGCTCCCGACAAAGCCGTATCTGAAATCTATCCTTGGGTCATAGGAATGGAGAAGAGCATCCGCGAGCGCGCCCGGTGCCTGAACATTCTGGTGGCGGAGGACAATACTCTCAGTCAAACTTTGATTACCCGCCTGTTACAAAAAATGCGCCACGTTGTGACGGTGGCGAACGATGGGGAGGAGGCGGTCGCGCTCTATTCCAAAGGCGCTTTCGATTTGATTTTTATGGACATCCGCATGCCCAAACTGGACGGCATGGCGGCCGCAGCCCGCATCCGTAAGCTGGAAGAACAACAATCAGGCAGCCATATTCCCATCATTGCCATGACCGCCCACGGCAAAGGCGGAGACCGCGACCGCTGTTTTGCCGCCCACATGGACCATTACATGGTCAAGCCAGTGAGTCTGCAAGGACTCGACGGAGTGCTGCAAATTTTCTTTACTCCCGCCGACATTTTTCAGCGCAAGAGGCCTGGCTGGGATAAATATGATGTCCTGGCCCGGACCGGAGGTGACGAAGCGCTTTTGAATCGCCTGATGCATGTATTTGTTGAAGGGAAATCAAAGATATTGGCCGAGATCGCACAGGGCCTGGCAAATAAACAGCCCGAACTTTTGCAGCACGCGGCCCGCGCTTTGCGCGAGCAACTAAGCTATCTGGGAGCGAACCAACTATCCGAGACCGCGCGCCAGCTAGAAACCACGGGTGCCACCGGAGACATGCCTCGAGCTGCTCACTTTGCCGAACTCCTACAGGCGCAGATCGCCGAAATGGAGCCTCTTTTGCTCGAGCAGGCCAGGTGAAGTTGTGAAAATTCTTATTGCGGAAGACGATCCTTTCTTCCGAAGCCTTCTAGCGGAATTGCTTTCGCCGGACTTCGATGTAGTGATCTGCGATGACGGCCTGGTAGCGCGAAATATGCTTTTCCAGGAAAATTCTCCTCGTATGGCGCTGCTGGATTGGATGATGCCAGGGATGACAGGACCACAGTTGTGTCGCGAGTTGCGAGCCCATCCTAAAACGACAGGAATTTACCTGATTCTTCTTACCGCTAGAAATGATTCGGCCGACATTATCGCGGGCCTGCGCGCTGGCGCCGATGATTACATCACAAAACCGTTCGTAAGCGAGGAATTGAAGGCCCGTGTGCGCCTTGGCCGCCGAATGCTCGAGCTGCAGGAAAAGATAGCCGCCCAAGCCATAACTGTATTGCCGGACTCGGTTCTCGAGAACACGGTGCACGCGCCAGCACACTTTCGCAAGGCCTGCACCTCGATATCGGATCGCCTTGCAGGCCGCTCCACCTCTTAATGGGTGACGCCGCTCCTGGCAGTCCCTCCGCACCCGAAGTGGTAAGAATTCAGCGTCAGGCTCAAGCCAGCACTGCAACCGGACGCGAGCCGCGGAACCCGTAGTACACGATGTAGAGATAACAGATTGCGGGCAGCAGGAACGCATGATGGATGCCGATCCGGTCCGCCAGCGCCCCAACGATCACCGGGAGGATTGCGCCTCCGACAATTGCCATAATCATGATGCTGGATCCTTTGCCGGTCAGCGGGCCAAGTCCTGCAATGCCGGAAGTGAAGATACTCGGAAACATTACTGAGTTAAACAGTCCTACGAAAATGATGCTCCACATTGCAACGTGTCCGGTGGTGATCATCGAAATCGTGACGAGAAGAAATGCCATTACCGCAGCCAGGCCCAACACTGTTCCGGTGCGTACTCGTTGCAGAATTGCTGACCCGATAAACCTGCCAACCATGGCTCCGCCCCAGTAGAACGAAACGAATCCGGCAGCGGCTTTCTGTGAAATGTTACCGATGTCCGGCTGGCTGAAGTAGTTCACCAGAAAGCTGCCAATGGAAACTTCCGCGCCGACATATACAAAGATCCCAACTGCGCCAAGCAACAAGTGACGGAATTTCCAAATACTGGTGCCAATCGGATGTCCCGCCTCGTGGGGATCGGCGGACGCAATCACAGGCAATTTGTAGAGTGCGATGACCGTGCCGAGAGCGATGGCGATGAGACTCAGCCCAAGATACGGAAGCTTGACCGAGGAGGCCTCCTGCTGACGGTAAGCCTGCAACATCGGCTCCGAAAGTTGGCGCAACTCCTCCATGCTTCTGGGGGCCGCGCTCAAAATAAACAGCCCGCCAAGGTAAGGAGCAATTGTCGTGCCGAGTGAATTGAACGCCTGCGTCAGGTTCAGGCGGCTGGAGGCAGTCTCAGGAGGCCCGAGCACAGCCACATACGGATTAGCTGAAACCTGCAAAGCGGTAATGCCCGCGGCTAAAACGATCAATGCTGCGAGAAACAGCGGGAATGAAGGAACGCTGGCGGCGGGGATGAACAATAGCGCCCCCGCTCCCATGGTGAATAATCCCGCCACCATGGTCTTTTTGTAACCAATCCACTCGATTATTTTTCCCGAGGGAAGTGAAAAAACAAAATAAGCGGAGAAGAAAGCAAACTGAATCAGCATCACCTTGGCATAACTCAAATCGAAAATCGCTTTTAGATGCGGCACCAGAATATCGTTCAGGCAGGTTAGAAACCCCCACATGAAAAACAACGTGGTAACCATCGCCATGGCTTTGCCGTCGGTAGTTTTTGGCGCCGAAACTGTCAGTGAAGCTTTGGTTCCAACTGTTTCCATTCAGTTCTCTCCGATGTTCGCCATTTATATTTTAGGGCTTACAGCGCCTGCTGCATGCAAAAATTGAAAATTATCCCATCTACCGGAATGCGTAAAGTATCGAGTGATACTCATTTCCGCGCGGGAAGCGGCACATCAAATTTAGTCGCAACGCGCTCCATCGTACTCTCTAAATCGTCAAACACCACGCTTTGCATTCCGGCTGCAATCGCGCCCTCGACATTTTCCGCGCGGTCATCGAGAAATAAAACTTTATGAGAAGGCGTGTGCAATTTATCCAGACACGCGCGATAGATGGCCGCTTCTGGCTTAACGGCTCTCGCGTAGCATGAAAAAGTGAACTTATCGAACACTGAAAGCCACTGGCAATCTGCCACCAGCCTGCGACTAAGTTCGAGCGGCATGTTTGATAACACCGCTAATTCCAGTCCAGCCTGCCTCAGCTGAAGAGCCCATTGGACCGTGGCTTCATCGGGCCGCGACCAGCTCCTGGTGTCTATCTCGATAAGGTTTTCAATGATGGCGGACGCTAGCGCGACGGAGGCGCTCGTACCGTTTGGCGCACACGAAGATCTGCTGGCCTCGGCGGCAACACTCGTCCAATAAGAAACCACATCCACGTCACCACGATCGTATGCCAGCCGAGTTCCCCAGTAGAGTTCCTCAAAGCGCTCGACGGTAACACCAAAGATTTGGGCCATGGCCTGCACATCGGAGATAAGAGGAGGCCGTGCGAGCACCTTGCCATAATCGAAGACAACGGCCCGTATGGGAGCTTTCTCGTTCAATGTCCTCACACTCTCAATTATCTAAGACTTCATGGATTGTAACGTCCGACGGGCTCAGCAGGCTCTGAGATCTCGAGGCAACCATTCTAAGAGTCAGTCGCAACTAAATTATTAGTTGACGTTTCATACGCGCTCACGTCTAACCTAGCAGCCACTGGATGTGCTGGAGACAAACTGTGCCCCCAAGGAAATCGCCCACCCTCACGGAAGCCGAACTTCGATTGATGGATGTACTGTGGCAGAGGGGCCCCTCTACTGTGTTCGAGGTGCAGGACTCGCTGCCAAAGAAGAAGCCGCTGGCCTACAACTCGGTTTTGACCACCATCCGAATTTTGGAAAAAAAGGGCTACGTCGAACACTCTAAGGATGGCCGCGCACACATTTACTCGACTTGCATTGAGCGTGGAGAAGCGACTAGATCGGAAGTAGGACACCTATTGAAGCGGTTCTTCAACGATTCCCGGGAATTGCTGATGCTTAATATCCTCGAAGACGCCAGCCTTGATGCCGTAGAACTTAAGCGGCTGCGGAAGCTTTTGGAGGATGCCAGGAAATGATTACTACGCCCTTCCTTCTGCATGGTATCGAAGAGTTCGCTTCGCAAATAGTTAACGGCACGGTACAAGGGACCGCGATAGCGGTGGTCGTAGCCGCGATCATCGCCGTGTTCTCGCGACAAGTGCGCGGGCAGAATTCGAGTAACAGGTTTGCACTCTATTATTTTCTGATGCTCGCAGTTGCAGCGTTTCCCTGCTTCCGACTGCTGGGCCACACTCCTGTGGTTTCCGCCCCAGAGGCGCGGGTCACAGTTCCTTCGTCTTGGGCTGTCTATTTCCTCGCTGTCTGGGCCGTGGCTTCGTTTGTAGCTCTTGGCCGGCTGGCGGCCAGTGTGAGGCGGCTGCGAGAAATCCGGCGAGCGTGTGTTCCGCTTGAAGTATCAACTCTCGATCCGGTCGTGCGAAACACGCTCCATAAGTTTGCCGGCTTCAGGCCCGTTTCGATTTGCGTTTCGGATAACGTCCAGGTGCCCGCGGTATTGGGATTGATCTCCCCTGCGATCGTTTTGCCACGGTGGGCGTTGCGGGAGTTCGACGCGGACGAGCTCAACAAGATTCTGATCCACGAACTCGCTCACGTTCGCCGTTGGGATGACTGGACCAACCTCGCGCAGAAACTGCTGCGCGCGGTCTTTTTCTTTCATCCTGCTGTGTGGTGGCTGGAAAGAAAACTGAGTTTGGAACGCGAGATGGCTTGCGATGACGTTGTTCTGGCCGAAACGACGGACTCCCGCGCGTATGCGCAGTGCCTGGTTTCGGTGGCTGAGAAGGTTTTCTCGCGGCGCGGTGTTGCGATGGCGCAGATGGTTATTGGCAGAGTGCGCGAAACCTCCCGCCGCGTCGCTCACATCCTGAACGTAGAGCGCCCGCTGGCGGGCACGAAGACTTGGGCGCTTTCGTTGGTCGTAATGCCGGTCCTATTGGTTGCCGCCGCAGTTTCGGTTACGAACTTCCCGCAGTTGGTTGCATTTCACGATGGGGCTTCGTTAGGTTCCACGGCGTCCGTGCAGCCAACGCGAGTGGCTCCGCAGCTCTTACAAGCTCGCGCAGTGACAAATTCGCAGGAATTGCACTCTACAGTGTTGAAGACCACAACCAGAGTTCTTTCAGCGCCTGAGAAGCTTTCTGCATCGCGGCCAAAGCATTCTCCTCCCGCAAACGCCAGTGTTGCGCAAGCCGAGAACAGTCCGATAGAAGCGGCCGGATTCCGAGCTGAATCAAATAATCCATATCAAAGAATGGCGAGGATGGAAGCTTCCCCGCAGACCCGAACGTTGCTGCTTGTGATGGCTGCGGAGCGATATGACGAATTTGGAGCTTCTTCGCTGAATATCTCTGTTTGGCAGGTCACAATCGAGCATACGTACAACTCGAAACATGTTTTCCTCGACGGCAGCGTAACTCCCGCAAAGAAAATTTAGAACTCCATGAATATAAAAGTTGAATTGCTGTGGCGTTAGTAACTAAAGAATTAGTTGATTAACCAGTAGGACAATTTTAAGGAGAACAATAGATGAGACCGAACAGATGGTTCACCAAGGCTGTAAAAACCTCAACCATGCGCTTCCTCACTGTAGGCGTGTTGGCACTTCTAGCAGTGTTCGTGGGCTATCAAGGCATGGCAACTCCGGTGGCGAAAGCCGCCATGGTGTCCCCGGCGCCCGCGGCCGCAGCTCTCGATGACAACAGTGTCGGGACCCTGCTCGCACTCGACAAAGCTATGGAAACTCTTGCCGCCCGCGTCACACCCG
>JALYIM010000061.1 GCA_030775785.1 Acidobacteriota bacterium
CGTGGATCAGAGTTTTCGCGGATCACGTCAAGCTGGTTTCTCTGGTAGCTGCGCCACGTGTCAGTAACAAACCGCTTCCAGCTCAACAGTAGTCCTGGATTGCCCTCTTCTGTCTCAATTGGAATCTGACTCCAATCGAAATAAGTTTGACTCCAGTAAGCGGTCGTCCAGCGAGCGTTCAAATTGTCCAGTGTTCCGTATCGGTGCTTCAGCCATTGTTGGAATTGCATCCTGGTTTTTGAGTCGAAGGACACTTCGGCATATTCATTGTCAATTTGCCAGCCCAGCACATAAGGATTGTGTCCGAAGCGCTTCGCCATCTGCTCGGCAATTTTCCGGCTTAGCTCCCGATATTTTTCGTTGGCAAAATTGAATTGCTGACGGTTCCCGTGTTCCGCGACTCGCCCTGTCTGCTCCATGCGGAGAGTTGCGGGATATTTCTGCGTCAGCCACGCCGGCGGGGCCGCGGTCGGGGTCCCCAACACGGTGTAGATTCCATGGCGCGACGCAGCCGTAATCGCATGATCTAGCCAGTCCAGGTCGTAGTGACCTTCACTGGGCTCCATGCGGCTCCATGCGAACTCGCCGATGCGGACCATGCGCACTCCAGCCTGCTCCATGAGAGCGAGATCCGCATGCCACAATGACTCGGGCCATTGCTCGGGATACCACGCTGTCCCTAATAGAAGGGAAGGGGGAGATTTCGGTTGAGTCGGGCCCTGTAGAGCTGACGCTACATTTAAGAAGGCAAAAAGAAAGAAGCTAACGGTGAATCGCACTGTTTCCATCGCAACAGGGTACAACAACCGGATTATCGATCGGCTTGGAGAAATGTTTAATTTTTATTTCGGGTCTGCTAGGGGACGAAACAGGACCGCCCTGATTAAGCCGCCATGACCTCACGAGCGTCCAATCTGGAGTCCGCTAGTTTGCCCGGGAATGGGAACCTTGCGGAGGAGTGAACATAGGAGGACCGAAAGAATAAGTATCGGGGAGAACCTTCACGCCGGTCGTGAACTTGAAAGGATATTTGCAGCCCGATGGATAAGTAAGTTCGACAAAGTAGGCAACGTAGCCTTTCGCAGGTTTCTTCACTTGGGCAATATAGTGACCGGGGCTTACCGCAGTTAGATCACTGCTCTTATACGCGGGTCCAATCTTCTCCAATCGGAAGTCTCGCGTCTCGGAGTGTGCCTGCCACAGTTTCACCGACGAGGGTTTAGCCCTCGTGCCTACGAAAATCTTTCCGGTTTTTTCCCCGATATGCCAACTAAACTCCGGGCGTTTGGTGCCTTTGACGATGGACGCAAAATAGGCAGTAACACTTTCCCCGACATCGGAGTTATCTCGTACACCGTGGTCGGCGTTGGGCACATACCGAAGATACTTTTCTCCCCTAAGCTGGGAAAAATAAAATTGCCACGAATCAGGCAAGAAAAATTGATCGCCGGACGCGTTAACAAGGAATTTCGGCATGGTGAGCCTGTCGCGGTACTCGAACGGCTCCTCGATAGTCATCAGCTTTTTGTACTCAATGGTATTCGTCCATGGCATTATCCCGGCCTGTGCATAGTCGTCGAGTGCGGAAGAAAATTTTCCATAGACGCGGTAATGATGAGTGAAAGAAGGAATAATATTAAGGAGATCAATCACCATCGGCATAATTGCTATGACACGCTTGTCGACTGCGGCGGTCGTCCACGTTGTCCATCCTCGTTTTGATTCACCAGAGACGACGTATTTGTCAACGGTAAGGCCGCCGACGGAGGCAGATTTGAGAAAGTTCGAGACCGCATCCATCGCGCGCACCGCGGCTTTTGTCATCGGCAACCTTAAGGGCCATTTTTCATCGGCGGTCCGCAAAAACTTGTCCCATGTATAAGCGATAATCGCATCCTCGGAACGCTCTCGTGTCTCGCCGTCAAAAATTAGTGGCTGGTTGGGGACCATGTTCAGGGTAGCCACTACCGCACCGGTGGTTGTGGCGATGTCCGAAGCCAGTGCGTCTGCCTGTTTAGGCGGGCCGTCTCCGTTGTCTCCGCCGCTGATAAACAGAAGTCCGATTGTAGTTTTGACCTGGGCGGGTTTCACGATAGTGAGCCAATGCTTCCAGACAGCGCGGTTGACCTCCGCCTCGGTCAAGTATTGTTGCGAAGTCATGTTGAGAACGTAGGTTATGTATCCGTTGCCAGGAATTGTCTTGATCAATTCATATTTATAGTTCCGATCGGGAGCTTTGACGTAGCGATCGAGCGCTGTCTCAGTGGACGCCGCGTGAATACCCGCCGCCATTGCAAGACAGGCAATTAAGACCGCTAATCCAGTCAGAGTCGTTGACTTGAATTTGTCTCTCCGCTGTGTGCTCATAGCTCTCTTCCCCTTGCCGCTATCCCTTGCTGAATCACTTCTCGATCGCGCCACATAATAAGCGTTTTCGTGGACCACGTCACGAAGTAATCTGGATCAATGGGATGCCCCACGGAGCAAGGGATCATCACCTAGTAATCAATTTCAATTTACTGTTGACCAAAGACTCAGCCATGGCTTTGACATTTGGGCCGCCTACGCCCTCGCAAATACCATTGATGACCAGTCCGGATTTTGCTACCACACGTGGATTTTTACTAATGCCTTCAATTTCGCATTTAACCGCGGATTGGCAAATCTTCGATGTGAGGCACCGACTCGTGATCAGCGGCCTTTGAGACCTGCCGCTAGACCGAGCGCTCCGCAATCGAAATGGGCTCATACGCAAGATCGCCTGGAGTTGGGAGGCTAGCGGCACCGCCAGCTTTCAGACAGGCACACCATTCACAAATTTTCCAATTTTAATTTTAACAAAGAAGGTAGTGTTTAGATCGCGCGGATAAAGGTACTACACTCAATATCTCGATCAAGAAGGTATACACATCGCGAGCCTTTGATATTGCAACCCAGGACCTGGCCGCGTACGCGCAGTCTGGCGGACAGTTTCGGAATACATGCGTCCAATAGCGGCAAGATCAGGGGCGTTAGGAATTATGGCATTAATGTTTACGGAGCAATGTTTGGGATCGATATCCAGTTGCGCAGGCATCGCCGGCATTCTGAGCGATAATATCTGTCGAGGATTGCATATCAGGGGTTTTCGTTAAATAGTCGGTGCCGACGGGAGCTATTGGATCCATCGCGCGAACGGAGGCTTTTGTCATCGTCAACCTTAATGGTCCTTTTCATCGGCGGTCCGCAAAAACTTATCCCATGTACAAGCGCCCTCGCGGGTTTCGCCGTTGGAAATTAGTGCTGGTTGGGGACCATGTCAGGGTAGCCGTTATACCGCCCCGGTGGCTGTAACGATGTCCGAAAGAGCGTCCGCCTGTTCAGGCGAGTCGAAAATATTGCATTCTGTCCGCGAGGACAGGTCACAGCCAGCCAATTTCGGGGGGCAGCTCTCGTTCAAGATCAAAATCACGCGGACTTATCTTCGCCCGCGACGCAAGAAGACGGCTTGCTTTATCTCCAACCCGGCACCGCGTGATCGTCAAGCTGCTGAGCAGGGCCACACTAATCGCCAGCGCTGCTGCTGAAACCTTTGTCAAAAACCTCGGTCTCATAACTTTCTCCACCTACTTTAGAACACCGCGACGTAAGATTAGTCTCGCTGGCTTGCATCCAAATTTCGCTTGTGGGATTTTCACCAATCTGGGGACTAAAGGGCAGACCCTAGCTTGGCCAAAAAAAGGCCAGCAGAATTCCTCTAATGGGTTGCCAGCCGGCTGGGGGGATGTTTCAGGAGTGGCCACCTCGAAAGCCTTTGTTTGGTTGATGTAGGCGCGTGGCCTACCCATCCTGGATCGGCCGGCATCAAGGTAAAGGTACCCAATGAATGGTAAAACGTTTTTCTAACTGAGGATGGCAGCTCTTATCGGTTACTTTGAGATTGTGTATGGGGGACTGAAATTCGGCATGCCCGCGTGTCGCCCCGCGATCCAACGGAGCACATACGGAGCACAAGAATTTCATGGGATCGGTCCGGCCGTGGGTGATGGAATGCGAGATTACATCCAACAACCTGTGAGCATTTTTTTGTTTAAGGCTCTGCAGCGGCAGACCATCACGAGCCAAAACTTTTACATTTCCTTGACACCTTCGCCGTCCCAATGGGCCAAACTGTCCGAGTCTGATGTCCCAATCTAAAGCGAGAAGGTGAACTGTGAAGACATCTATTAGGTTCCGACTCCTTGGTTCGTTTCTACTGGTTTCCTTTGCCACGATCTGCGCTGCGCAGGGTCCTCCTAATATTGTCTGGAGCATACCGGATGCGGCGGGAGCGGTTGTGTTCTCACCTGACGGCCAGTTCGTTACGCACGCCGCTGGTGGACTCTTCATCCGCATTCGGCGGGCGACTGACGGGGTAGTCGTCAGGAGCATCCGAGACCGTTCTACCATCAATGCGCTGGCCTACTCGCCTGACGGCACGCGAATTCTTGATGGCCGGACAAATGGTACCTCGTTCAATGCAACAGTCTTTCGCATCGCCGACGGGGTTGCCATATTCAAGCTCGCCGGACATTCCAACGCAACCCGTGCCGTCGCTTGGTCCCCCAACGGTACAATCATCGCGACCGGTGGTGATGACAGAACGGCCAAACTCTGGCGTGCAAGCGACGGCTCGCTTGTGCGGACCATAAAGGACGGCTCCCACGTCCGTGCCCTCGCCTTCTCTCCGAATGGCCTACTCTTGGCCGACGGCGACGACTTCGCGGTCAAGATTTGGCGTGTAGCCGACGGTGCCTTGCTCCACACTCTGACGGGCCCCTCAAGTTCGGTTGTCTCCGTAGCTTTCTCGCCCGATGGCACGCAAGTTTCCGGCGCCAGCCTCGATGGCAGCATCCGAAGTTGGAATACCACCTCGTGGTCCCGGATTCGATTCCTGAGCCTGCTTGGCTCGGTGACTTCGATCGCGTACTCTGCTGACGGCTTCTCCCTGCTTGCGGGCAATGACGAGGTCTCACCACAACCGGAGCACGGGACACTTCGCTTCTATCGCGTTTCGGACGGGGCGGAGCTAAGATTTTACGATCAAGAAACCGGGACTTATGTTTACTCTGTTGCTGCGTCCCCGCTCAAGACGACCTACGCGTACAGCCGTCAGCTCGACGGCGTGGTCGGGGTTGCCTCGAACCCTTTCTGACGCACGCTTTGGAGGCGGGGTTGTGTGGGAACCCCACCACCTCCACGGATTGAAGTCGGTGGATTGGGCCCGCCAACTTCGGTGTAGAGCGCACCCTCAAGTGCGAGGGATAGCGGGCACGAGCTTTTCAGAATTCGGCCCCCAGACCAGAGTGCTCTCGTTCCTTAATCTAGTAAGCGGAGGAGAGGTGACGGAGTGAGCTGCGTGAATCGGTAAAGTGTACAGAGAACGTGGTCTACATGCTTTACCTTCTTTAAATGCACCCATGGCGCTATATTTTCCAGAGGCGAATTACTTACTGGTACTTCAATCTACAGAAGCCTGAGAAGGTGGTGGAGACTTCTGTGCAATATCCAGTTCTCTGGGTTTTAAGTCATGAAATAGGGAAAAAGCAACGAAGACTTCTTCTCATAGCGGAGTTCGTCTACCTGCGCGCAATGACACCAGTACCGTTCGATCCACGCTTGGTCGAGACTCAAATGTATTGCAGCTACGTTGTGAACGCGATGAACTGGGTGAGTCATGAGCGCCTACCATAACCACCCCAATCCAAAACAGATCTTCGAAGCAGCCATGGTTGTCCTACAAATCGGGCAGTCACCACTCTCAGAGTCTTTGAGCCGCATCTCCAGCGGCAACGTTCACTTCTGACACGAACTGAGGGGACCAACCTCCAACAAAACGCACACTGGCCGAAGCGGCAGACGCTCTATCCGCTCTGTGGGCGGCCCGATTCCGTCGCTAGATCGAGTACGGCGGCGCAATCATAAGCCAAGTGGCCACAGGTTTTGTCCAGAGTAAGTTTCCCCCTCGAATAGATGTTCCCCCAGACCAGGGTCGAGATCCGCAATGTCGTACGTTCCGGATTCTAAGTTCGGAGGCGGAAATAAATGCCCGATACGAGATAGAAATGGGCCAGTGTGGCGTGCTCTTACTCTGTCACACGCTTCACGAAGCGGTTCGTCGGGACTTAGCCACCCTATTTTTAAACAATTGCCACGGTGGAATCATTGCCTTTGTTATGCATCCGTCTCGTCAAGAACCGTCACAGCAGGCGAACTTAGCGCTCTTGGATCCGGGTTTTTCCCAAGAGCTGCGTCTCCTCAAGACCCATCGATTTCGCGAGAGCGCTTAAAACGCTCGGATCTTCAGGCTTCCTTCACGGGGCTGCCGCACTAAGCGGCCGACGAAGGGGTCACCGCTAGAAAGCGTGCTTCCACGCGGGAGTTGAACCGCTAGTCCCGTCCGACCTGTTTAAACAGATCGGAGGTTTTGCGGCACTCACTGCGGGCGGGGCTGCTAGTTTGCATCCAATGAAGCGAGTGCTACTGTCAGGTTAAAATCCGTTCAATCATCAATCAATTTCCGGCTTCCTTACCTTAGTTACTTGATCCCGGCCCGCACCCCAGTCACAATAAGGCTCTGTGGTCAAAGCCTTCGATCAGGGCACTGCGAAGTACGACGTCACAGTATGGTCCCTTTGCTGACGAGCGGGCCTTCGTTCCTGCGCTCATGTTTATTCCGAAGAAATCGAACTCGCATGAATCAGTGCGACCGAGCTGCGAAATAGGTAAAGATGCAGAGTGAGAGCATTTTAGCGAAGGTTGGGAGCCAGCTGTCCCGCCTGGAAAAACGAGACTGGGAACTGTGGGTAATCTCTTCCCTCGCAGGACTGTGAATCTGCGCGGGATTGTTGGTAATTCTTTTGCCCTCGGTGATCCGAGGGCAACATGATATCCACTTCGAGTTTAGCGCATCACCATCCATCATTTTAGGGCTGGTTGGCGTTATAGCGGTGCTAAATATCCATCTAGCGTGGAAACGTTTGGAATTGCGCCGTGTTCGCGAGCAATTAGTCGCAAAGACTATGCAAAACGAACTCGTCCGGCAGCAGTCGTTTACCGACCCGCTCACTGAGATTTATAATCGCCACTCTCTCAATGACGTAGCAGGAAGATTGATCAGCCAAGCGCGCCGCTCGAAGAAAGCTCTTACCATACTTTTAATCGACGTTGACAAATTCAAAGACGTCAACACAAAATTTGGACACTTAACCGGCGACATGGTCCTGGCTGACACTGCATCTTTGCTAAAAATTTCAGTGCGTGGTTCGGACGCAGTCTTTCGATATGGCGGAGATGAGTTTCTTGTGATTCTTGCGGAAACCACGGCAGCAGAATCCTTGCACGTCATCAACCGTATCCGAATGGGTGTGGAGCTCTGGAATAGTGGCAAGCACCTTGACGATTTCATGCTCACGCTAAGCATCGGTGCTGCGGAGTGGTGCGATGGCCAAACGCTCGATGAGCTGCTAGACAGCGCCGATCGCGATATGTACGGCGAAAAAGCAGAGCAACGCTCCGAGACGGCGAAACCGGCGCAAGTTTAACACCACCTGACAGAAATTCTTCTTATAGCATCTGACGGTCAATTCGCTATGGCGCACAGCGACCCCGTTTTTCAAGGCTTGCAATCTTGGTTTATTGTTCACTTCTTATATCTTGAATCCTACTGGCCGCCGGTCTTTCAAACCGACGGCTGGTCAGTTGTCTCAAATGCGATTCTTCTCACCATCCAGCTCTGGCGGCCCATCGTTAGGCCCTGCGGGCCAGAATACAGAAAACACGCTCCCACTCTCGCCCGGTGTCACCCGGCTCCGCACTTGAATCCGTCCGTCATATTTCTGTACTAAAGACTGCGACAGCCACAATCCGAGACCTGTTCCAATGTCTTCTTTTGTCGTAAAAAAAGGCTCAAAATTTTCACTTTATGCTGCGAACTGATTCCAGATCCATTGTCAGCGATACTTATGCGAACGCCATTTCGACCACTATTACGCCAATCGCGTGAAGATCTTACGCGAATTCTTATACGACCCCCCGTACTTTGAGAAATGGAGTCGAGGGCATTTATAAACAAGTTGGAAAAGACCTGGCGAAATTCTCCGGCCGAAGCAAACACCTTCGCAGACTCATCAAGTTCTTTCTTCAATTCAAGATCGTGATTACGAAACTTGTAAGAGTAAACGGCTAGAAGCTCATTGATCGTTTCAGATACGTCTACCCAATCTGGAAGGGTACGATCCCTATAGAACCCGAGAGTTTGCTGAGCGATTAAAGCAACTCGATCGAGCTCTTTGCCAGCGGTCTGGAGATAGCTGCGCGACCGCTCACTCATGCTTGTATCTTTGTTCGCGAGATATAAAAGGTTAGTCACCGCCTCTAATGGGTTGTTAATCTCATGGGCAATTGTGGCTGCCAGGCGACCCACTGCAGCCAACTTTTCCGATTTCAACAGCGCAATCTCCGCTTGCTTCTTATCGTGCACGTCTGTGTTTGAGCCAATCCACATGAGAACTTTGCCCTTCTCGTCTCGGAAGGGAAGCGCGCGGCTAAGATGCCACCGGTACTGGCCCTCTTTACTCCGGAAACGGTGCTCGAAGTGAAAGGGCTCACCATACTCAAGTGAATGTTTCCACACTTCGACGTTTTCCTGCACATCGTCTGGATGAATAAACTGAGTCCATCCCCACGCTCTGATCTGCTCAAATGAGAGTCCAGTAAATTCCATCCATTGAGCATTGAAGTAGTCGACTTCTCCAGATGCGGTGGCAGTGAAGATTTTCTGAGGCATCGATTCCATAACAAATCGGAGGCGCTCTAAAGTCTGTCGAAAGGCTTCCTCGGTGCGCCTGCGCTCGGTTATGTCGGTGAACGTGGTGATAGCTCCCCGCACCTCGCCATCGCGAACAATGGGATGCACGCGATAATCGACGGGGAAGCTCGTGCCATCCAGACGGAAAAATAGCTCACTGTCAACGTGGGCAGACTTGCCACTTCTAGCTGCTTGGTAAATAGGACAGTCTTCTTTGGGATAGGGTGAACCATCGAAATGGGAATGATGAATGATACTGTGTAACTTTTTCC
>JALYIM010000062.1 GCA_030775785.1 Acidobacteriota bacterium
CGAGCTTCGCCAGCCACTAGGAATCACCATTGTCGGCGGATTGATCTTCAGCCAAGCTCTTACTCTGTTTACTACCCCCGTTGTGTATCTCTATATGGATCGGCTCGCCGGGCGCTCAGGCCAAAAAGCCATTCCGGCTTCGACATCAGTTTTGGATCGGCCCGATTATGCGTAGCTGGACTTGTTCAAATTGTTAACTAGCAACTTGTTGAGAGAGCAGTTTATGAATCCAAGAAGGCATTTGGGAATGCTGATATCGCCGATTCGGTTGCAGCACCGATTTAGACTTTACTAACTGAGACGAATAACCATATTCTCAGATCGTGGGACACGGCGGTTCCGACCGAACACGTTGTTACCGAATGGTGCGCGTGCTATATTCCGGATTAGTGCAAAAACCCGTGGGTTGTCGTATTTTGTCTGAGTACCAATTCGGAGCAGATGCCCTCCGGCGCTGGGTAGCGTTCAGTACTATCATCCTTGTCCTGTTGTTCGATGGGTTAGAAGCAAGTCATTTGCACCCGACTTCTTCGAATTCAGGAAGCTGCGCGGTATGCCTTGCGGCGAGCGGATATGCACCGGTAATTGCCCATCCATCGCCCGGCTTCTCAGCAGTAGGAGTAATTGCAGCCTCGCCCCAACCCCAAAGTGAGAGCGGAATCACCGAATCCAGCCTCTTCATCCGACCTCCTCCGTTTATCTAGTCCGGCACCTGTGAACCAGTTGCGTGCAGGGATTGCTCCTCTTGGAACTGGTTATTCAGAAGCTCGGAGCCAGACTCCACACCCAGACCGCTCAATTTTAATCAGAGGAGCGTCATGAAAGCCTTTTACATTTTTGTCGGCATATTTTTAATGACTTGCGCTTCGATAGCGCAGGAGCCGGTCCCGCCTGCGCTCAATAGCAATGACGTTTCCGCGCTGGAATCAAAGATACGTGATCTGGAAGATCGCTTAGTCATGCTGGAAGGGCAAGTACGTCAACTTAAGTCGCAGGGAGCAAAACCGTCTTCGGAAAACGTCGCGGTATCTACCCCAACTGCTGCGACGCCCGCCACCGGAGCTCAGACAACCTCAGAGGTTAGCGGAGCTGCCGGCGCTATATCTTCCGGCGGCGACAATATTCGATTAGGTGGAGCTGGCGGTGCTGCATCGAAAGCCTTGAACCCGGACATTAGCGTGATTGGAGATTTCATCGCCGGCGCCGGACACAATCCGGTGAATCCCACGCCTTCGCTCCAAATGCATGAATCGGAAGTGGGTTTGCAGGCTATTGTTGACCCCTACGCGCGAGCTGATTTTTTTATCTCTTTCGGAGAGACCGGCGTGAACTTGGAAGAGGGATACATTACTTTCACGTCACTGCCAGCGGGATTCGTTGCCAAGGCTGGCAAGATGCGTGCGGCATTTGGTAAGGTGAACACACTTCACAATCACGTGTTGCCTTGGGTGGATCGTCCGCTGGTGTCTCAGAATTTAGTAGGTGGCGAAGATGGCATTGATGACGCTGGAGTTTCGATTGAGCACATCATCCCTGCTCCCAAGAATTGGTTCCTGGACTTTACCGGACAGGTCTTTCGAGGCGACTCTGCCGATGTTTACACGTCAACAAACAAAAATGATGTAAGCGTAGTAGGACATTTGCGCGGCTACCGAGACCTGACGGACAACAGCAACCTTGATCTAGGAATTTCATACTCGCGCGGGCATAACGTTTTCGGCAGCGAATTCATTACAAACCTCTACGGCATGGATCTGACCTATCATTGGAAGCCATTGCAGCGTTCCATTTACAAATCGTTCATCGCCCGCACAGAGCTTATATGGCGTCAACAAAATCAGCCATCGGTGAACATTTGCCAGACATTTAATTGTCCCCTCTACACAGCAACTGGATCCCAACGCGCATTCGGTTTCTATACGTCTGGCGATTTTCAATTCGCCCGACGCTGGTTCGTGGGAGGTCGTGTTGATCGCTCTGATCGTCCGTTTGACTCTCACTTGAACGACAAGGGAGGCTCATTTGTGTTGACCTATTGGCCAAGCGAATTTGCGCAGATTCGTGGCCAATACAGATTTACTCGCTATGCAGATAAGTTTGATGCTCATGAAGCGTTTATTCAGCTTCAATTCGCCTTGGGAGCTCACGGAGCACATCCATTCTAGAGTTATCTGTATCTCATGGTGCAGATATGGGACTGTCTTTTTTACAGGAGAATTAATGATTTCGACGAAGAGATGGTGCTTTGCTTTAACTGTTTTGTGCCTTGCGCTGGTGCTCTCTCCTCCGAAGGCGGCAGCTAAGACTTTGAAAATAATTACCACGCTCACTGACCTCGCGTCGCTGACTCACGAGGTCGGGGGCGATAAGGTAGATGTTGAAGCATTGGCGAAGGGCTATCAAGACCCGCACTTCGTGGACCCTAAACCTAGTTTCCTGCTGAAGTTGCGCCACGCGGACCTTTTGATCTCGGTAGGGCTCGATCTGGAAATTGGCTGGCTGCCACCGCTGATCACTCAGAGTGGTAATGGAAATATTCAGCCGGCTTCTCCTGGATTTTTGGATGCGTCACAGTTCGCTGAGATTTTGGAAATCCCGCAAGGTACGGTCTCGCGGGCTGAAGGCGACGTCCATCCTTTGGGCAATCCACACTATTGGCTTGATCCGGATAATGGCCGCCGAATCGCTAAGGGTATAGCTAACAAGCTGGGTGAAATGGATCCTGCCGACCGGGCCTATTTCCAACAACGTGAGCAGGATTTTGAGAAGCGACTAGCCGAAGCGGAGAAAAAGTGGCAGACACAGATGTCGCCTTATCGAGGACGGAAAATAGTGACCTATCACCGCTCTTGGCCCAATTTCGCAAAGCACTTCGGACTCGACGTGATCGGTTACATTGAGCCGCGTCCGGGGATTCCGCCGACGCCTTCTCATACCATCGAGCTAGTGAACTTAATGAAGCGGGAGAATACGAAAATCGAACTGATTGAGCCGTACTTTGATGTGAAGACGCCCGACAGCATCGCCAGCATGACCGGAGGAAAGGTCGTGGTGATGATGCCTTCCGTAGGTGGCAAACCCGAAATCACCGACTACTTCAAGTTGTTCGATTACGACATCGGTATCTTGACTCAAGCTTTCCAGCAGACACAATAAAGGATCACAATTGGAAATTGTTCAATTCCTTATTCTTCCGTTTCTTGCCAGCCTTATTCTCACTGGCATTCATGCATATCTTGGCGTCCACGTAGTCGAACGTGGCGTAATCTTCGTTGACCTGGCCCTAGCGCAGATTGCAGCCCTTGGAGCAACTACGGCCATTCTCATTGGTGTGGATCCCCATGGTGCCGGGGCATACTGGATGAGCCTTGGTTTTACATTCATTGGTGCAATGATTTTTACGCTGGTTCGTTCTCAGCAAAAATGTATCCCGCTCGAGGCCTTCATTGGAATTACATACGCGGTCGCGTCGGCTGCAGCCATTCTGGCGATGAGTAAGGCCACTGGGGAGACGGAACATCTCAAGGACATGCTGGTTGGCAACATCCTGGCCGTCTCAAAACATGATGTGATCAAGACAGCCCTTCTGTACGGCTGCGTCGGGCTATTCCATTTCATTTTTCGAAAGAAATTTCTCGCGATTTCACTCAATCATAATTTAGCCGAGCGGCCGACTTTGAACTATAGGCTTTGGGATTTCTTGTTCTATGCATCGTTTGGCTTTGTGGTGACATCCTCCGTGAGAATAGCCGGCGTGCTGCTGGTGTTTTGCTACTTAATCGTACCTTCAGTGGGAGCCATGCTGTTTGCAGATCGCATTGGATCACGTCTTGCGATAGGTTGGATAATGGGAACTCTGGTGTCGGCTGCGGGTTGCTATTTCTCAGTTTATTTCGATTTGCCGACCGGCGCCACCATCGTATGCACATTCGGAGCTGCCCTTATCGGCATGGCGATTGTCAGAGCTATATTTTCTAATAAGCGGAACCCCAAGGCTGAGGTCGCGTAAGGTTGCAGCTGTGCGGTCTGTTCGCGATGTCAATTGCTACTTTCATCGAAAGTCCCGCTTAAATAAAAACTGTTCATGGCAGAGCAAATGCAAGGACACAGTCCCCTTGTTTGGTGCCAAGTTTTCCATGTCCTCCCGCTGCGATCACATTAAAGAGCTGTACACTTCATGCCGGGTCTCGGATTCATTTGCGTATTCTACATAGGGCCGTGAACCGCACCGTATCCAAACGCAATCCTCCTCTTCAATCTTTCCGCGACAACACAGAGACCTCGTAAAAGTTAAGGGCGCACTACGATCTGATGTCCAAAGCATGAAATGGTGCAGCACGCGAACCGATATTGCGAACCTTTGTTATTTTCACGACAGATTCATTCGGCATTAACACTCCATTCACAAATACCGTCTACCGTCTAGGCATTCACAGAAAAGCAATTTCATTAATTGCAAATCCTTCCCAGGGGCCAACCATGTGCAAGCTTTCGTTTCATCTTCTGCTAGCGACAATCACATTTTGCGTGCTGGCACAAATTCCAGTCCTGGCACAATCTGACCGCGGCTCAATCTCCGGAAGCGTCAAGGATTCCACAGGCGCAGTTTTGCCGGGAGCGCGCGTCGAAGTGCAGCCTAGTGGTCCATCGGCCGTGACCGACGCTCAGGGGCAGTTCACCCTCTCAAATCTACGCCAGGGCCCATACACGCTGGCGATTTCTTACGTGGGTTTCTCCTCCACCTCAATCTCAGCCCAAGTGAGTGGCGGCCAAACCGCTCGGGTGGATGCAGTGCTCCAGGTTGGCTCCCGGAGCGAAGTGATGACCGTGACGGGAGAGCGTGCCCGAGGCGAAGTCGAAGCCATCAACATCGAGCGCACAGCCGACAACATCGTGCAAGTGCTGCCCTCCAAAGTGATCACCAGCTTGCCTAACACGAACATTGCCGACGCAGTGGGACGTCTGCCGAGCGTCTCCCTCGAGCGCGATGAAGGCGAAGGAAAATATGTACAGATCCGAGGCACCGAACCGCGGCTGAGTAACACTACTGTGGACGGGGTTAATCTGCCTTCTCCTGAGGGCAATGTACGTAATATCAAGCTCGACATTATTCCGTCGGGCCTGGTGGATCGCATCGAGGTCAACAAAACTCTTTCCGCCAATCAGGATGGCGATGCCATCGGCGGCTCGGTCAACCTCGTGACAAAAACTCCCGGCGAAAAGCCGATGTTCGAAATTGAAGGCCAGGGAGGCTACACAAATATTATCGGAGGCCGCTGGCTGGACAATTTCAGCGCTACCGCAGGACAACGTTTTGGTTCCCGTAAACAGTGGGGAGCTCTTCTGGGTGGAACTTACGATTGGAATGGCCGTGGGATTAACGATCTCGAGCCTTCGCCGGGAGTTGTAACAGACTCAGCGGGCAACAATTATCCGTATTTTGCCAGCGCCGACCTGCGAACCTACAAATACTACCGAACCCGCTACGGATTCGCTCCTGAGCTGGACTACACGATTAAGCCGGGTTCGAGCGTTTACTTCAAAGGCTTGTATTCAGACTTTCATGACTACGGCGAGACTTGGGTATATTCACCTAACGTAGGAGCGCTGACCGCCCCGCCGAGTGGTTCGCAGTATAGTTTTGACAACGCGGGGTTCATGAATTATCGGCAATATGTACGTCGCCCAGACCAGCAGATTTTCAGCGGACTGACGGGTGGCAGACAAGACCTCACATCCACTCTAATCAGTTATGAGTTCGCAGTGTCACGCGCTCACAACATTGGGGGTCAGGATTTCGCGACCACAAAATTCAACGGCGGCCAGATCAGCCAGACTGGGGTTCAATTCGGATTGGATACCAGCAATCCTTACGAACCCAAGTTTCCCGTCCAGAATGGTGTAAATATTTTTGACCCAACCCAGTATTTCCTTTCCTCCTATGTGGTTCCCCATTACGCGAGCACACAACTTAATTTTCAAGGAGCAGCGTCGGCGGCCCGGCGCTACAGCACGCACGAACACTACGGCACATTCGAGGTGGGCCTGAAGATTCGCAACGCCCACAAAACTCAGAACGAGAATGATCGGGTTTACGATCAGCTTACGATCAACATTCCGCTCAGCGATGTGCTCGGCACCTTTACCAATTCCACTTATTACGACAAGGCCTACAAATTTGGCCCGCTGTCCGACTACGGAAAGATTAATCAAATCGCGCTCGGTAATCTGTCGTCGCTCGGTTATGACCAGGCGGCGAGCATCTCTGGGAACGCTCCAAGCGATTTTGATGCTAATGAACGTGTCTATGCCGGCTACGCGATGAACACCATCGCGTTCGGCAAGCTTAGCCTGCAGACGGGCGTACGGATCGAAGCCACCGACGCGACCTATCGTGCGGGTGGGATATTTACGGACACCAGCGGCAACCTCGTCGTTACATCCACCCCTGGTAGCTCCGGATACATTAACGTGTTGCCGAGTATCCATTTGCAATACCGGCTGCAAAAGGACACGAATTTAAGGGGGACATTCGGGATCGGCATCTCACGTCCAAACTTCTCTGACATTGTCCCGTCTCAGATTGCGGATGCCAACACCAGCCCCTATCCCAGCGTTCAAGTCGGCAATCCGGCCCTGAAGCCCACACGAGCCAATAACTACGACATACTGGTGGAGCACTATTTCCAGCCCCTAGGCATTTTGCAAGCTGGCTTCTTTTACAAAGCATTGTCCGACCCTATTTATCCCACTACCTCAGTTCTGAATGGTGGAGCGGGTACGCCTTTCCCTAACGATCCGAAATATTTTGCGAGCGAATCCATCAACGGACCCAGCGGGCACATTACTGGCTTCGAAGCAGCGTGGGAGCAGCGGCTCACATATCTTCCCAGCTTTTTGAATGGTTTTGGGGTATCGGCAAACTACAGCTATACCACGTCGCAGGTTACGTTCCCCAACGGGTTTAACGGTGGCAGGACGGACCACCCCAGCCTGCAACGCCAGGCGCCGAATAACTACAACCTTGGTTTCACGTATGACAAGGCACGCTTTTCCATGCGCTTTGCCGCCAGCCATAACGACGCCAGCATCTACTCATATTTCTGGACTGGTGGGGCCGGATTAAATTCTGCGGATCCAGTTGTCGGTCTCAAAGGACCGAATGGAGACCAATACCTCTACGCTCACACGCAATACGACATACAGGGAAGCTACCGCCTGTACAAAGGCGTGCGGTTGCTCGCTTACGGACTGAACTTGAGCAATGAGGTATTCGGTTTCTATCAGGGCAGCAAGCAATACCCGATCCAGCGTGAGTTTTATCACCCTACGTTTTCTTTGGGATTGCGTTGGACTTCGTCAGCGGAATAGCGGATTCGCTGTCTCCATTCTGGTAATCTCACAGGGATCCCATGAACAGCCCCTTGGTTTCCCTTTTCGTTTATGTTTGTGCATTCACTTTGCTGGCAACGTCACTACTGGCCCAGGATGTTGCTTCCAAACCCGTCAACGTTTGCGCAGCGTGCATCCGAGCGCATGAAGAATTTCTCGCCTCCGACGCGATGCAAGGACGTGGCAGCGCAACACATGACGAGCTTGTAGCTGCAACCTACGTTGCGGCGCAGCTGCGCCAGTACGGAGTCGAGCCCGCCGGAGATGACGGCGGCTATCTGCAGCGCGCGCAGACAATCCGCGCGAAAATAACCGCGCCGCCAACCTTGACGGTCACGCCGACTGATCCTTCTTCAGCTCAAGCCGCATCAATAAGGTGGATTTATGGCAAAGAATTTCTGGTGAGCTATCTAACGCAGACGACTTTTTCAGGACCTCTGCAAAAAATCGAAGCAGGCAGCACCGCCGCCAAAATCAATCCGGGGGCAGTGGTGTTGATAACCGGAAATGGCGGAGATGGAGAAAAAGAGAAAGGCAGGCTGCGGAAAGCTGCCTCTGCCGCAGCCTCTGGAGGCGCGGTTGCTGCGCTCGTGCTTTCAAGCAAGCTCGACACCCCGCACTTCGAAGCGGCGGCCAAAAAGATGCCCGAAATGCCCGCACATCTGGAGGGAGAGCCCCGCGGTTTAGGAGGAGATTTCAACGTCTTATCGCTTAATGAGGAAGCGTTTCATTTATTAAAAGCCACCCCTGACGGCGCCACAATACGCTTCGAGGTCTCCGCAACCGAAGAAAAAGGATTCACGTGGAATGCAGTTGGCATTCTGCGAGGACGAGATCCTGTGCTTCGCAAAAACGTAGTCCTGCTGTCCGCGCACCTTGATCACCTTGGCATTGGGACTCCTGTGAACGGCGACGATATTTATAACGGCGCGGACGACGACGCATCTGGAACAGCGGCAACCCTGGAACTGGCGCGTGTGTTAGGAAAAGCAACACGGCCTCGCCGCACCGTGATTTTCGCTCTCTTTGGAAGTGAAGAACTTGGCGGTCTGGGGTCAACTTATTTTCGCGAGCATCCACCCGCGGAGCTTAAGAACATTGTTGCCAATCTCGAGTTTGAAATGCTCGGTCGCGCGGATACAGCGGTAAAGTCGGATACGGTTTGGCTAACCGGATGGGAGAGATCGAATCTCGGTCCGATACTGGCGGCACATGGCGCAAAACTTGTTGCTGACCCCCATCCGGACCAGGGGTTTTTTGCCCGGTCAGACAATTATGTTCTCGCTAAAAAAGGAGTCGTCGCGCAAACCGTTTCCAGTTACGGATTGCATAGCGACTATCATCAGCCGAGCGATGATATAGCCCATTTGGATTTCAAGCATATGGACAAAGCGATTGGATCGCTCTTGGGCTCGGTGCAATGGTTGGTGAATTCGGACTTCACGCCGCAGTGGAACAAAGGCGGACGCCCTTGACCTTTTCTTTGCGATTTATTTCTGATTAGTTAGTTTTCTTAGCTTTGCTGATTTTTTCGTCTATCGGCTTGCGGCCGGCGAATCCGTCGCCGGTAGTGTGCCAGTGAGTGATTCCCTGCTCTCCAAGTTTCCAGCAAAGCAGAATCGTGCGTCCCTCAACCTTGCAGGGAAAATCCAGAAGACCAGCTTCAAGGTCTTTCACCTGAACTCCAATGGCGTCAATTTCCGCCATCGCATCTTTCACTCGCTGGATAGTCTTTTCGCGTTCCGCCTTGCGCCGCGCCATATGGACGACATTCACCAACAATCCGCCGCTCAGAAATACCTGATGAGCGAGCTCCTGAAATTCGGCATCCACGCTTTCGACGAACTTTTTTCCGTCAATCGAGGTGCGCAGCAAGGACTCCAGAACAGGTAACAGAGATTGTGCTTCTTCAAGGGTAAAAGTGCGTTCTGCCATAAGTATTCTCTATCAAGCATTCTAATCCAGCGAGTGGTTTCCGAAGCGGTCGGGTGCAAACATTATTTGCGGAAAGTGATTCGGCGCTTCTGGGAGGGACTAGCCGCCGATGTGGACCATAGTGCGCGACGCTGGCACGAAATCAGGTTCGCCGATGTGATGACGGGCTTCCTTTTTCTGGATTACGTCCTGGATAAATTCCACTAACTCTTCATCGGAGTCGCCGCGGCGCATTCTCGCATGGAGATCATGGTCCCACACCGAGAATAGACAAGTACGGATCTTTCCGTCGGAGGTCAGGCGCACGCGACTGCATTGTCCACAAAAAGGATGCGATACCGGCGCAATGATTCCAATTTCTCCCTTACCATCGTCAAAACGATAACGACGCGCAGTTTCACTACGCTCGTGGGCAATCTCAACGAGCGGACGATACTCCGCCATGCGCTCCAGAATTTCTTCTAGCCTGACAACCGTGTCGGGCGTCCACTTGCGGTCTTCTTCCAGCGGCATGAACTCGATGAAGCGAACAATTACGCCTTCTTCTCGCGCGAAGATTCCGAACGCGACGACCTGGTCTTCATTAAATCCGCGCATGAGCACGCAGTTGACTTTCACCGGCCACAATCCTGCGCGACGGGAAGCGCGCACCCCGGCTAGCACATTCTGAAATCCATTCGGCACACGAGTAATGCGCGCGAAGCGATCAGCATCCACGGCGTCCATACTGACGGTGATTCGATTCAGTCCAGCATCCTTCAACGGCTGTGCCATGTCTTCGAGCAGGTCACCGTTAGTTGTCATTGCCAGATCGAGCGAATCACCGTAGGAATTGCGCACTTTCGACAACCCGCGCACGAATTCCACCACCCCTTTGCGCAACAACGGTTCGCCGCCCGTGATGCGAATCTTCTTGACGCCAAGACTGGCAAAAACACGGGCCATCCGCAGGTAGTCGGAGAACGGCAAATCTCCATACAGGGCACCTTCATTGCCCGTCCTGCAATAAACGCAGCGATAATTGCAGCGATCGGTGACCGAAATTCGCAGATCAGTGATCGCGCGGCCGTATTTGTCAGTAAGGGTCATGATGTTGCGAGCTGATGGTGCTTCGCGAAAGGAAAACAAACGGCAGACGGAATTCCGCCCGGGCGAGTGTCTCCTTTCCAATGCTCATATGAGCGGGGAGGCAAGGGCGTTTCCGCCCACACCCTCGGGACTGCGTTCATCCCTCGCTGCCGCAACCAGGGTATGCCCGAAGGCGGCGGCAGTCGGAAACTCACTTTAATTATAGATGCTGCTCGCGTCGAAAGTGTCAAGGATAACGCTACATGCCATCGTAGTTAGGTCCGCCTCCGCCCTCAGGAGGCACCCAAGTGATGATTTGGTAGGGATCGTGAATGTCGCAGGCCTTGCAATGTACACAGTTCGAAGGATTCAGGCTGATGCGTTTTCCATTCGGTGCGCTGGCGTCGTCGAGCATCTCGTAAACGTTCGCAGGACAGAAGTTCTGGCACGGACCACCGAAGTCCACGATGCAGCGGCTGTTGCAGATATTGGTGTCATGAATGATCAGGTGCGCCGGCTGATCTTCTTCGTGTCGCGTGCCGGAGTGGTAAAGATCGGTGAGCTTATCGAAAGTGCTTTTCCCATCGCCTTTCGCTGGGCCAAGCAAATGCGCTTCGTCGCCGTCAGCTTTAGGCAGGTCGCGCAGTTTCTTCATGCGGTCGAATCCCGACGTGCCCATGTAGCGGTCACGCAGGCCGCGTCCTCCGGTGACTTGTTGGAGTCCCGCATTGAACATGCCGGACCAGAAACCGTGCTCAAATCCCTGATGAAAATTACGGACTTTGTAAAGTTCGTCTCGTATCCAACTTTTTTCAACGCTCTTTTGAAATTCGCCCAACACCGCCGATGACGAATCTTCTTTCTTCAAAGCCTCGAAAGCAGTCTCAGCCGCAAGCATTCCGCTCTTGATTGCCAGATGGATTCCCTTCAGTCGCTGCGAATTCAGAAATCCGGCGGAGTCTCCGAGGAGCATCCATCCATCTCCTGCGACCGGCGGAATCGCCCACCATCCGCCGTAGGGCAGCGACTTCGCGCCGTATCGAATCATCTTGCCACCTTCCAATAGCCTGGCAACTAGAGGATGCTTTTTGAAACTTTGCAGCACATGCTGCGGATCCAGGCGCGGATCGGGATAATCGAGCCCCGTGACGAATCCCAAGGAAACAACGTTGTCTTTCCCCCCGTAAATCCAAGCGCCGCCGTATTCTTTGGTGGAGAGCGGCCATCCCATGGTGTAAATCACTTCACCGGGTGCGATGCGTCCGGATGGAACCTCCCACAGTTCTTTGACACCCTGTCCGTACGTCTGCGGATTGCGGCCTTTTGTCAACTCGAGTTTTGCAATCAGTTGCTTGCTCAACGATCCGCGCGTGCCTTCCGCAAGAATTACAACTTTCGCGCGCAGGTCATAGCCCGGTTCGAAGTTGGATTTTGGTTGGTTCTGTTTGTCCACACCTTTGTCGTCGGTCCGCACTCCGACAACGCGGTTTCCCTCGAACAACAATTCCGATCCAGCAAATCCGGTGAAAACGGTGATTCCCGTCTCCTCAACCTTGCCACCCAGCCACTTCACAAAACGGTTCAGTGAAATTACGTAATTGCCGTGGTCGCGCAGCGGAGGAGGAGTGATGGGAAACCTAAACTTGCCAGACTTGGTCAGAAAATACACGGACTCTTTGCTAACCGCGGCGTCAAGGGGAGCTTCTTTCTCGAATCCCGGCAACAGTTCGCGCATCGAACGCGGATCGAGCAATGCACCGGACAGACAATGCTGCCCGACCTCGCGGGCCTTTTCCAAAACGTAAACATTCTCCTTGCTGAACTGAGCGCCGGGATTCTGCGCATTATGCTGGTCTATCAACTGAGACAAACGAAGAGCGCAGGCCATGCCGGCCGGGCCTCCGCCAACAATTACTACGTCGGCGGGCATTTGAGGATGTTCGACGTTCTCGAGAGGCTTGCGGAAGACGAGCATCAGTTTTCAATCAGCTGCAAGTTTGGGGACAGGTAAGGTCTATCCCGCCTAGGGTCTATCCCGCCGCTTTTACTTTCTTTACTTCTTCGATTAGCGCCGGAACAATGTCAAACAGATTTCCAACGATTGCGCAATCCGCAATTTCGAAAATAGGTGCTTCATGATCTTTGTTGATGGCAATAATGTTTCGCGCACCCTTCATACCTACGATGTGTTGAATGGCCCCGCTGATGCCAAGCGCCAGGTAAAGCTTTGGAGCTACTGTCTGGCCTGAAGATCCAATCTGGCGGTCCATCGGGAGCCATCCGGAGTCGCAGATGGGACGAGATGCGGCGATTTCTCCGCCCAGCGCTTCCGCCAGTTGTTTTGCCAGCTCGATGTTTTTTTGCTCTTTGATCCCGCGTCCTACGGAAACGATAATCTCAGCCTGTGTCAGATCAATGGCCTGCTTCGCCTCTTTGAAAACTTCCTGTGGTTTGTTACGAACTAGCCCATCCGCGATTTCGACATTCACGGTCTCAAGAGGAGCAGGGGAAGAATCAGCTTCAACTTTGTCGCCTCGGAAGGCGCCATTCTGGAATGTCACAAACCACGGAGAATCTGAAGTGAAGCTAACATCGGCCGCGAACTTCCCCTGAAACATTTGGCGGGTAAATAGCAACTTTTCGCCGTCCTTCTTGAAACCAATGCAATCACTGATTGCGGTACGTCCCATGGCAGTCGCAAGCTTCGGCACAAAATCACGGACCTGGTAGGTGTGCGGCATCAGGACGAGTTTCGGTTGTTTTTGCTCGATTAACTGCTTGAGTCCTGCCGCAAAGGCATCGGGAGTGTAGGGTTCCAGCTTGGGCGATTCGACCGCATAGACTTTGGCGACCTTCTTGGCTGCAACTTCAGAAGCAATCGCCGAAACGCCGCTACCCACGACCGCAGCTGCGAGGTTCCAACCGGTCTCGGATGCCAAGGCTTGGCCCGCGGTCAGGGTTTCCCAAGAAACGCGATTGAGTTTTCCTTCTCTTTGCTCGACGACCACTAATATTGTTTCACCCATAAATTCAATCAGTTCTAAACTACCGAATCACCCGGGCCGATGGGCCCCCGACTCAAACTTCCGCGCTTGCTAGCCCCTACAGCTATGAGAGCAACGGCAGCAAGCCCGTCTCCGATGACAAACCACAACCACAACTGAGATCCGCCTTTCAGTCCCACATAAACAAACGTCAGCAGGAGAAGATCCATCCCAAGCATGATCTTGCCGATTGTCATCAGCATCATGCCTGTTCGCTGACCTTTATTTATGCCAACTTCTTCTTGCCGGATTAGTTTTTTGCCTTCCATGATTTTCCCCTGACACCGCGTTACAGAACTCGCATCTCGTTTCGCAGCTTGTCGGTCAGCTTCTTCGCAATCTCCGCCGGCGATCCTTCGAGGAACTCGGTGTTCTTGGTTTTCTCTGGGATGTACAGCCGCTCAATCTTTTGCATGTTTTCTCCGATGGCGGACTTCACATCGGCCAGCGAAACTTTACGCAGCGGTTTATTTTTCGCCTGTTTGATACCGATCAGAGTTGCATAGCGAAGCTTATTGATTCCGGACTGAATGGTGAGCAGCGCGGGCAGCGGCATGTCTACAAATTGGAAGTATCCGGCCTCAAGCTCTCGTTTGACGCGGATGCCGCCCTCATTCTTTTCGATCTGCATAATGATGGTAGCGTGCGGCCAACCCAGCAGCTCGGCGAGGACAACGCCAGTCTGCGCGTACCCGTAATCATCGGATTGTAATCCGGTAAAAATAAGATCGAATTGCTCTTCTTTTATCGCTGCCGCAAAGGCTCGCGCGGTGTTGAACGCGTCGAGTCCAACAAATCCATTGTCTTCGAGATGAATGGCTCGATCCGCGCCTTTAGCGAGAGCTTCCCGCAAGACCTGTTGCGAGCGGGCAGGACCGGCAGTGATCACGACCACTTCCCCGCCATGTTTTTCTTTTTGCCGCAGTGCTTCTTCTAGGGCGTAAGCGTCAGGCTCGTTCACTTCGTAGGACACGTCTTCACAAATCCATTTGCTGGACTCGTTCAATTTCAGCGGCGCATCTTTTTGTGGCACCTGCTTGATGCAGACCAGAATCTTCAAAACAAACTCCTCGACTCAGCCCTGAAACGTTCAGGCAAACTGGTAAGTATAAATGAAGATGTGGTGCTTAGAGGAAGGTTTTGAAGTAACGCCGAGCACAGGCTAGTCCGTGAAGACAACAGATTGCAGTCCGGAAATTTCGAAACGCTTGCGACAGCGCATATTCTTGCAGGCCAGCATGTCGTCCTTGCGCAACATGTAAGAACGAGCCTTCGCGAAGCGGGCACGATCGCGCTCGTCCGCGCGGCCTGAAAGTTGGCGCTTCTTATTGCGGACTATCCAAGTCACTTCGTACTCCGCAGGCTCGTGGCAGTGAGGACAATTCAATGTAGCTAACTTCTTTTCTGGCCGTTCGTCAAAAAACTCGCGCTCTTCCATTGGGACTCTTTGGCAGATAAAGATAGTTAATTGCTCCCTGCAATTATTGCATTTTTATGGGCAGTGATCCATGACATCATGGGGGAAATGGCGAAAAAGCGGAAGCAAAAACCCTTCAGTGCGGTACAAGCCGTGAAGGAAATGGCGCGCGAACGCATCGGAGAGCCTCCGGTCTCGCGGGTAGTCCCCGACCGCAAGCGTAAGAGCAAAACACAGCCAAAGAACCCGCCGAAGTTACAGGATTTGCTAGACGATTTGTGAGTTGGACTAACGGTTCGATCGGATCTCACGGCCCCGACGGGCACGTAACTGTGGCGGTCATTGAACTAGTCACGATTGCGCCGTTTGAAGGCAGATTCCCGAGACTGTTATTCGTCGTAACTGTTGCCGAGATCAATGCGTCTCCGCACGCAATTCCTGTCACAGTTACCACACCTGTCGAATTAACCGTAGCAATGTCGGGCGTGTTCGAGTTCCAAGTGACGAGATTGGTGATGTCTTTCGTGACTGGCGGATGAATATACGATCCCAGCGCTCGCAGCTGAGCTTGGGCGCCCGGAGGCGCAAGATTGCTCGCAGTTCCAAAAATTTCAGTAGCGGGCTGAATCGAGATGGACTGCAACTGCTGATCGTGACCACATCCGGGCAAGCCAGCAAGGCATGTAAATGCCAGCGCGGCCGGCAAAATTCTGAACTGCTTCCGAACCATAACTTCTCCGATTGAATGTTAAATCAACGCGGGCCCGTGCGCGTCAATCTATTAGAACGAGATTTAAAAAGCAACAGATTCCACCGGCAAACTCGACGGCCTTCTACCCCTTGAGAGTTTTCTCCACGAATGCCGCGAATTGTCGAACGTCGTCTTCCGTGGTATCAAACGAGGCCATCCAGCGCACGATGGATTGCTTTTCGTCCCACACATAAAAGAAGTATCGCTTGAGAAGTTTTGCAATTGCTTTTCGCGGGATGGCTGCGAAAACTCCGTTCGCTTCCACCTTATAAATTATTTTCACTTGCGGAACGCGCCGCAATTCTTTCGCTAGAAGTTGGGCCATTCGATTGGCGTGTTGCGCACTCGTCAGCCATAAATCGCTGGAAAGCAGCGCCTCAAACTGTGCGGACATGAAGCGCATCTTCGACGCCAGTTGCATGCCTTGCTTTCGCAAGAATTTAAAATTCCGGCTTAGTTTCGGATCGAAGAATATGACAGCTTCAGCGCCTAGCAGTCCGTTTTTCGTTCCTCCAAAGGAAAGAACATCTACTCCGAGATCGCCGCTTACTTCTCGTAAGCCGAGCCCGAGACTGGCCGCGGCGTTGGCCAGGCGCGCGCCATCCATGTGCAGGAACATTCCACGCTCATGCGCGAAGCTGGCAAGCGCCCGAATCTCACCAGGCTTATATACAGTGCCCACCTCGGTCGTTTGGGTAATGGATATCACACGTGGCTGCACGTGGTGTTGATCGCCGATCCCGTGGTACGCGTGGCTGACTAAATCTACTGTGAGCTTACCGTTCTGGTGAGGTAACGGGATAAGTTTGCAGCCGGTGAACTTTTCTGGAGCCCCACATTCATCCGCATAAATGTGGGCGTCGGCACTGCAAATCACCGCATGATAAGAGTCCGTCAACGCTTTGAGGCTCAGGCAATTCGCAGCGGTCCCGTTAAATACCGGGAAGATGTCTATGTCATTTCCAAAATGTCGCTTGAACATCTTGATGGCAGATTCGGTGCAGAGGTCATCACCGTAGCCGACGGCGTGGCCCTGGTTGGCAGCGGAAATCGCCTGAAGCACCTCCATGTGCACTCCGGCATTATTGTCACTGGCAAAACTGCGCGCGGGTTTCATAATCGCAGTAGTCTACTGAAGCTACTTTTTATAGACTCGCACATAATCCACCAACATGGTTTGAGGATAGGTGCTCTTGTTATCCGGATCACCCGGCCAATTCCCTCCCACCGCGAGATCCAGAATGATAAAAAACGGGTGGTTATAAACCCAGGCGGCATTCGCGGGAAGATCGGACGGCGTGCGGGTTGCGTACAGATTGTCGTCCACGTAAAAGCGGATTTGTTCTGGCTCCCACTCGACCGCGTAAACGTGAAAGTCATCGGCGAAGCGGCCAGTGCTGAGTTTGTAAGGAGAACCGATCGCACTGTCTCTGGAGTATCCCGGTCCATGAATCGTTCCGTGAACCGTAGATGGTTCTCTACCGATGTTTTCCATGATGTCAATTTCGCCGCAACCGGGCCAATGGACCTTTCCAATGTCGTCCCCCAACAGCCAGAACGCCGGCCAGATCCCTTGCCCAAATGGAATTTTGATTCTTGCCTCAAAGCGTCCGTAGGTCTGCTCGAATTTTCCCGCCGTGTTCAAGCGGGCCGACGTGTAATCGCGCTTCACGCCGTCCGGGCCGGTGTAAGGCTCTTTGATGGCCGTCAATGCCAGCTTATCGTTAATGATCTGAACGTTTGCTGGACGCGCAGTGTAATACTCAAGCTCATTGTTTCCCCAACCGTTTCCGCCCTCCTCAATCTTCCACTTGGAAGCGTCCACCACCGAGCCATCGGGAGCATTGAACTCGTCGCTCCATACCAACGTCCATGGTGCTTTTGTGGGAGTAGAAATTTCCGAGGGCGCTGTGCTGGAAGGTGGAGTTGCAACAGGGACCGAAGAAACCTTGCGATGGGTACAGGCGGCCAACAATAAAATCAACAGAGCAGGAAGCACTAATTTTTTCGTCAGTGGTGTTGTACACAATGATCTTTTCGATATGCACTTACCGATGTTGTTCATAAACTTTCTGATCGGCACCACTTTAACCAGACGTTAGAAAGACCAAAAGAACAAGTTTGGACGCGCCCGTATGATTCTATAGACTGAAATCTCGCCATGCGTAAAGTCTCTTCGTTCTGTGCATATCTAGTTTTGTCTGCTTCCCTCTTCGCCCAAACACCTGGCGGTGTGAAAGCTGCTCCCCGCTTCCGCGACGTAGCCGCTGAAGTTGGCCTGACCGTTCCTCACATCTCTACCGTGGACAAGCAATATATCGTTGAATCCATGAGCGGCGGCGTTGGGCTCATAGACTGTGACAACGATGGCAAACTCGACATTATCACCGTGAATGGATCTACCCTTGAGCACTTTCGCCACGGCGGCGATCCGCTGATTACCTTGTATCACCAGGATGCAAATTTCAAATTCACGAATATCACCTCTGCGGCCGGTCTGACTCGAAAAGGCTGGGGGATGGGTGTAGCGGTCGGCGACTACGACAATGACGGGCTTCCGGATATTTATGTCACCGGCTATGGCGGCAATGCGCTCTATCACAATCTCGGCAATTGCAGGTTTGAAGACGTAACCGAACGCGCGGGAGTGGCGGGCGGAGGTTTCAGCACCGGAGCGGCTTGGGGCGACTACGACCGCGACGGGCATCTTGACTTGTTTGTGTCTCGTTACGTCCATTTCGATATCAACAAACTTCCCAGCTTTGGCAGCGATGAGAAGACGTGCCGCTTCAAAGGCGTGAAGGTGCAATGCGGGCCCTGGGGCTTGCAGGGAGAGTCTGACCTCCTTTACCACAATCGCGGCGACGGGACCTTTGAAGAGGTTTCCAAAAAAGCTGGCGTGGACGACCCTGACCACTACTACGGGCTCGGTGTCACCTGGGGTGACTACGATAACGATGGCTGGCCGGATCTCTTCGTCGCCAATGACGCAGGACCCAACTACCTCTACCATAATCATCATGACGGAACTTTCGAGGAAGTGGGAATGCTGTCCGGTATTGCCGTCAGCGGAGAAGGTTCAGAACAGGGCAACATGGGAGTGGACTGGGGAGACTATCGCCATGAAGGCCGGCTCTCCATGTTCGTTACCACCTTCACCGAGCAGGCGGACGCGCTTTACCGCAACTTAGGTCCGGAAGGCTTCAGCGACGTGAGCTCCGCTGCTGGGTTGGCACAACCCACCTATTCTCTCGTCGGATGGGGCGCCGGCTTTTTTGATATGGATAACGATGGTTGGCTGGATCTTTTCGCGGTCAATGGGCATGTATATCCCCAGCTGGACGCGATCGTAGGAGCCGCTCATTACCACGAACCGATGCAGTTATTCCGCAACCGGCATGATGGAACTTTCGAGGATGTTTCGAGCGTACTTGCTTCCATCCCTAGTGGTTCCATGCGAGGGGCAGCCTTTGGAGATTTAAACAACGACGGCAAAATAGATGTCGTGGTACTGAACATTGACGGACCACCTTTGCTGCTGCTCAATGAAACCGCTACCGATAATCACGCAGTCTTGTTCAGGCTGGTTGGAACAAAGAGCAACAAGTCCGCGATAGGCGCCCGCGTTACCGTAACGGCGGGGAGGGTTTCACAATTCAGTGAGGTCCGTGGGGGCGCCAGTTATTTATCACAAAATGATTTGCGGCTGCACTTCGGATTGGGCGCAGGAATGCGTATGACGGATGTCGAGATCAAGTGGCCGAGCGGAAAAAGAGAGATGTTGCACGATCTTCCCGCGGACTTCATTTATGTCATCGGTGAGGGGGAAGGCGTCAAAGACCGTACGCCGCTCCGAAAATAATTTCACTGTGGGAAGCACGGACACCCTAAGCGGGGCAAGGGTTTGGGGGCTTCGACTGTCACGCAGCAGATCTCAATGTGTTCCTTAAGCATTTGCACTTCTAAGCGCTTTTTGGTAATGTTCCCCGCAAGTAAACTTAAGCTTGCAGTTTAAGGAGCCTCAGCGATGCTTTCCCCCGGCAATCAGCTCAGAGGTACTGTGGAATCCGTCGTACTTGGCGTCGAGCTCGCCCATGTTGTTGTCAGAGTCAGCGAAAACGACTTCGTCGAAACCTTCATTCCCCGTCACGATGCTGTTGGTTTGGGGCTACAGTGCGGCAAAGTCGTAACCACGACAATGAAGGATTCACGGGTAACCATCTCCACCGATCAGCCTGACTGAGAGTTGCACAAAGCGGACTGATTTCTGTGTACCCGCTCTAGATTGCACCGTCAAGATAGCTTGTTCGTTGCGCGTCGGTGAACCCCTGAGTCGTCTACGGGACCGTTACCACGAGGGCTGAGCTTTCTGCGCGCACCGGATTGCGATAGGAATGGCGTACTCCAGAATCGAAATAGATCGAGTCCCCGGCATCTAACAGATATTCGTCGGAAGCGATGCGGAGTTCCAATTTGCCGCTGATGAGGTAAATAAACTCGATTCCGGGATGTTGATGCGCTTTCAAATTCTCGGACGGTATCATTTGAAACTCCGCGTAGAAAGCGGTAAGTCTGCGCTCGTTCACGGGGAAATCTAGGCTTTCGAAATAATAGGAAACTTCCGGCTCCTTTGGGTTCTCGGGAAAACGGAGCCTCTGGCCCTTGGGAATCACAGCCACTACGCGGCGCTTACGCTCGTCAGTAAAAAAATAATCCAACCCCACGCTGAACACCATTGCGATGCGGAGTAGCGTTGGTAGAGTCGGGAACAGCTTTCCGCGTTCGAGTTTGGAGAGCATCGCGGGCGACAATTTCGTGTGCCGCCCTAATTCCACCAGCCCCATGCTTTTGCGAAGGCGCAAGCCGCGGAGCTTTTCCCCGATAAGATACGGTTTCAGTCCGTCAGCAACCGTGGAATTGGCAACGCTCTCTTTTTTCACCATAGACAAAACTATTTTGTAAGCTTGTCCAGTGCACTCAGCACCTCCGCGCTGTGCTTCTCGGGGGTCACGCTGGTGTAAACCCGAACTATCTTGCCGGCGGGATCAATAATAAAAGTATGCCGGGCGGCAATTTTCACCAATCCCAGATTGATCAGCGATCCATACTCACTGGAAACCGTCCTATCACTGTCAGCTAATAGCTTGAAATTCAGGCCTTCTTTCGCGCAAAACTTCCTGTGGGACTCGGCGCTATCCGCGCTAACTCCGAGTACAATTGCGTTTCGTCGGGCATAGTCTTGCTGGTCACGCTGGAAGTTATGCGCTTCGATCGTGCAGCCAGTGGTAAAGTCCTTCGGATAAAAATAGAGGACGACCCACTTTCCTCGAAAGTCTCGCAAACTGACACTGGAACCCTCCTGCGACCGCAGTGCAAAGTCCGGCGCCATGCTGTCTACTGCGGGTATTGAAGCCGCCCGTAACGATATAGAGATCATCACCCCGATCACGATCACCGCTACTGCGACCAGAACACGAGTCCACATGATTCGGCTCCTGAATTATCGGTCCGCGTTGAGATGGCGAACGCCCTGCTCTTTCATTGGTCCCTCATGGCAGTTCGGCTCGGGACACGCGTGCCTCACCAGATTGCGTTGCCGGTCTACACTGGAAATGAACATTGGACGTCCGTGTTTCTCGCATTTTGGCTGATTTACCAACACTATCGGCTCGGCATCTTTTACCGGAGTTACATACCCCAGAGCCTCATGGAAGCAGCGGTGACAGAAGCGATCAGTACACCGAAAAAATTCAATCGAATAGTTGACGCTGAACGGCGCCAGAGAGAACTCCATTGTGCGATAGTGCTTGTCGCACAGCGGCAAGATGTCGGTTCTCATCGGCTGAGTTTAACATTCGCAGCTTCTCACCTTTGAGAGCTTCGAGTACCCCGCCTAATGCTGCGCGTGCAAAGGTGTTGCTGTCTTCGCCGGTGTTACCTGATCGCGAGACCTGGCGAAATACCACAATGACAGCACGATAACAAGCAACCCGAGGAGAAGGACCCTGGGATGCCCGTGTCTGCCCGCGATCAAGCGCCCTCTGCTTTCTTCGCCGCGCCTTTGCTCTCGTCGGTAAGGTGATTATTTACAACCTTCCCCACTTCGAACATCGTGATCTTGTCTTTCCCGAAGAGCGGCTTTAACTGTTCATCCGCGAGAATCTCCCGCTTATTGGCCGGATTTTGCAGATTGTGTTTCTTGAAGTAGACCCACAAGCCTTTCACCGTGTCCGCACGGCTAATGGATTCGGAGCTGCCCAAAATTGCTGATAACTGTGCTGACGGTTTCAATTTCTTGCTTAATGCGGCATTTGCCATTATTAGTTTCCTCGCGTTCTGAGATGCCTATAAGACTACAGGAGTTTGAAGCGTACGAACGGTTGCGACTGCCTCGAGTTGACGATCAACGGTCGCCCGCCATAATCTTGCAGACGTACCAAGCTTAGGAGTTCGAATGGAAGACGAGAAAGTCGCGTTGTGGTGCGCCCACTGCAATAAGGCCTTTACTTCTTTTTTGAGCGAAATGGCTGAACATAACGGAAAAGTTACCTGCCCTGATTGCCATCAGACGCAAACCTACAGTCAGTCGGATATTATAAAGTCTGCGGCCGGGACTTCGTAGCCCAAGGCAAAGAATCCGTAACCACTTTGTCGTCTCGACATAGTCGTTAGCTAAGAGCTTGACGGCACCTCATGGAATTCCCTTTTGAGCACATGCACGGTAGATCGTACCCCGCGTCTCCACTCAGCCCCGCAAAACTGGTAAAGTAACTTGTCGTAATAGACGTAAAGTTTTCTGCGGGAGCGAAGGATGCACATCGCTGTAGTGGGGTCAGGATATGTAGGTCTGGTAGCAGGAGCTTGTTTTGCCGACCTGGGCCACGATGTGATCCTGGTAGATAACGATCAGCAGAAGTTGGCGGCACTCCGGAACGGGCAAGTTCCTATTCACGAGAATTTTCTGCCTGAGTTACTGCAGCGAAATCGCGGCAAGCGATTAACGTTCTCCGACGATTTGCAAGCCGCTGTTCGAGCTAGTGAAGCCATCTTCATTGCAGTTGGCACGCCTCCCACTGAGCTTGGGGAAGCTGACCTTTCTTATGTTGAATCGGTGGCCCGCAGCATCTCCGGCGCCATTAATAGTTACAAGATTGTCGTCGAGAAGAGCACTGTTCCCGTCTATACCAGCGACTGGGTGCGCAAGATTATTCTGCGAAATGCCGCCGCGCCCGACTCATTCGATGTGGCTTCCAACCCGGAATTCCTGCGCGAGGGGAGTGCGGTCACCGATTTTCTTTACCCGGAACGGATCGTCATCGGAGCTGACAACGAGCGCTGCGCCGCCGTGCTTCGCGAAATCTATGCTCCTCTTGTGGACGGGAGCTACTATCAAAGTCCGAATGCCGTTCCTCGTCCGGACCGCGCCCAGATTCCTCCGCCGCTCATTGTCACAAGTGCCAAAAGTGCTGAATTGATCAAGCATGCTTCCAACGCTTTCCTTGCCATGAAGATTTCGTTTATCAATGCCGTGGCGTCCATCTGCGAAGCGGTGGGAGCCAACGTGCAGCAGGTCTGCCTCGGAATCGGAACCGACAGCCGTATCGGCCCTCGCTTTCTAAATCCCGGCATCGGATACGGTGGCTCTTGTTTTCCGAAAGACCTGATGGCATTTCGCGCAGTGGCAAGAGAGTGCGGATACGAATTCCGCCTGTTGGATGAAGTGATGCGCATTAACGAAGAGCAGCGACAGCGCTTTGTTCGCAAAGTGCGTAGCGCATTATGGACTTTGCGCGGCAAGCGGCTCGCCGTCCTGGGACTTGCATTTAAAGGTGGCACCGACGATATTCGCGAATCTCCCGCCATTCTGTTGCTGCAGTCGTTGTTACAGGAAGGAAGCCAGATTTGTGCGTACGACCCGGCAGCAATGACTCGAGCCCGGGAAGTGCTGGATACTAAAGTAGAGTTTGCAGAAAACGCTTATGAGGCCGCGCGCGGCGCCGATGCCTTGCTGATTCTCACCGAATGGGAAGAGTTCGCCGCTCTGGATTTACCACGTCTCTACCACCAGCTCAAATATCCCATCGTCATTGACGGGCGCAATCTTTACGAGCCTGAAGTCATGGCTGCTCACGGCTTCACGTACTACAGCGTTGGACGTCCCGCCGCAGCTCCCGATCCGTTGCCGGCAGCGGCAGAGACCTTGGCGAGAAAACTCCAGAAGTCATGACTCGGCGACGCGCTCTGGTCACTGGAGGGGCTGGATTTCTCGGCTCTCATCTCTGCGACGCGTTGCTCGCTGAGGACTATTCGGTTATCGCCGTGGATAACCTGCTCACCGGCCGGCTCGCCAACTTTGAGCATCTGCGCAACGAGCCTCGTTTCGAATTCCAACAGTTGGATATCAACTATCCCTTCGACTGCGGAAAAATAGATTTTGTCTTTCACTTCGCATGCCCCGCCAGTCCGGTGGATTACATTATCCACGGCATTGATACTCTCAAAGTCGGCTCGCTCGGAACCTTTCACGCTCTGGATGTTGCCCGCAAGTATGGGGCAAAGTACCTCGTTTCCTCGACGTCGGAGTGCTACGGCGATCCTCTCGAGCACCCGCAGCGTGAGACTTATTGGGGAAACGTGAATCCGATTGGACCGCGCTCGGTGTACGACGAAGCAAAGCGCTTTACCGAAGCGGTGACCATGGCTTATCACCGTTATCACAAGGTGGATACTCGCATCGTTCGTATCTTCAATACTTACGGCCCACGCATGCAGTTGAACGATGGTCGTGTTGTTCCCAATTTCATGAAACAGGCGATGCGCGGGGAACCTTTAACGGTGTATGGCGATGGGAGTCAGACACGCAGCTTTTGTTACGTGAGTGATGAGATTGACGGCTTTCTGCGGCTGGCAAAATCGAAGGAACACCTGCCGGTGAACATTGGGAACCCAAACGAGTTCACGATTCTGGAATGTGCGAAACGAGTGCTGGCTGTGACAGGCTCGAGGAGCGAAATTAGATATGAAGCCTTGCCCCAGGATGATCCTAAACAGCGGCGCCCTGACATTAACAAGGCAAGAACAATTCTTGGGTGGGAACCCAAAATTGACTTAGAAACTGGATTGAAAATGTCTTTGGATTATTTCCGTAAGGCTGTGCAGGAAGATTCAGGAGTGCAGGTTCAGAAAACTTCCTAGACCGACATCTCGGCCTGAAAAACCTGGGTAGCAAGCAGTCGTTGGATCTGCTCTTTTTTCAATTCGCTTCCCGCATCGAATACCACTGCCATCCCCATGCCAGGCTGAATTGATCTCACCACCCCGCCTATCTTTACTTCCAGATTGCGAGTATGGACCAGAATCTGTACTTCGGTATCGCAGGGAAAAGGCTCGAACGTTTCGACGTAACACCCTTGCGCGCTTATGTCGGTCAAGCTGCAACGCCGCGTCACTGTCTCGCCCGATGAGCCGACGACCTCTACCGCCAAACAGCAGCTATGGCGGGAGCGGACACGCCGCTCGGTTGCTAACTCCGTTGGGGCTGCGGTAGCAACTTTCGGAGTTTCCTCCGTCGGACGATTCTTCCGCATGGGCTTCAATTTCTCGCCATCGCTGGTCGAGGATCTGTCTTTCATCCACTGCTTTAGCATTCGCTCCGCTAGCGGAGGAACACTAAGAAATCGCACGCCGGCGCGTCCTGAAGAATCCTGCCACAGCACGTTACCTGATAAACGTATGGTTGAAGTTTGACCCGGTAACGTGAATTCGAAAAATACTTTGCTATCGCGCTCCAGCTTCAAATCAGAATGGATCGCTGCGCCGTTCTCACTTAAATCCACCAGCCTGATCGGGGCAGCCTCTGTGCGCCCATAAGCAATCGAGGCATTGGTATTCAAAGGGATGCGCCGCGACTGGCGGCGTTCACTTCCTACTAAACTTCGCGCAGAACGCAGACTACTGGCGGCCCGTTCCGCGGAAATTGGCTTGTAAAGCACAAAGCTGGCGCCCCCGGCAAATAACTCCCGCACATTCGAATCCCGATTTAGGAGAGCAACTACCAGACACTGCTGCTCGGCGGACGAACTCCGCGCGAACGACATGATTTCTTTTGCCGTGGCCTCGTCCCCACAATCCACAAACACCAACTGGAATTGCTGTGCGGCCAGTCGTGTGCGCGCCCCCGATGCATCCGTGCACCGCTCCACGTTCCAATCCGACTGCTCCAGAATTGGGCGCAGGAGGGTTGCCTCTGGGTCGCCACATATCAACAATGAGTTGAGTGCCATGCCCATTAAGAATGGAAGATATGTGGGACAACGGCAAGTTACCAGCGGTCAGGGCGTCGCCAAATAATGACCTTAGTAATCTGGAGCGAATCTCCGTAACCCGCTAAGGTGACAATGGTGTTGGAAGCGGCGGCAGGGCGCGCGTGCGGCCCCCAAAAAGGTCTCTGATTATGCAATCTCGTATTAGCACTGCAGTCATTAGTTTCGGCGCGCTTCTGATTTTTGTAGGCCTGTGCATGCTGTTATCGGCAGTGGGGAAAAATTCCGATAATGATCTGCTCGGGCTTGGATTCTGTGCCTTCTCTGGAGGCGCGTTGGCCATCGCCTCTGGCATCTACCTAAAGGCGTCCGCCCTGAAAGCTTCCCTTGCCGCGAGTGGAGCAAAAAAAGAACCTGCTGCTGGACGCAAAGTTCGCGGAGGATGCGAAATCTGCGCCACCGAAGCTCCCGTTGTGCAATGCCGAAAGCACGAACTGCACCTTTGTGGAAATTGCCTGGCACAACACTACGATTTTCGCACTTGCGTTTACGTTCCGAGCGCGCGCAGAACAGCGAATAAGAATTCCAAAAATCAGGCAGCCAAGGCGACGTGGGCTTGATAGCAATTGACGTATTGGCTTTCGCCTCTCTGCTATCTCAGCGAAAGCTTTCGGCTCTGGGCATTAGGCTGGATTTTTAAGATCAACAAGCTGACGGCTGATAGCGACTCTCCGACCCTCCACTTCCCACCCCTGCAATCTGCCATGTAAGATTGAACTTCTTCATGGCATCTACCAATTACTCTCGACGCAACAATGCCATCCCCCTGGTGGCATTTACGATCTCGACTCTGATCGGCGTTTCGCTTTTCATGGTTCCGGCATTCATTATCCGGCCATTCAAGTTCCAAGCTCCGCGAGCTCTTTTGTGGGCCCTAGCTGCAAAACAGCAGGCGCCTTTGTGGACGTTTCTATTCGCCATCGCAACTTTAATACTAGCTGTGGCGTTGTGGTCGCGAGTGTCTTATCTGGGAAAGAGTCTTATGGCAGCTGGGGTACTTCTCACGATCAGCGCTGCGGTGATGTCGCGGGTGGATTATTTCGAGTGGATGTTTCATCCCATCGTGAGACCAGGATATGAGTCTGCTGCTTCGGTGAAACTTGATTCATCCGAAATGGTGATGGCCGTCAACATAGCCAACGATGCACGCGCGTATCCCATTCGCGAGATGGCCTACCACCATGTGCTCAATGATTACGCGGGGAGCGTGCCTATCGCCGTAACTTATTGAACGCTTTGTCACACCGGTCTGGTGTGGAAGCGAGTGCTGGACGGCAGAACCCTTCATTTCCGCCTGGCGGGAATTAACAATCAAAACTTTTTGATGACGGATGAGGAGACTGGAAGCTGGTGGCAACAAATCACCGGCAAAGCAATCTTTGGGCCCGAAAAGGGACGGACGCTTGAGCCCGTTCCCAGCGATGAGTTGACATTCGGCTTGTGGAAACAAGAGTCTCCAGCAGGACAAGTGCTCGCGCCCGTCGCGAAGTATGCCGGCAAATATGAAAGCAACTGGGAGCCAGCAGTTCAGAAGCTCCCGGTGGTAATTAGTTTTCCTGGCACGGCGCTGAAATCTCGCGACGTAATAGTGGGACTCGAAAGCGAAGGCGAAAGCCGCGCGTATCCTCTCGATAAGATCATCAAAGAATCTCCCATACAGGACCGTTTTGCCGGTGTCCCCATCTTACTGCTCGTTGGTCCCGACGGAAAGTCAATACGGGTATTTGTAAGCCGCGTAAACGGTGCGGATGTGGAGTTTTTCCGCCTCACTGGCGATGCTGAAAAGAATGGGGAAGCAAATCCAAGTAAGGCTTGGAGCATGGTTGATTCAGCATCGCACAGCGAGTGGAATTTCCAGGGTTGTGCGCTCGCGGGGGCGCAGAAGGGAAAATGTCTCGAGCGCCTGAATCCGATTAAGGACTACTGGTTCGACTGGCGAAATTATCATCCACGCACAACGATCTTTGGACATTGATTCAGCAATAGCGCGAGTCGCAAGGAGATTTTCTTTGCCTAATATCAAAACTATCTTCTGGGACATCGGCGGCGTGCTTCTTAACAATGCATGGGACCACACCGAGCGCGAACAAGCCGTGCAACGGTTCCATCTGAATCCGGCAGAGTTCGACGAGAAACATCAACGAGTCGTTTCTTCTTTTGAAAAAGGCGAGCTCAGCCTGGATGAATACCTCGACCAGACGGTCTTCTATCAACCGCGCGATTTTCGCAAAGCCGCCTTTAAGAAGTTCATGTTTTCCCTTTCGCAGCCGAATTCTGATGCCTTAAATGTGGCTCGCAAAATCGCCTCCTCGGGCAAATACTTCATGGGAACCATTAATAATGAATCTACTGAGTTGAATCAGTACAGAATCAGAACTTTCAACTTGCGAGAGATTTTCAGCGTGTTTATCAGTTCCTGCTTTGTAGGAATGCTGAAGCCTGATAAGCACATTTATCGCATGGCGCTTTTGTTACGCCAAGAGAGCCCCGAAGAGTGCCTGTTCATTGATGACCGCCCCGCAAACCTCGAACCGGCAGCCGGTCTGGGAATGAAAGTAATTCAAATGAAGGACGCCGAACAGCTTCAACGTGAACTGAAGAGAATGCAGGTAACTTCTTGATTCTGAAGCGCTAGGGTCTTCTCACCGGTAGCGATATCACGCTTTTTCCTGCTCCCGGTTGCGGCCCAACTTGAAGGTTTAAATCGCTTGACCACGAGTCGCAGACAATCCTCCACTCCCCGGCAGTCCGCGTCGAGATAATCAGATATTTACCACGCTCCTCACGACGCTTGCTCATCGCTACCGGGACTACCATCTTGCTTCGTCCCGCCTCGTATGCCACATCTCCGAAGACATCCACGCGCAGAGCTTCGAGTTCCACTTCACCCAATCCCGCTTCGAGGGCACTAAAAAGAAATTCGCGAATGGCGGCTGTTCCACGGATAGGCGGCACGTTAGGCCGCAGCACGAGCGCATCCGTCGCATAGAGTTCCACAAGATCGTCTAGATGCCTCGTGTTGCAGGCCACCGACCAATCTTGGGCGAGCTTTCTGACTGCAGCATCTGCGCGGTTCGATGGCGCCCCTCCCACGACGGCACGCGGACGGAGGGTATCCCCTGAGGCTGTGGGCGTGGCGCTGTGAATTGGTCGTGAAGCTTCAGGCGAAAAATAGTGGTGATAATGATGGTGGTAATGATGTTGGCCCGCAGGAGTTGCGACCGCGCTCGGTCCGATAGGCACTGAAGATTCTATGCTTGTCGTCTCCAACGAAGGCGCTTCAGCAGTCTGGATTGGGATCCCGCAAGATCCGCAAAACTTGTGCGAAGACGGATTCCCGTTGCCGCAAGCCACGCAAGCCCAAACTTCCTCGATCTCGCCCTCTGACTCCATCCCCCGACCCGCAACGCGTATCGCCTGACGCGCGGCAGCTACGTCTTCGTCCCCCGGCTTGGGCCGGCGGAGGTCATATTTCATCCGAGTAAAAAAGTCGTCCACCTCTTCGTTGTGGATGAGTTCCTCCTCAGGAGCTTTGTTCTGAGAGTCGTCGAACGCGTTGGATGAACTTTCCCTCGGCATAGCGCTACGACTAAGTTAGATGCTAGCGGCTCGAGAACTGCACTTCGGCCTCAGATTCGACGGGAACTCCGTTACACATGGCAGGACGGTAACGCCATTGCCGCAGCGTTTTCAGGATGTTGTGGCCTTTCTCCGCAGCCGAGCTTTCAAGAATAAGCGGACTCTCAACCTCACCCTGCCTGCCAACGATAAAACTAACCGTGACTTGGGGCAACGAATACGGCTCCTCCATGAGCGGATTCGGGGTGGCAAGGGCCTCTGGGTCATGAGCGACCGCACAATTGTCGGCCATCAAAACTCGACGCAAAGTGGTGTGGGAGATAGGTTGCAATCGGAGCTCTGCCACTGGCCTACTTCGGTTACGGGACATTCGCTGTGAGGAATCCGAGGCTACTGTCCCGGCGCAGGAAAGTGTCAGCACAGGAGTCGCGCTCAGAATGACTAATATTTGCAGCCATGATCTTTTTGCCGAGAGGGTACCCATATTTGAACCGCCAAATCCTAAAATGTCACTTAGGTAAGGGCATTTACATTACCGTCCATAGGTTTCTTAAAGTTATTGCGTATTCATACAGTTACAATCGATGTCGGCAAATCCGAGATGCTAATGAGAGAAAACTCTTGCAGTTTCTCTGTGGAGAAAGGGACGAGACAATCGCTCAAAGCAAATGAGCAATGTAGCAGTGTTCAATCTCTTTCCCATTCACTTACTGTATGTTGGTAAACCAGCGCAAGAATGCCTGAACACAAACAACCGCTGAATATCGCACTGATCGGCCAGGGATTCATGGGGCGCGTCCAC
>JALYIM010000063.1 GCA_030775785.1 Acidobacteriota bacterium
GACAAACGGTGAAATTAGCGTGACCTTTGCTTCCGCGCACGCCACTGCTTGATGCATTCCGAAAAGAAGGGTCAAATTGCAGTGAATGCCTTCCCTTTCTAGCAACTCAGCTGCCTTGATCCCTTCCCAAGTGGAGACTTGGGCTATCCATAACCAACGGTACGAAATGTTTCTCAAGCCTGAGAAGGTTCTTTGGTAAAAGCGAAATTCAGTACGCCGTATTCATCAACGTGTCTTTCATATGGGCGTGCCATTGGGAATCGCCGCTGACGCTTGCTGCCGGTCAGACACTCTTGGACTTTTCCGTAGCAGACTTGCGCACTTGAATTTTTCCTTCCTGCACTCGCACTTCTAAGCAGGGTTGAGGATGCACCGCCGGTCCGTCCAGCACTCTACCGTCGGTGAGCGAAAATCGCGAGCCGTGCCATGGACACACCACACTATTTCCCTTCAACTTCCCCTCCGACAACGGACCTCCCAGATGCGAGCATGTTTCAGCCAAGGCATGAATGGTCTTTCCACGCCGCACTAGAAGAATCTGTGTCTCCTCGAAATCGGCGCGTTTCAGTTCGGCTTCCGGCAACTCGGATTCCGCCAGTACGGTAGTGAACTTTGCAGGCAGCTCAGCGTCAGCGTGGTCCACGCCGATTTTTTGTTCGTACACGAGCTTTCCGCCAAGATACGCCGCCGCCATGGCGGTCGCATAACCGAGAGCAGCCAGGCCATGGCCCCAGCTGCGCGACTTCTTCTTGCGCATGATCAGGGAGGCGAGCATCAGCGATGTTCCACCGAGATTCAATAATCCATGGATTAATCCGACACGGCGAGCGGGAGGATCTACGTCCTGCCAATCGGTAAATCCGGTCGCGGCGGCAGCTAGTGCTCCAACTAGTCCGATCGAAAGAGACGCGTCGGCCGCCGAAGCAAATTCTTTGCCGGAGCTGATGCCATCCAAGAGATCGCAAACCAGCGTGACACTCCATGCGCCGATGGGGACATCCGTCAGTACCACATGCAGAGGATGGCCAAGCCACGTCCCATGAAGAAAATTCTTGGCTTGCTTACCGGCATCGCCTCCCGCAAAAACTCCGTGGATCAGCTCCTGCGCGTCCACTTCCAGAGGTTCGAGCCACTCCTGGCTGGCAATACCGGACATGATTGCATCCATAATTAGTTTCCTCTCGCAGTTTTTTGTGGCTTCGTTGGATGTTACAAGGAGTGGCGACGGTGGTATAGAGTGAGAGCGTTTGTTAGATTGCAGGATGCATGCTAAAGACCACGAAATAGCGTGGTCCGGCCTGAGAACCTTTTTGGACACCGTCCCCAGTGATTTGAACTTGCCAAGTGCTGAGGGTTCGGTTACCGTTCCCGATAATTTCGCTGCGCTTACCTGCGCCTCTGTATGCAGACAGAGGATACTCGTGGACAAAACAAAGAAAGCCGCGATTCGCTTTCAAGTTCCACCGTTCGCTGAAGCAGATCATCCTAAAGCCTCCGTTAAAAAGAAATCTCCGCCAAACGCAGACTGCGGATAACCAAATTCTAAAACGTCCTGCAAGAGCCGGGATCGAGGTTAGGCTGTGCAATCTATCTGAAGGGAACCTTAAATTGGAGATGTCCGGGCAAACGTAAACGTCGTCTGCTACCCCCCTGCTTCCTCCCCTTCATTCTAGACGCCAAACCCCACGCTAGACTCCCGTCCATGTGCTCAACCTCTGCACCACCCGAACGATTGGCCGGTAAGGCGTTTTTCGGTGGCGCATAGTGTTTAGGCAAAAAGGAAGCAAGAAAGGTGCAGTTTCATTAGGAAATCGCTACTAGGACGCTCCAAGCTAATCGAATGCAGAATCTTTACATCGGTCCGAAGACAACCAGCTTGCTGGCGGTCCCGATGTAGACCTTGCTGTTCACGACGGTAGGCACCACGAACTTCGCGCCCCCTCCCAACGATCCGCTTCGATATAACTCAATAGCGAGGTTAGTGGCATCGTAGGCGTGCAACGCCACTGTGGGTAAGTATTCCATGACCCAGACAATTCCGTTCGTCGTGCCATTTGAAGACACCACCGGTTGGCCTCCCGGAAAGCTGAAAACGTAGGCGCCCTGCGATGTTGGCGTGGTGGACATCTTCCCGGTAGTTGCATCCAGGCTGAATGCTTTGATCACGTCGTTACTTCCACCGAAATAAACAGTCTGCTGCCAGTATGCGGGCGTCATGAAGCAACGATCTGGAGCTTGTTTCCCGGTCGTACCGCCAACCTGGTTATCGACTTCCTGAATGATCTGGCTGTTTGATCCTGTCTGGAATTTTCCCATGTTGTCCCGGTTCAGCACATAGATCGCCGGCCCTTTGCCGCATCCGATCACTTCATGCGGAAAAACGCCCGATTGATCTGGAACTAGCAGGATTCCACCGGAACCAAGGTCTATATCGCTCGCGGACAACTGAGATTCGTTGAAAGGGGTGAAGTAATCGAGCACGGTGAGGTTGGGACTCACCTTTACGAAGCTGTCAGAGAAATTGGAATTCCCATCCCAAATTCCGTTGCTGGTTAGAACGTAAATATTTCCAGCAGGGTCGGCAGATGGAGCCGCGCCCGACATCCAGATTGAGCCCTCGCCTTTGGGCGCGACATTCCAAAACCCGACTTGCGCGAGCGATGCGGCACTATAAGCGAAAAGCCATCCGTTATATGGGGTAGTGTCTCCCTGAGACCCAAACGCGATGTAGACATTTCCGTTCGCCAACAGAAGGCCGGGACGCTGCAATTGCTCTTTTGGCTGCCATCCGGTCGTGGAAATAATTACAGGGCTGCTCCCCTGTTCCTTCCCTGTGGTGATGTCCAACGCGTGCAATCGAAACACAACATTGCTGCTCTCCAGTGTTTCAGCGATTACATAGAGCGTGCCGGTCGCCGGGTCAATTACGGGAGTGCCAGTGATTCCAATCACAGGATAAATAGTGCTGTTTACAAGCGACTGCGGCACCGTGGTTGCTCCAGGCGGAATCAAGCTGACCTTCCACAGCGGCGATCCACTCTTGTCGGCGTCGAACGCATAGACCGAATCATTTTCAGTGGCTACGAATACGACGTTGCGAGTTACCCCAGCGACGGGTAGATTTGCCATGTAGAGCGGTTGGGCAAACACAGCTCCATCCACCGTGTTGCTGAACAAAATTCCGAAGTGGGTAGTATTAACGTTGGCAGGAGCTAAATACGTTTCGTTAGTTTGTTGCCCCGTTCGAAGAACGTCGTTCTTCCAGGTCGTGTAGTTGAGCGAAGCCCCCGTGGTCTGAATTGTAACGGTTGAACTTGCGCTGTTGTTATTGGAATCCGCGGCAGTTACGGCGAATGAACCAACCGTGGCGCCTGCCGTGTACAATCCGGCGCTGGAAATTGTTCCGCCGGTGGCTGACCAGGTTATCGGCAGGCCGGCACTATCTGTCGCAGTGAACTGTTGCGTCCCGCCCGTCTGCAGAATAACCGACTTGGGGTTAAGCGATACGAAGGAACTCTGAAGTGTTACCGTCGCTCGCCCCACAGTGTTATTGGAATCGGTAGCGGTTACGGTGAAAGTTCCCGCCGTCGTCCCCGCTGTGTACAATCCGCCGTTGCTTATGTTTCCACCAGTTGCAGCCCACATGACAGGCAATCCCGCGCTATCAATTGCAGTAAATTGTTGTGTTCCGCCCGTTTGGAGCGTTACCGACCCAGGGCTCACGGTTACAGTTCC
>JALYIM010000064.1 GCA_030775785.1 Acidobacteriota bacterium
CGGAAGCACCGTTGTAGGGACTCGATAAATAAATCTGAGAATAGTTAATTGGGAGGGGATTTGACGTATTAGCGTAGGGAAACACGGTCGCACCGGCTGCCGTATAGGTCACTGGATACGGAGTCGGAGAAGCGGGCACGGAGCCGCCGGGAGTATTGAGTCCGAAATTTGTATCCGGATATGCGAACCAGTTGAGATGACGGACCTGGAAGTCATGTTCATATGTGTCCAGATAGGGCATGCCGGTAATGCTGTAGCGGTAGCCCGCAATGGCGAAAATAACTCCCTGAAAATATCCGTGGCAGCCATTAGCTAGGTAATTCGGTGTGATAGCCGCTCCCGAGGAGTTCATGTCAAAAACGGTATACGGCGTGCCAAGATAATCCAGCGCGCCTGTGATCGCGGGAAAGTCTGGCTCAGCCTGTCCTTGAGTCACCACCAGGACCTTCATATCCAGAATGCGGGCGTCGCAGTCCACAAATCCTCCAGCGATGCCATTCATTGTGGCGGACCCGCTAATTGTTCCTGCGTTAGCAGAGATCATCGCTGAGCCTGCCCCGTTGGAAGTACCCAAGCCAAAGTTGTCCACTGTGGCGACGGCGGGATTGCTGGTGGACCATAGCACAGAGTGGGTCATGTCCTTCGTCGTCCCATCCGTGAACGATCCGATAGCGGAGTACTGACGGTTGCTTCCAACGCCAACGTACACAGACGCCGGTGTTACTGCGAGAGATGTGAGGGCGGCGGGCTGCACTGTCAATTGGGCAGCGCCCGCTACAGACCCGAAAGAAGCGGAAATATTCACTTGTCCCGCGGAGGCCGTCGCTGCCAAACCAGAGGGTCCTATAGAAGCTACAGCGTTGTTCGATGAGCTCCAATTTACCGAAGCAGTCAAGTCTTTCTGGGAACCGTCGTTGTAATTGCCGGTAGCCGTAAATTGCTGCGGTGTTCCGGCCGGCACGGTCGCAGTCGCAGGACTCACGACGATCGAGGTAAGAGCAGCGACCACGTTTACCGTCGTGGAACCAATGACAGTATCCTTCTTGGCGGAAACCGTTGTGGATCCCGGAGCGGTGGTGTTGAGCAGTCCTTTGCTGCTCGCAAGATTGCTGATGGTGGCAACCGCGGCAGCAGAAGAAGTCCAAACTGCGGCATTCGTTAGGTCTTGCGTGGTGTTGTTGTTATAGGAACCGATAGCCCGGAATTGTTGAGTGGTCCCCAAAGGAACCGAAGGGCCAGCAGGCAGCACCGAAATGGACAGCAATTTCACGGCGGCACCTGAGCCTCCAAGCTTGACTATTTGCGTCGAGGGGCTTGCGCTATCGGTGATAGTGACCTGTCCCGTTCGCGCACCTACGGTTGTGGGGGTGAAAGTAAGATTCATGGAGCAGGTCCCTTTCGCGGGTATCTGGGGGGCGCATCCACTTTGAACGGAAAAGTCGGCAGTCGACGACGTTACCCCAGAAATGCTCAAGGGCACCGATAGATTATTGGTCAGCGTGACAGCCTTCGAAGCGCTGGTTACCCCCACCACCAGTGTTCCAAAAGAAATGCTCGAAGCAGACAGCGAAACCTGCGTTACCCCCGCACCCCTTAAAGAAATGGTCTGCGTACCGGTGCCTGCATTGTCCGAGATCACCAAACTGCCGGAACGTGTCCCCGTTGCCGTTGGAGTGAAATTAACTTGAAAGCTGCACTTGGCTTTCGGGGCCAATGGAATAGAACAGTTGTTCATTTGCGTGAAGTCACCAGTTGCGGAGACGCCAGTGATGTTGAGCGCGGCGACTCCGGTATTCGTGAGGGTCACCGTCTTTGGTGTCGCAGATGTATTAATGGCCTGATTCGCGAAAGCGAGGCTGCTAGGGGAAAAGCTGGCGATCTGCGCTGCTCCGACAGCAGAAAAAAGGGCAACAAAAAAAGACACGAGGATAGACCTGGAAGGGCGGAGCATTATGATTCTCCTATAAATAAAGGGGGCCCAGGGGGAAAACGCCTAATGCGGGAAGAACATTACCTCTGAAGTAACAGAATTGCAATAGTGAAATTATCCCAATCTTACTTGCATGCAACTAGAGGGGCATTCGCTTGATGAGGTATGGTAAAAGTTAATTAAGACGAGTATAGCCCCATCCTCAGAGATTTGCCCGAGAGTAACCCGACTTCGGTTTCCAACAGCTCACTGCATGGCGCCTGTGACGAGCGACTGTCACTCTTAGTCGGTTTCCGGCCTTTCTGAGTCCGACAGGAAACCACATCACGCTCGATACACGCCATTCACAAACCGACCCAGAGAGCTGTCCTTCGCCGTAAGGCATTGCCCTTCAGTGCACGTTCACGTAGATACTTCGCGTGTGAATGCCACCTGCACTGTCCGATGCTTTCACGACGATATAATGCTGGCCCGTACTCATGGGTAACTTGGTATTTAACGCAGAGCCGCTGACCTTGTATTTTAGTGAATGATCGACATACACCTGCATGGAGCTCACGGAAACGTTGGTAGAAGCAGACGCCTGAATATGAACCGGGGAAGTAACAACTGCGTTTGGTAGGGGCGCTGAGATAGTAACCAGGTCGAACATATCAGACATTGGCTTAGAGACCGCACCCCCTCCTGGGCAGGAAGAAAATCCCATCGCAGCACACACCGTGCGCAGAAGATCAGCGTGGTGGTAGAGGACAGAAGATTGGTAGTGCGATTTGACCTGCGGTCCAATGACCAGCGTGGCCACGCGGCCTCCGCATCCACTGGAGATAATTGAGGAGCAGCGGTTATCTTGCGCAACACCATTGCCGGAAAGATTGCCTTCATCCCAAACGACAAATAAAATCCCATCCCCACCCGGCTGAAATTCCGGCAAGCCAAGAATGGCTGGAACATTTTTAGAGAGCCACTGGTCTGCGGCCGACAGCGTCCCATCAGGGGCGTCATTCTGTAGATTTGGGCTGATATATGCGTAGTTCGGAGTGGTTCGGTTAGCGATATCTTTTGCAATCTGGGGGAACGGGACGGAATTGATCGCTTGGCTGGGAGCACAGGAATCGACGAAGTCAATAATCGGATTATGCCGGCGTACATAATTGAGGTAACTGAGTCCAGCAAATCCTGGATAAGGCAAGTCTTCTTGATAGGATCGCCAAGTGAATCCACCGAAAAGCAAGTGCCGAACTACGTTGTCAGCGTTATAGCAGGTCGTGGTCGAATTATTGCCTGTAATGGGTTGTCCTGCGACCAGCCACATAAGCGCTGAAATTGAATTGTGTTGTTCCGCGTAATATTGGTTTGCCAGACCATAGTTTTTCGCCAGCGAGTTGAAGTACGGCATGCTCGAGTTGCCGATCACTCGCTCGTAACTGTGGTTTTCTTCAGTCACAATCCATATGTGACGCGATTGAGGAACCTGTGCGCGCAATATGGTCGCCATTAGCAGCAAACCGAATCCTACTAATCTCATAAATCTCCAAGCTACTGCGAAGGTGATTAAGCTGCGACGCCGGTGGACAACTACTTGAAGTTGTGAAGGGGTTCCCCCCATGTAACGCCCCTTTTATTGAGGGATGTTCATGCTTGTATTGAGAAATGATGAATCTCGGGGCTTGCTAGCGAACACCAGGAAGGCGTCAAGCCTTCTTGTTCTATAGAAAAGGATCTGCACGGTCCGCGCCACATTTCTTCGACTTCACATCCAGTGCCAGAGCAGCCATCAGCATCATTAGCATTTTGCCGCCAAAACTTTTTCATTAAGCGGATACTTAACGGGTATTTTCCACCCTGAAAGGTCGCGATTGAGCAGAATTTCTAGCTCTTCGACTTCAGGACGAAATTGTTCATGAAGCCTGCGAATGACTTGCGCCGGCACTTGATCAAAAGGCGGCCCACCTCCCAGAAAAATCTTGAGCATTCGTGTTTGCTTGACTTTGTTGACGACGATATTTAAACGTTGCGCCTTCAACCAATCAGCGGCAGCCATGCCTAATCTAGTGCGCCAATAACTCTTGGGCAGCGTCATTTCTTCAGCCGTGTGAGTGAACTCGAGTTCGGAGGAAGTTAGAGCGAAGCGGCGAATCCCGATGAAATCGACTATCTTATCTACGTAAAGTTGTGGGTTAAGATTTAAATCATCGTAAATTGTGATCAATACCCGGTTGCTGCCAAAATCGGCTTGCCAAGCCTTCAAGTGTCTTCCATATTTGCTTGATTCCGTGAGCTCAGAGTCCCGAAGCATGGCTTCCTCCAGGCTCCATTGATACATGCCATATGCACGTTTTAGCCGATGTAGAGAGATGACGCGATCGACCGGGTTGCGGAACGTACAGACAATTTTGGCTTTTGGGTTAAGCACCCATATACGGTTACGCGCCTCAGTGGAGGCGAAATACGTGGGAGCCACCTCACCCGCTGGCATTTTTTCGTTCGCACCCGGATAGTGGGATCGATACCAGTCGAGGCCGCGGCGAAAATGAACATCGAAAAACCGGGTTTCTTTGGTTTCGAGAGGGAGAGAAGCGTGCTGGCTCAAGACCTGGTGCAACCAGCTGGTTCCTGTACAGGGAGGTCCCACAATGAAGAAAGAAGGGATGGGTGGGGGGGCACGCATGTCTTTATCAAAACGGTCGTTGTGAGTTTCCCAGTGTCCCACGACCATGGCAATTAAAACAAGTAATTGCGAATCGTGAAGCAGCCGGAGGTGAATGTTTTAATGCCTGATAACCGACGAAAGCTAGTTTTTGAGGGGCAGCCGTGTCTCGTTGAATTCCTACCGCCCCCGTAACAGTCGCACGCTGAAGCGCAAACAAAGTCATTTTAAGTGGAAATACCTTGCGCATTATCCCTTTTGAGGGGTAAGTGAGGAAAGGTTATTTGATTGAAAACACAAGAAATCAAAAAAAATCGCCGTGGCACTCGGATTGCACGTATAGTTCTGGCAGCACTCTGCTAGGAAAGTTTTTGATTCCCCCCAAAGACGATTCATGGCTGCAGCCCGCGAGGAGGTAGGACAAATGAAAAGGCTAGTCCTACTGGCGTTAGCTATGGCTCTCCCCATGGGAGCGTTTGCTAGCAGTCAGATAGACTTTTCAAATACAGGCGGCAAATTGACCGGTTCCATCAGCAAAGGACTGACACTCAAGGGGTCCACGCTGATATCGGTGAATGGGCTAAACGGTGGCGGATTAATTACAGGAAACCACTTGGGAACGGTGAGCTTTACAACTGGCAGCTTCCAAGCTGGTTCTATCAAAATGGGCGGTACCTTTAACGGGGGCGGCTCTTTTACCATTACTGGAAGCGGTAGTAATGGCCTCTCCGGAGTTCTGTTTGCAGGGACGTTTTCCGGGCCTGTTTCCTGGAC
>JALYIM010000065.1 GCA_030775785.1 Acidobacteriota bacterium
TCCCGGCAGTTGCCAAAGCTACTGTCACAGCCAAAATGGTAATGCAGCACGCGGGTAGACACCTTACCCAAGTTCCCCCCCGCATTCATTAATTTCGGAGCGTCCAAATCGTTGACTACCGTTCCCAGGTTCTTGGACTTATAAGGCGTGCACGAAGAATAAAACTTGAATGTGGTTTGCGGAACTTTGATTTTCGGACCGGGTTGGCCAAAGCTGACGCAGCGCGCCGCTATAGGTAGGTCATTAACGAATCGCTTGAAACTGGTATTGTCAGTCCAATGCAACTCAGTCGATCGCATGTACACATATTTAGAATCAAACGTTTTAACGTCGAAGCCATGTGCACTTGGGCTCTTAAGCCACAACCAATATCCTGAAGTCGCAAAGTCTCGATTGGGATAGACCTCCGTAAAAATAGAATTGGGGTGACCCGACATAAACTGGTTGTTTCGGGCCTGCACGTTCATTACAAAGTAGGCCATCATGTCGAACTTCCCAACTGGACATGAAAAGTTTTGCGCGAGCATAGTACCCGGCAGAAATATGACCAGAGCCGCGAGAAACATTCGAGGCGAGAAAGTATTTCTAGAAATAACTTGTACAAGGCGTCTCATTCAAAGACTCCAAATTGAGGAATAAATCAGGCTAGTAAGGTGAAGTGATCCGAGTCAAGGTGCTGTTAGTACATCTTCCGGATTGGTTTCTAGGAGGTGTGGTGGGGCGGCTGTCCCACGGCTACCAAACGGCCACGTGATGGGTTCTCGGCGGTTGCCTAAAGCCGCCTAGCTGCCACCCTTTGTGGGCTACTGCGCGTCAGCCGACCGGGGGAAAGGATTACTTGATTGAAGAGTTTAGCTGTAACCGGTACCCAAAAGCGTCTAGATGGGGCCGAAGACTACTAACTTTTTGGCCGTTCCCACATAGACTCTACCGTTTACTACAGTAGGGACAGCCCATTTTGCGCCTCGTCCCAAGCCGGAACTGCGGTACAACTCCACCGCGAGATTTGTAGCATCGTATGCATGCAATGCAACGGACGGCGCGTAATCCACGCTCCAAACAATCCCGTTGCTTGGTCCATTCGACGAGACCACTGGTTGCGCACCAGGAAATACAAATGAAAATGCCCCTTGCGAGGTGGGAGTCAAGGACATTTGCCCAGTGCTCGCATCCAGACTGAAGGCCTTCAAGACGTCATTGCTGCCGTTAAAAAACAAACTCTGCTGCCAATATGCCGGTGTGGTGAAGCAGCGATCCGGAGCCTGTTTCCCAGTCGTTCCCCCTACTTGATTGTCAACTTCTTGGACAATCTGACTGTTTGATCCAGACTGAAATTTGCCCATATTGTCGCGGTTAATAACATAGATAGCTGGAAATTTCCCGCAACCAATGACTTCGTGCGGAAAAAGACCCGCTTGATCAGGGACAAGTAATAGGCCGCCCGAACCTAGATCCTGATCAATCGAAGAGAGCTTAGCTTCATTATAAGGAGTAAAGTAGTCCAAAACTGTGAGATTCGGACTCAATTTTACAAAGCTCTCAGAAAGGTCCGAACTTCCGTTCCAGCTGCCATTGCTAGTGATTACATAGACGTTGCCAGCTGCATCAGCGGCAATTCCCGAGCCCGCCATCCAAATGGCACCTTCGCTCCCAGTTGAAGTGCTATTCCATACTCCCACTTGCGCCAGCGATGCAGCGCTGTAAGCGAAAATCCATCCATGGTAGGGAAGGTTGTCCCCCTGCGAACCGATGCCAAAGTATACGCTGCCGTTAGCCAACAACAGCCCAGGCCTTTGTAACTGCTCTTTTGCCTGCCATCCGGGTGTCGCAACGACAACCGGACTGCTCCCTTGCTCCTGCCCAGTTATCAAGTCTAACGCGTGCAATTTGAAGACTACGTTGCCGCTTTCCAATGTTTCGGCAACGACATACAACGTGTTAGAGGACGGATCTATAACCGGGGTCCCTGTGATCCCAATCTCGGGGTAAATGGTGCTTCCAACGAGAGACTGCGGCACTGTACTCGCACCGGCCGGAACCAAACTTCGACGCCATAAGGCGGGGCCGCTCTGGTCCGCGTCGAATGCGTATATGGAATCGTGTTCGGTTGCCACAAACACGACATTGTGTCTCCCACTTGGAAGCGAGAGGTTCGCCATATAGAGAGGCTGGGCAAATACGACCCCGTCCACCACATCGCTGAATACGACCCCAAAATGTGTCGAGTTAACATTTCCCGGCGTCAAAATGACTTCACCATTCTGCTGGCCCGTTCGAAAATTGTCGTTTTTCCATGTCGTGTAGTTCTGCAAGCCGCCACCGGCAGTCTTGACGGTAGCGGTAGCCGTTCCGACGTTGTTGTTGGAATCGGTGGCGGTGACCGTAAACGTCCCAGGTGCTGCCCCGGCGGTGTATAAACCGGTGCCACTAATCGTGCCTCCGGTCGCTGACCACGTGACCGGCAGCCCGGCGCTATCGGTGGCAGTGAACTGCTGCGTTCCACCTGGTGGCAGGCTAACTGAAACCGGAGTTACGGCCACCGTGGAACTCTGAACCTTAACGCTCGCTGTTCCAACGCTGTTGTTGGCATCGGTGGCGGTGACCGTAAACGTCCCAGGTGCTGCTCCGGCGGTGTATAAACCGGTCCCACTGATCGTGCCTCCGGTCGCTGACCACGTGACCGGCAGCCCGGCGCTATCAATGGCAGTGAACTGCTGCGTTCCACTCGGTGGCAAGCTAGCTGAACCCGGAGTTACGGCCACCGTGGAACTCTGAACCTTAACGCTCGCCGTTCCGACGTTGTTGTTGGAATCGGTGGCGGTGACCGTAAACGTCCCAGGTGCTGCTCCGGCGGTGTATAAACCTGTGCCGCTTATCGTGCCTCCGGTCGCTGACCACGTGACCGGCAGACCGGCGCTATCGGTGGCAGTGAACTGTTGCGTTCCACCCGGTTGCAGGGTGCTTGAAATGGGGCTGACAGTCACCGTTACGGAAGCGCCACTCACGGTTATGTTCGTCGGAGTCGTATAGATCTTCCCCGTCGAAGGATCTGAAGCCTGCACTTCCAGCAGGTGCGTGCCATTGTTTAGCGTTACCTGGGCGTCGAAGACGTTTGTGCTGTGTTGAGTAGTGCCCGCTACATGGTCAACCCACAACTTCATATAAGTCGCTGTCACCGTGCCGCTGTAAGTAGCATGCACATGGACAGGCGAGCTAACCGTAGAACCATTCAGCGGGCTTTGTATGGTGACGGACGGAGGTGAGGCAGTCTGGACGGTAGCGGTAGCCGTTCCGACGTTGTTGTTGGAATCGGTGGCGGTGACTGTAAACGTCCCAGGTGCTGCTCCGGCGGTGTATAAACCTGTGCCGCTTATCGTGCCTCCGGTCGCTGACCACGTGACCGGCAGCCCGGCGCTATCAATGGCAGTGAACTGCTGCGTTCCACCCGGTGGCAGGGTGCTTGAACTGGGGCTGACAGTCACCGTTACGGAAGCGCCACTTACGGTTATGTTCGTCGGAGTCGTATAAATCGTCCCCGTGGAAGGATCGGATGCCTGTACTTCGAGAAGGTGGGCACCGCTTGCTATCGTCACCTGTGTATCAAGAACGCTTGTGTTCGTTTGAACCGTTCCGGCAATGTGATCCACCCACAATTTCATATAACTCGCTGCCACGGTGCCGTTGTACGTGGCATGAACATGGACGGGCGAGCTAACCGTAGAGCCGTTTGTGGGACTGACGATGCTCACACTCCCAGCAAAGGCTCCCTCGGCCGCAAGTAGGTACAGGATCAAAAAGGTCACGCTCCGAGAGCGTTTCAATCTCAGTGAGTGCGGTATTAGAAACGAGCTGTTGAAAGTTTCTCGTACCCAAATTATCGAAGCTAAAGCGGAAAATAAATGCATATAACAGCGCAGTCAAAACTGCCCTTGGATGCCGCCAGCCGGAGTTGGGGCGGGCGTAATTTTTGGGGAGGTAAGGCCGGCGCCGAGGTGAGGCGCCTTACACACAGTATATTCCAAATGTAGTTGGGCCGGCCAAATAACTACGCTACTGCTGGATGGCCTGCGCGTAAGGTGCCGACGCAGAATGCATTCGCTTGGCGGTTTTCCAAGAACCCAGTTCCCTAACCAAGCGATTCGCGACGAACCATCCGGATACTGCAGGGCAGATTTTTAGACATCTGCCCCCATTGGCATAATTCATTGCTCATACTGTGATTCCTCGTCGTAGCTACCACTAGGGTAATAGCTACCGGAATCTTCATCCTCCTGACGGCGATTTACAGCTTGATAGCCGGAGCGAAATCCGTTGCTGTATCCGCTGCGATAGCCAGATTGGAAATATTGCACGGGACCCATCCATGGTTGATATCCGTTGGTTGCGTTTTGTAACGCCCAACTGTCGATATCCCCCGGATCGTTTTCGTGACCCTCGTGCCGTCCCTTACTGTAACCATCGCGATAACCAACTTCATATCCGTAATGCTGGGCCTGCTGACCATCGCCTTGTTGGGAATAGCTATCGTCGTCGTCTTGAGCGATTGCAAGATTGCTAAGCAATAAGGCTGTTGCTATCGCCAACGCTACCGGAGAAATCATTCGCATATAAAATGAATTTTTCATAGTATTTCCACTCCCACATTAAGTCACTCCCAAACCTTGCCTGCAGTACATCTGGAATACATACCGTGCTAACACTGCAATTTAGGATTTGTCGCGCGTGGGCAGAACATCAGGTCTTGCAAGCACTTACCTGACTGTAAGCTGGCTTCTCATCTTCTATGAGAACTCTGTTTCCTGTCTCGGCTGATTGCTGGACTCGCGGGGTTCCGCGGCGCCACCGGCGTGGGTACTCTGCTGACGCTAGGAATCTCTCCTCCGAAACTATGCAGGACTCGTCTTAAGCTAGCGCCAAACTGTTAAGAATCATGCCGCCTTGCGGATAGCATCGCAAACTTTTTTTCTCGACTCGCCCTCCAAACTACTTTTCAAGTTATGCTTTTCCCGACCATGCTGTTCGATCTTCGGCATCAGTTCCTCCTCACTGGTCCCGCTTATCTGCCAGTCGCAGTCGTTCCTTTGCCCTACGTCAGAGCACTGGAAAACCAACTTATAATTATCGTTTTTTCGATCCTGAAGATTCATTCTTCCTCCCACAACTATTTTCCACGTAATTCAAAGCAAGGACAATACCTTGCTGGAGTGCTGGTGTCCCTCCCGCTACGGGTTTGGCCCGCAAGAATCCAATTGCATACGGACGCCGCAAGGCGGAGTCCATTGTGAATTTCGGTTCTTCAACTGCATGCGCGCCGGCGAGAAAAAAGCACAAAAAAGGCTCCAAACGCGGGTTCCTCTCGAAATGCCGAGTAACAGTTTGGGGCGTACCAGTAGGCGTAGGGCCAACCCGCGCCGGCAACCGTGGTCCCATGTGTCCAAGAAATGCGGAAGATATGGAACTGTTCTCGGAGCAGAAAATTTATAATGAAGCTGCCTTACACCTAGCGGAAAAACGTAGAAGCGATTATCGACTGAACCATCAAGCGCAAACTACATTGGACTTAAACTTTCGCTCCTCGATTACTTCCAACGTGGTAAAAAACACGTCTGTGGCTCTATGGTTCCCTGTTTCTGTGGATCTTTGGAAGAGGGACCAAGATTCCGTAGACTCATAACTTACGCATTGAAAGCCAAAGACCGGGAAACTCCAGCCTGAAAAGCCTCGCTTTGCTGTCGCCCAAGGAGAAGTCGCAGTTTTGTTCGGTTGGCACAATCTTGACAGGGTTATTAACGCAATTAAAATGCCGACTTATGCGAAAGGCATTGTGGTTTCTGCTTGCCCTGATTTTACTCACCCCTGCGTATGCTTCAGCACCCTCAAAATGTTTGTTTGTTTGGGCTGGTGACGATCACAAGAAGGCAAGCGACTTTCTCGCCGTACTCGATGCGGATCCAGCCTCTTCACGATACGGCCAAGTAATTGCATCGGTTGCTGTCCCCGGCCCGACCGGCACGCCACACCATACGGAACTGGAGATGCCGTCGGGCGGTTTTCTGCTGGCCAATGCCTTCGAGAGTGGGCGGACATTACTTTTCGATCTTCGTGAACCGAGGACTCCGCGTCTGGTGACATCTTTTGGGGACATCGACGGATACATGCACCCGCATA
>JALYIM010000066.1 GCA_030775785.1 Acidobacteriota bacterium
GCGTTGCTCCGTCCAACGATTCGGCCCCGATTAGCTTCCAGGTCACAGCCGCGGGATCATTCAATGCCGCCGTCAATCTTTCATGCGTGGGATTGCCCGCCGCCACCATGTGCATCTTTCAACCGTCAGGATCTGTCAATCCGACTTCGGCCGGCAGTGTAACTTCCACTTTGATCATTACCGCCGGAGCTAATACGCCTCCGGGAAATTATTCGGTCGTCATTAATGCCACGACCGCAAATGGGCCTACGAAAACTCAGCTACTCTCGCTGACGATCGCAAACGCTTTGCCCGACTTTGCAATGTTAATCGGCAATCCCTCGTTAAGCGTTGCGGTGAACACGCCTGCGATATTCACTGGAATTCTAACTTCTTCGAATGGATATAACAGTCTCGTAACTCTGTCTTGCGGAACCGGTGCTCCGTCAACATGCGCGGCAAATCCCCTAAGCTTGGTTCCAACTTCTGCCGGAGCCCCCTTCAACCTTACCTTGAACGGCGGCGTCGTTCAGACTTACAACTTCAATGTAGTTGCACAAGGTCCCTCAGGACTGCAGAAACTGTTCCCTGTGAATCTCAACATTCAGAGCACTCCGAGGTTCGATTTCGCGATCACAAGCAACTCCGGCACTCAAACCGTCTCGGCAGGACAGCAGGCGACGTACAATCTCGATGTAGCTCCATCCACGGCGACCTTTAAGGATGTTGTTGTGCTTTCCTGCTCGGGACTGCCTCCGCTCAGTACCTGTGGGTTACTTCCTTCTCAAATACCTTACGGAAATGTTGGAATCGCGTCGGCGCAACTTTCCATCTCAACGACCGCGCCGATCACAGCTTCAGTAACATCTGCGGGGGTTCCGGCGTTGCTCGCGTGTGGAATTCCTATCTCGGCATTGATCTTAGTTAGATTCAAACGTAGCTCAATTCCACGGCTCCATCGGTCTCTCCCGATTCTCTTCCTACTGTTCGCACTTACGCTGGTCGGGTCGGAACTTGCGTGTGGAGGCGGGTTGCAAGGCAATGGAAATTCGACTGGACTAGCTGGTACACCCGCCACGAGCTATTCAATTACCGTGACGGGGTCTTCCAGTTCTTTCACTCATAGCATTCAGGTAAATATGATCGTGAAATAGTGCTCCTTCGCTGAATGCTCCTTCCTTTCGGCGGATGGCTCAATCCCCAATTTTCCGCGGCTTCTCTGATATTCTGTCGCTGTTTATCCCTACAAATGTTTTGCAGATCGGCTTTTTGCGCCATTGCAATTGCTGGGTACCACCACTTCGGAGGTAAAGAATGGGTTTCGACTTCTCCGGCAAAAGAGTTGCGGTTTTAGGTGCAGGGAAAATGGGCGGGATTCTGCTCAAAGCTCTCCTTGAAAAAGGATTGCTCTCTCACGACTCGACTCAAGCCACGATTCAGCATGAAGAAAAAACACGCGGACTCTCTGAAAAACTTGGCGTGCCCGTCGGGACCGACAACCTCTCTGCCGTGAAGGACGCTGACATAATTTTCATCAGTGTGAAGCCGCAGATGGTGCGCGACGTGCTGGAGCAGATCCGTCCAAATATCACCCGCAAACAAATTCTTATCTCGGTTGCCGCATCAGTCTCTACCAGCCAAATTGAAAAAGGATTGGGCATCGAAGCCGCCGTGGTGCGGGCGATGCCCAACACTCCCTCTTCTCACGGATGTGGAATGACGGCCCTGTGCAAAGGAAAATTCGCCAGTGCCCGTGACATGGAAATTGCAAGCGCGCTCTTCGACGTTATCGGCAGAACCGTCGTCGTGGATGAAAAACACATGGATGCCGTGACCGGTCTATCTGCCAGCGGACCTGCGTATATCTACATCATCCTCGAATCGCTAGCTGAAGCGGGAGTCAAAGTTGGGTTGCCACGCGACGTTGCGACTCTTCTCGCCGCGCAAACCACTCTTGGCGCCGCAACCGTTGTACTGCAAAGTGGAGACCACCCCGCGCTTCTCAAGGACGCGGTGACCACTCCCGCCGGATGCACGATTGATGGCATCATGGAACTCGAGGAAGGAAAGCTTCGAGTGACACTTATTAAAGCTGTGGTTAAGGCTGCCCAGCGCGCAAAGGAACTGGCGTTCAGCTAGCTGATCTTTGTATCTCATAAAAACCGCCCGATTTTGAACGAATATGACAGTTCATACTGACTACATCACTTTTCGTACGAAGAAGCATCGCGAATACATTCACATCACTCCACAAGTCGAGGCGATAGTTGCCAAGAGTGGAGTGAAGGAAGGCATGGTTCTGGTCTCAGCCATGCATATCACCGCCGGTGTTTATGTGAACGACAACGAGTCAGGGCTGATCGAAGACATTGACCAATGGCTTGAAAAACTAGCACCCTTCGACAAAAACTATCAGCACCATCAGACCGGGGAAGACAATGGCGATTCGCATCTGAAAGCGCTGCTGATCCACCATGAAGTGATTGTGCCAATTACTGCCGGCAAGCTGGACTTCGGACGATGGCAGCGCATCTTCTACGCCGAATTCGATGGCCGCAGAGACAAGCGCGTAGTAGTAAAAGTGATGGGCGAATAATTTTTAACTTTTGCCCCATTCCGCTACAAACATAGAGAGAAAACCCCGGAGATTGTATGAGCGCCGACGAACTTCAAGAATTGCAGGAACACGCCGAACATGCGAAACACCATCCAGATCTCGCGCCCGTCTCATTAACGATGGCAATTGTCGCCGTGCTGGTGGCGACCGTCACGCTGATGGGACACCGTGCCCATACCGAAGAGGTGATTTTACAGAATAAAGTCAGCGATCAATGGGCCTTCTACCAAGCCAAAAATATTCGCCGCCATACGGATGAGTTATTCGCGGACATCGTCTCGGTGATCGCGTCAAAAGACGTCGAGCAGACCGGCAAGCTACGGGAGAAATATCTCGCGGAAGCCGAGCGCTATAAAGACGAGCAGAAAGAGTTGGATACCGAAGCCCATAAGCTCGAGCAGGAAACGAATCAGGAGAGAAAACGCGCAGATCGCTTCGACTTGGCGGAAGTGTTTCTTGAAATCGCCCTGGTGATTACATCAATTACCCTGCTCTCGGGACGAAGGCTGTTCTGGCGATTGGGAATCTTGATGTCCGGGCTCGGCATCGCTGTGGCGGTCACTGGCCTGCTCATCACCTGACATTCTGCTGGCGGTCGTGGTAGCGCCGTTTACTAAACGTGACGAAGTCTCGGCAATCCTGACCTGTCTGCGGCAGTCCTCCCTTGCCAGTGTGTCACGGCTCGCGGGTAAGTCTTTTATTTGCCACTGCAGTGTCACTTAAGAATGGGACCCATCGCGGCTACTGGCGTGCATTCGACTGTTTGTCAGTTGTCGAAAAGTTGTGTGGAAATCATGCTGTATAAATGCGCCAATCCAGTCTGCTTAAGTCTCTTTCGCTCTCTCTATGACGGCAAATTGTTCAAGGTGGAGGAAGACAAATCAGTATCATCTAACTCCAACAGAAGTGATGTGA
>JALYIM010000067.1 GCA_030775785.1 Acidobacteriota bacterium
GCTCTTAGCTGCGGACTTGCAGTCACTGATCGAGAATTGGAAGGATCTCACCAAAATGTCATCAGGAAGCAATTGGCGGGGACCCATCCACCAACCGACGCGATTTATGCGAAATTGCTGGAGTGCATAATCTCAGAACCCGATCGGATGATTCCCCCGCCCATACATTAACGCTTCCGGATCGAGAGGCTTAGCCAAAAGCTGAAAGTTGTCGCGCCCCGAGTTCTGGCATCTTGCAATAACGGAGAGGTTGCGGCGTGGCCGGACGAGAGCATCCCGGAACAGAATTATTTAATGACACAAGCGGCTCGGCTCTCGGACACAAAATTCACCGAGAAGGAAAGCAGCCGGATCCACTACTGGCACTTCCGGTTCAACGGAGGGACGCCGGAAGCGTTCGTGAAAGGCCGCGAGAATATTTATTTCGCTTATTTCTGGAACGACCTTACAGCTGACAAGAACCATTCAGTCCCCGAGGCGGATCGGAAAGCTTACATCGAAGCCTATTCGCGTCCGGGACGGATGCGTGCGTCTTGGGAGTATTTTGTTTCGTGGCCGCAGGTCGCCAAAGATTTGAGCAAATGCACAGACAAAATTGACCATGCGGCTATTGTCAATCGGTGGCGACAAGTCGTTGGGGGAGCCGCTGGCGGCACAAGTGAAACTGGTCGCGACGGATGTAACCATGGTGGTCGTGCAGAACTCGGGCCACTGGATTCTTGAAGAAGAACGTAAGTAGACGATCGACGCGCTGCTGAAATTCATGTAAACGGCAGAGTGTTCCATCTACAGCAGATTCAGTTTCAATACATCGGCGTGGGCGGCTCTGGGTGCGGAGGCAGGCTTGTGAGGAAACAGTTCTTAGTCACTTCGTTGAAGCGCAACCCAGACATTTTCCAGAGTTTCACTTCCGGTGTCTGCCAAGTAATCGCAGACGCGAAGAGCCCGCCAATGACTGCTCCAATAAACACCCGATCCATTCAGCCAGCGAGAAGAAGAGCCGTCTACTTCGGCATTCCACTTGATGTATTCGCGGGGTCGATGAAGTTGCGATTGAAAGGACCGATTCCATTTACTTGCAATACCGTTTCGTTGTCCATCCAAGCGAAGTGTTGAGTGCCGGCGGGCACGATGGCGAAGTCCCCGACGCGCAGTATCTTGCCCGATAATGCGCCGCCATCAAACTTATCCCCCACTGCCAGGTGAAAAGGACCGCCTGCAATTACGGTGACATGTTCATCGCTGGCATGAGTGTGTGGTCCTATCCTATATTTCGCCGGGTACTTAAAACGCACCGCAAATTCTTCGGATTTCTTCGTGTCTCCGTAAAGTAGGGCCATCTTGCAACCGGCAGGCATTGTAGGGCAGTTTGTCCACTCGATTGAAGCGTTGCTAAATATGACCGGTTCCGACTGCGAGTTTGCCGCCGGCGCTGTGTGCCAGATGACAACTAATACTCCAATTAGCAAAATCACTGCCCAGCGTTTTTTCATTTTCCTCCCACACGTGACCGAAAATTATGAGCCCTTAAATGGGGCTACTCTTGCTTGGCGAATCCCAATCCATTACCCACAGGGCTTGGGTGCTTAGCTGGCGCCAAAGAAAAAAAGAGATACGTGGGCCTGCTTCCCAAGAGCACGTTTGCACGTTCCCGACATCTTCCCACAACTCACAAGAAATTAGGAGCACTCGGTTGCATAATGCAGCGGTAAGGGCGTCGTGTAGTGAATCGTCACCACGGCGAAAGTCGAAGTCATATCGTACAGGTCGGCGGCCTTGGTGACTGCCTGCACACATCGTCATAATCGGAGATTTGGCGGTGTTGATCAGAATGTCACCGGTACTGGAACCTTTGCTCCATGCCATTCACCTTTTGTAATCGGCACCCGAGAAGTTGAGGCAAACTCCAAACGGGCAAGTTAATGCTGGGTTTGGAACAGCGACCACCACAGGTGACGTTTTCACTGCCACACGCTACGATGGATTGCGACGCCAACGACTGAAACGCCGCGCCGGACCTGAGATTCATCTGGACAAGTCTTTCGGCAGGTGTATACTCGCCCCGAAATTGGAAGTGAGATTTGCCGAAGGAGTGCTGAGATGAAGCAACGAAAATTTGTAAAAATATTCGGATCGTTTACAGCTCTCGCTGTGATCGTTTTGATGGGGATGC
>JALYIM010000068.1 GCA_030775785.1 Acidobacteriota bacterium
GCCGGATGCTGTTACGGCAAGCCCACAAATCATTTCTGGGGAGTAACGTTCACCAATCCACTTGCGAATTACTGGACGGGCACGCCGCTGAATCAGTCCCTGGAACCGACGCAGCTGTTCGAGTCGGTAGTCGAACTGGCCAATTTTTTTATCCTGATGTGGATGTTCAAGCATAAGAAATTCGATGGCCAGGTTTTTGGGGCCTATCTTTTTCTGTACGGCGTCGCCCGCTTTTTTCTGGAATTCCTGCGGGACGATCCCGGCCGTGGCGAAGTATTCGGCGGCTTCATGAGCGGAACACAATTGATATCCATATGCCTGGTGCTAGGTGGCGGAGTGATCTGGTGGCTGCGTCCCACGGCGAAGGCAGTTCCTATCGCTGCTGCCCGATAAAGACACCTCTACCGCCGTCATCCTGAAGTGCAATCCTTCGCTTGCGAAATGAAGGTTCCCACTTCGCCAAGTAGCTGCTTAAATACTTTGAGCTGGTTCGGCAAAAGCGTATGCTTTCCGCCGTGACCGAGAAATGGACCTTCTGGCTTTTGATCGTTCTGGCCGTTGTGATCGTCTTTCTCGGATACCACATCTTGACTACCCACGGCGCTCCACTCTGGTGAAGGTAATTCACTTTCCGCACTATTGGCGTCATGTCCCCGTCTGAGTTCCCTAAAACTTTTGCTGCAAGTTCCGCGGATGCAGGCAAACGCCTGGATCAATTCCTCGCTGCACATCTCCCCGAGACCAGCCGCGCCCGTGTTCAGCAGCTCATCGCGGAGCAGCAAGTGACGGTGAACGACACTGCTGCAAAAGCGTCCGCGCGTTTGCATGCTGGAGACCGAATCTCCGTCTTAGGAGAAGTTAAGTTACCGCCCTTGCGCGCGATGGCGGAAGAAATCCCGCTGGATATTGTTTACGAAGACGACGATCTTGCAGTGATCAATAAGCCATCCGGCATGATGGTGCACGCGGGCGCGGGTGCAACTGAGGCGGAACGCAACCGCGGGACACTAGTGAATGCCCTTCTGCATCGCTTTGGAAAACTGTCGGATGTTGGCGGAGAGCTTCGTCCGGGCATTGTGCACCGCCTCGACAAAGCCACCAGTGGACTAATCATCGTTGCTAAAAATGACGAGGCTCATCGCCGGTTGTCGGCGGCGTTCGCTGCTCGCAAAGTTAAGAAGACTTATATTGCGCTGGTGCATGGATGGATAGAAAAAGAAAAGGGGACAGTGAGCAGCAGCATAAGCCGCGACCCAGTCCGCCGAACGCGCATGACGACGCGCGGCGCGGGCCGCGAGGCCATTACTCACTACAAGGTGCAGCGCCTTCTAGCGTCGCGTTTTGGAAAGTTCAGCTTGCTTGAAGTGCAGATTGACACTGGGCGCACTCATCAGATCCGCGTGCATCTTTCGTCCCTGAGACATCCGGTGGTGGGAGACACGCTCTACGGCGCGCCTCGTGAAATTCGGGAGATGCAAGGGCGGGGGCAGCAGGCCAGCATCGCGCTTCCAAGAAATTTTTTGCATGCCGCCGCTTTGCGCTTCGAGCATCCACGAAGTGGTGGGGCTCTCTCGTTCGCGGCTCCGCTTCCAAGTGAGCTGGAAGACTTTCTTCGCCAGGTCACCCGCGATTGAATCCGCTTTTCTCGTTGCAGATATAATGAGAGCAATCATGCAGTTGCGCGGCTTTATTCTGTTTCTTGCAAGCTGGACGCTGACGACTGGCCTTTGTGCACAGCAAGATTCCCCGCAGAGTTCTGAGCCCGACACTTTGCCTTCCGCACCTTCCGCATCAGTGCGGCAGCAAAGGAAACCCACACCGCCGGCTCCGGCTGTGGCGCCGGTTCCAGCGCCGACGGACGCCAAAGCGGAGAGCCCAAAATCGCAGACTCCCTCCGCGTCCGACAAGACCGCCGCTCCCGTTGAAGCAGCAGATACCACCATCCGACGCACTGTGAACGAGGTCAACGTCGTGTTCACAGTTACGGACCGCCATGGCCACTATGTAAACGACTTGAAGAAAAATGATTTTCAAGTTCTTGACGACAATAAGCCGGCGGCGGAGATTCGCAGCTTCCATCGTGAAACCGATCTGCCGCTGCAGGTCGGACTTCTAGTGGATGCGAGCAACTCGGTGCGCGACCGCTTCAAGTTCGAGCAGGAATCCGCGATAGAGTTTCTGAGCCAGACTATACGTCCGAAGTACGATAGGGCTTTCGTCGTCGGCTTCGACGTTACGCCCGAAGTCACGCAGGATTTCACAGACAATACCGAAGCACTTTCGGTGGGCGTTCGCGCGCTGCGGCCGGGCGGCGGCACCGCCATGTACGATGCGCTCTACTTCGCATGTCGTGACAAGCTTTTAAAGGAACAGCAAGACGTTGCTGTGCGACGTGCCGTTATACTTCTGAGCGACGGGGACGACAATCAAAGCCACGTGACGCGCGAAGAAGCCATCGAAATGTCGCAGCGCGCGGAGGTGGTTGTGTACACTATCAGCACGAATGTGAGCGGAAGTCCGGACCGGGGAGACAAAGTATTGCAACGTATTGCGGAAGCAACTGGAGGGCGCGCTTTCTTTCCGTTTCAGATCAGGGACGTAGCTAATGCGTTCGCGGAAATTCAGAATGAACTACGCAGCCAGTACGCGCTCTCGTATAAGCCCGCCGAACTCGCCGCGGGCGGGCGCTATCATTCGATTGAAATCATCGCCCAGAATCACAAGGGGCTGAAGATTCGCAGTCGCCATGGTTATTACGCACCCGCGCAATAACTCCCCTCTGAAATCACTCGTGTTTCGGCACGGCGTAATATCCAGAACGCGCCTGTATCTTGTAGTCCTTGGTATTTGGGCGAACTTCCACTTTCCTGAAAGTGCCATCCAGCGCGGTGTTTACCGGGGTGTAGCCGATGTTGTATTGGCTGCGGAGCTCGTTGGAAATCTGATCGAAGGCGGATTTCAGCTTGTCCATTTTGTTCCCAACTTCGATAACCCGGCCTCCGGTTTCCTGCGCAAGCTTTTTCATTTCGCTGTCACCGGAGAAGCCGCCAAATCCTCCGTAAAAACCGCGGTCGGCACATAGTAAAACGTAAACAATGCTGTCTGATTTCTGCGCCGCTTCTTCTGCGTCTTTCAATTTCAGCTGGCTGCCTTGATCTTCCCCGTCGGTGAGGATAATCATGGCCTTGCGTCCTACCTGCTGCGCGAGCTCATCGTGCGAGGCAAGATAGATGGCGTCATAAAGCACGGTGCCCTTCGGACCATTCGCCGTGGGGACCGGACCACCGCCCATGCCCGGAATTACGCCGCCGCCACCTCCAGTATTAATAGTCGTACTGTTCATTGCCACTTTCAGCAGATGCACAGAGCTGGTGAAGTCCTGCAATAGATTCGCGTTCACGTTGAAATCGAGCACGAAGGCCAGGTCTTTTTCGCGCATGATCTGGCTAAGGAAGTCGCCGCCAACCTGTTTCTCCATGTCGAGGACGCGAGCCTGGCTGCCGCTGGAGTCAATCAGTATGCCAAGTGTCAGCGGGAGGTTCGACTCCGCCGTGAAGTATTTAATGGTCTGCGGCTTGCCATCCTCAAGAATTTGAAAGTCATTTTTTGTGAGGTTCGGGATCAGCCCACCCTTTTTGTCCTTCACGTTAAAAAAGAGCTGCACCACATTCACGTTGACCTTGAGGGTCTCCAAGGATTGTTCACGGGACTGATCATTCCCGGCGCTCTGATCGCCTGGCTTCAGGTCCCCAGACTGACTGAAGCACAAGGTGGAAAATGCAACCAAAATAAAAAGTGCCGTAAGGGCGCTCGATGACCGGAAAAAGGAAGGCCTACGCATGCAGTTTGCTCTCGCTATCTTTTTGGTAGTCTAGTGCTGCAACTTTAGATGCATAAAAATGAACGTGTCTGCATCGAACCTAAGAATGGCGGAAACACTGGCCATAGTTGGTAGTACAGAAAGGCTTTCATGGCGCAACCGTTAGATAAAAATGGGGTTTGGCGAGCATGGATGATTGCGCTTTTCATGGTTTCAACCCTTGCGATGGGTCAACAAACGGCCCAAAAGCCTAACCAAGGCATTCCCGACGCCCCTTCCACTGTACAGCCGCCAAAGCCGGCGGCCACAGTTCCGGAGAAAGCCTCGCCGGCAACCGGGTCCGGCAGTAGCTCGAGTGATGATAACCGCAGTGGAACGATCCCAGATTCCGTTCCCGCGCCGCCTCCCGGTACCCCTTCCTCTGACGAAGCTGTTCAGCCAGCGCCGCCTCTGAACGTCAAGACTGTCCCAGAAGGCGGTGCGACGCCCGATCAGAATGGCACGGGAGCCACGCCTGCGAACAGCGCCGGGAAAAATGAAGAGTTATTTAAGATAGTCGCCAATGTAAACCAGGTCCTCATCCCCGTAAGGGTCACTGACGGGGACGGCCGCCTGCAGAACGGACTGCTGCCGAAGGACTTTTCCATCTACGAGGAAGGAAAGAAGCAGACTCTAAATTTCTTTACCAGCGACCCCTTTGCGCTCTCTGTGGCGGTCGTCCTCGATATTGGCATGCCGGATATCGCCGTCCAGAAGGTGAACCAGACTTTCACGGCGCTGCAGGGCGCGTTCAGTCCCTACGACGAAGTCTCGGTTTACACCTACAGTTCCACGGTCGGCAAGGCCACCGACTTTGGAGCCGCCGGGCAAAGGCTGACGTCGGCGATGATGGAGCTGAAAACCGTCAGAGGCCGGAATAACGGACCTCCGGTCGTGGGCGGCCCTTTAGGTTCGCAGGGTCCGACGGTAAATAACGTCCCCATTGATCCGGGAGCTCCGATAGTTGTGACTCCTCCGAAGGAGTCTCACGTTCTGAATGACGCCATTCTGGCGGCCGCTTTGGATTTGAGTCGGCGCGACAGGTCGCGCAGGAAGATTATTTTCATCATCAGCGACGGACGCGAATATCGCAGCACCGCCAGCTATAGGGACGTTCTGAAAGTGCTTTTATCGAACGGAATCGCGGTTTTTGGGGTAGGCGTCGAAGGCGCCGCCATCCCCGGTTACAACAAACTGGAGAGGCTGCACATTCCGCGTTTCGGCTATAGCGATATTCTGCCGAAATACGCGTCCGCCACCGCCGGAGAGCTCTTCACCGAATATTCTCGCGCTAACATCGAAAGTATCTACTCCCGCGCTTTTTCGGATGCCCGCAACCAGTACACGCTCGGCTATGTGACCCGCGCAACGCCGAGCAACGCCTACCGCCAGATTGAGGTGCGGGTCGGGCGGCCAGACGTTAAGGTCTTCGCCAAGGACGGCTATTATCCGCTGCCGCGCAGCCTGTCGTCCCCGGTGCCTAAGTAGCACGCGCACCAGTGATAACCACAGTAACTTGTTAGTAACACACGCCTTTGTGGTATAAAACCAGCAGTACAAAAAGCCAAAATCTCTCGTCGCAGCGTTCGTGGGTATCCGGGCGTTTGTAGCAGGTTTGAGGAAAGTCTTGAGTTTCATCAACTTTGCAGCCCGCGAAATTAATTGCAAAATCGTCTATTACGGCGCTGGGCTGGGCGGCAAGACTACTAACCTCCAACACATTTATAAGAAAACGGCTGAGCAGCAAAAGGGGAAGATGATCTCCCTCGCGACGGAGACGGAACGTACCCTCTTTTTTGACTTCCTACCTCTGGACCTCGGATCAGTACGCGGCTTTAAGACGCGAATCCATCTCTATACCGTTCCCGGACAGGTTTTCTATGACGCCAGCCGCAAGCTCATTCTCCGCGGCGTGGACGGCATTGTGTTCGTGGCAGACTCTCAGCAGGAGCGCATGGACGCCAACGTGGAAGCGCTCGATAACCTGATGGATAACCTTAAGGAACACAACTACGACTTCCAGAAAATTCCCTATGTTCTGCAGTTGAACAAGCGCGATTTGCCTAACATTCTTCCCGTAGACACCCTAACCAAAGAGTTGCGGCGGAAGAATGAGACCGTGATTGAGGCGATTGCCTTCCAGGGTGGAGGAGTCTTCGAGACGCTCAAGGATATCGCCCGTCAAGTGCTGGTGGAGTTAAAGCAGGGCGGTTAGGGTTTCCTTGGCGTACGGTTCGGAAGGCACGAAATTCAACTGTAGAGATTTAGTTCTCATCCGGCGCGACTAGTCTACGGATGCTTTTCTTTCGCCAGCATACTCAACTCTTCCATGATTTCTTTTAGCCGCTGGCGGCGCTCCCCGTTGGCGCGGGTTGCGAAGGGCTGCGGATCCTCTGCCTCAGCGAATTTCTGGTTCAGATTTTGCAGATTGGCCACTTCAAAGCGGAGAGCTTGCACTCGGGACAGGATGTCGGATGCGTACATATGTCTAGCATACTCTGAATCGCGGGGCGATGCGGTTGCGATCAGATGCATGGCCCGGAATCAAGTAGCTTTCGCATTGACCCGGGCCATTTTGGGTTCTACCGACTGCGCGTTTACTTGGCTTCCGAAACTGGAGTCGCTCCGAATTCGCGTCGTCCACCAACCGTACGGGCAGTTCTCGCAACCAGGGTGGGTGTGGGAGCGGCAGCTCCATAGCGTTCCATCAACATGGGGACCATTGCGCCCTCGGCTTCTTTTACGAAAGTGATCCGGCCTTCCGGACTCATATCCACCTTGATGAAGTCGCCAAGCCTCACCTGGCCTGTGGCCACCAGACTGGCGAGTGGAAACACCAGATTCCTTTCAATCGAACGCTTCAGATGCCTAGCGCCGTACTTAGGATCGGTGCCCTCATGAAGGAGAAAGTTTTTGACGTTCGTCGTGCAGGAGAAAACAAACTGGTTGGCGGGTGAGGCGCTCAGAACGCGCTGCTGGACCATCCCCAGTTCGATTTCCAGTATCTGTTGCAGGTGTTCTGGACGAAGCGTCTGAAACACTACGACCTTGTCAATCCGATTCATGAACTCGGGCGTAAATTTGCGCTTCGCCGCGTCCACGGCAGTGCGATTGATCTTGTCGTCGAGCGTGGAATCTACGATCTGGGGCTTAGGGGCAAATCCCAGGCCGCCATCCACAAGATTGCTCATCTCCCCGGCTCCAAGGTTCGAGGTCATAATGATGATGCATTGGGAGAGGTCAACGCGCCGGTTATCGCCAAGAGTCAAAGTCGCCTTATCCAGAATACCCAGCAATAACTGCCAGAGGGCGTCAGAAGCCTTCTCGATTTCGTCAAACAGAAGGATTGACAGCTTCAGTTTGTCGGTATGCCACTGATTGAGCGCTTCCTGCGTAAGCAGGGGATGAGTTTCGCGGTGCCCAAGGTATCCGGGAGGCGAACCAATCAGCTTCGCAATTTCGTGGGAGTGCTGGAATTCCGCGCAGTCAATCTTTATGCAGGCGCGAGCGTCGCCGAATAAAGCCTCGGCAAGGGCCTCGACGACGCGGGTTTTCCCTGAGCCCGTGGGCCCGAGAAAGAGAAGATTGCCAACTGGACGCGAGGGTGGATTCAGGCCCGCCAGGAACATCTGGTAGATTTCTGCCACTTTTTCAATAGCGGCATCCTGTCCAACAATCTTTCGACTAAGGGCACCTTCGAACTCTCGAGCATCACTGCTTCGGCGGGTCGGGTCAAGTACGGTGTTCGTTACGGTTTTCATAGGGTCTGGCCCCCTCGGTTTCCGCTCTTTTGGGCCTTGTTCCGTTTTTCTTCTAGATCGTTATATCTCGTCTAAAGTTTCAGTGAGGAGTTTTATCATCCCTCGCTTGCCTGCGTCATTCCATGTGCAAATCAGTCGCCATTTCCCGCACTGCCCGCGATTCTTAATCCCTGCAACGTTTAGATGCGAACAGCCTGTCGGACGAGGCACTTACATTTCTCCGAAAGATCGTGTAAATGGAAAGAGTTTGCGCATGCAGGCGCACTATGTACCTCGACTATAATTCTTGTCTGCCATTCCGCGTCTTTTCAGCCAACGGACCCGAGACCTTGGCCGGACGTAACTGGCGGATCGCCCAAGCAGCATTTAGCATGCGTTGAAAAGCGGTCCACGGAGAATTACCTTGCGTCGTATTCATCAAGCCTGCCTCACTGTCGTTGCTTTCGTCCTGCTTTTGATTTTTGTTTTCTCCCTAAGTCACAGTTCATTGACAGCAGCGCAGGCCGCACAGTCCACAGCGCCTACGCACTTAGTTAAGGCCGATGCCTCAGTTACGGCGACTGCAAAGCCCGCAGACTTAGTTTTGCCGGCCGTTACTACCGCTCCTGCGGGAAGTTTGATGTATGTTGCGAAGCGCGGGGACACCATCGCGTCGGTGGCGCGCCATTTTGTTCCCCAGACTTCTTACTTGACCACCAGCGAACTAGCCACTGGCATCCGTAAGTCGAATGGCGATACGCAATCCAACTTTTTGAAGGCCAACCAGCAGATCATTATCCCTGGGATACTCGACGCTCCCATTGTCGAAAAAGCAGTCCCAGTAAGCCGGGATTTCGAGGTCCGCGCTGTGTATTTAACCGGACTGATGGCAGGCAGCGATCGTGGGCTGAAGATTATTCGTCGCTGGCGTGAACTGGGCGGAAACGCCGTGGTTTTTGACGTCAAAGATAGCGACGGCAGCATCAACATCCCCTTTGAACATCCGCTAGCTGGAGGCCACCACGTGACCCTCCGCGATCTGCCGAAGTTTACCCGATTTCTGCATTCCCAGAACATGCATGCCATCGCCCGGGTTGCAATCTTCCGCGATGAGCGGCTGGTGGTAGCGCATCCTGAGCTGGCTGTGCAATCGCGCAAGAATGCAAACTCATGGCGGGAAAACGGCAAACTGGTCTGGACTGATCCATCGCAGCCCCAGGTACAGGAATACAATATCGCACTGGCAAAGAAAGCCGCTGAGGCGGGAGCAGACGAGATTCAGTTCGACTATGTACGCTTCCCCGCCGAAGGCGACCAGAAGGACGCCAGCTTCTACTTTCAGAAAGAACATCCGGACTGGCATCGGTCAGACGTGATTGCCGAATTCCTGAAGCATGCCTACGCGGAGATTCACCCTTCGGGCGTTCTTCTATCGTTGGATGTTTTCGGGATCATGGCTTGGCAGCGCTCAGTTGATCTGGCGCATACCGGACAAGACATCGTTCGAATGGCGCAGTATTGTGACGTGCTGTCGCCAATGATTTATCCCTCCCACTTTTTTGGCATGGATGGAATCGCGCGCCCCGGCGATGCGCCCGAGCATTTCATCGGAGAATCCATGGAGCGCTTCGAGAAGATCACCCAGGGCAGCGGCGTAGTGATTCGTCCCTGGCTTCAGGCCTTCGCTTGGCGTACGAAAACTTATTCGCCCAAATACATTGAGGCCCAGGTCTTGACCGCAAAGGAAAAGGGCGGAATCGGCTTCCTGCTGTGGAATGCCAACAACAACTACAGCAAGCCTTACGCTGCCATGCCGGAGATGCTGGCAGTTAAGGGACAGTATGTGCGGGGAGACGAAGTTCCCATAGCAGCCAAGGCTGACGCTTCTAAAACAGCGATCGCTCCAGGAATTGCGATTCGCTAAAACTTGAAATACTCCAGATTCGGCGCCCTCCTCAGATATAATTTGCTCAAGGAGTTCTCATGGCGCTGCAAAAAACCGACAAAATCTGGCACAACGGAAAACTGATTCGCTGGGATGATGCCACTATCCACGTAATGTCGCACGTGGTGCATTACGGCTCCTCGGTGTTTGAAGGGATCCGCTGCTATAAGCTGCCCACGGGTCCGGCGATTTTCCGCGCCCAGGAGCACGCTCAGCGCCTGCTCGATTCCGCGAAAGTCTATCGCATGGATATGGACTACAGTCGCGAAGAAATCGTGGCTGCGATCGTCGAGCTCGTGCAGAACAATGGCATCTCACCTTGTTACGTCCGCCCAGTTGTATTGCGCGGTTACGGCGAAGCTGGAGTGAATCCGTTGGGTGGACCGATCGAGGTCTACATCATCAATTATCCCTGGGGAAAATATCTCGGCACCGGCACTGAAGGCGTGGATGTCTGCGTATCTTCGTGGACCCGGCTAGCCCCAAACACTCTGCCTGCGATGGCCAAGGCAGGGGCAAATTACATGAATTCGCAGCTGATCAAGATGGAAGCAATCATCAATGGCTATGTCGAAGGCATCGCGCTCGACGCTAATGGATATGTTAGCGAAGGTTCCGGCGAGAACGTTTTTGTGGTCCGCAACGGCGTTCTGCAAACCGCGCCACTCGGCAACTCCGTGCTTCCGGGTATCACTCGCGATTCAGTGCTGAAGTTGGCACACGAACTGAAGATTCCAATCGCGGAGCAAGGCATTCCCCGCGAGATGCTTTACATCGCGGACGAAGTTTTCTTCACCGGAACGGCGGCGGAAATCACACCTGTACGTTCGGTGGACAAGATCAGCGTTGGCAAGGGCGACGTCGGACCCATCACGAAGGCGCTGCAGAAAGAGTTCTATGCGATCGTCCGAGGAGAGAAGGCCGACCGCTTTAATTGGCTAACGCCGGTGCCGGTCAGCAGCAAGCAGCCTGTCGGAGTCTAGCTACTTTGTTTGTGTAACGAAGCCGCCTTTCAGGGGCGGCTTTTTTATTGCCATCCATGTCAGACTTGGGGGAGATTCTATCAGCAGTATTCTAGTAGTATATTGGTAGTATGAAACAGAAGACTTCTATCACACTCTCTGACGATGTCCTTACACGGATTGACCGTCTTGCTGGATCGAAGTATTCGCGTTCCGAATTGATTGAACGAGTGTTGCGCAAATACCTTCAGGAGAAGACACGCAACGAACTTAACCTCCGCGACCTGGAACTGATTAACGCGGCAGCAGACCGTCTCAATGCCGAAGCCGCCGATGTTCTCGAGTACCAATGGCAGGAAGAAGAGTAGATGAAGCGGGGAGACCTCTATAGGGTGCAGCGGCCAGCTGGTGATCCAAAGAGGCAACGGACGTTTGTGGTAGTGAGCCGACAAGCCCTCATAGACTCAAAGTTCTCAACTGTGACCTGCGCGCCTGTGTTTTCCAGTGGTGAAGGCCTCTCTACTCAAATCGCTGTAGGAACAGATGAGGGATTGAAGCACCCCAGTTGGATCATGAGCGATAACCTGGTTAGCCTTCGCAAGTCTGATCTCACGCAGTTTGTCGGATCAATGTCTAAAGTCCGCCTGTCGGAACTGGATCGCGCACTGAGAATTGCGCTGGACATTGCCTGAACCCCCTTTCGGACTAGTCCACCCTGTCCTATCGGCCATTACTTAGGTCATCTTGGGCGAGGTCACTTTTCGGTTCATGATAGGCAGAAGCCTTGGAAAGCCCTTCATGAATATTGATGACCTTTTGCGAATTGCGATGGAGCGCCGCGCCTCCGACTTGCACCTAAAAGTCGGCAACTATCCACATCTGCGTATTGATGGCGAACTCTTCCCTCTGACTGACCAACCTCGCGTCAGCGCCGAAGACATGCTGACCATGGCGTTCAGCATGATGTCATCGCGCCAGAAGCAGAAGTTCAAAGAGACCACCGAAATTGATATGGCGTACGGAGTGGCCGGACTCGGCCGCTTCCGTGTGAACGTTTTCCAGCAGCGCGGCAACGTGGGATTGGTTCTCCGTATGATTCCCACCAAAATTCGCGCGTTAGACGAACTATTTCTTCCAAAAATTGTCGAACAGATTTGCGATATGCCTCGGGGTCTGATCCTTGTCACCGGCGTTACGGGTTCCGGTAAATCCACCACGCTCGCGGCCATGATTGATCGCATCAATTCCAGCCGCGCCGAGCACATTATCACCATCGAAGATCCCATCGAATTTCTGCATCGCGACAAGAAGGGCTACGTAAATCAGCGCGAGATTGAGGTGGACACTCCAACGTTCTCCTCCGCTCTGCGAGCTTCTCTGCGTCAGGATCCGGACGTGATCCTGGTCGGCGAAATGCGTGACGTCGAAACCATTGGCACCGCGCTGCATGCCGCCGAAACTGGACACATGGTTTTCTCTACGTTGCACACATTGGATGCGGTTGAAACTGTGAACCGTATCATCTCGGTATTTCCGCCGCCCGAGCAGAAGCAGATTCGACTGCAGCTCGCCGCCGTGCTGCGCGCCGTCGTCAGCCAGCGTCTGGTGAAGCGCTGTGATGGTGACGGGCGAGTGCCCGCCGTGGAAGTCATGATTAACACCGCCTACATTCGGGAGTGCATTCTGGTTCCCGAAAAAACCAGGTCGGTGCGCGAAGCAATTTCCGCCGGTACTTCGCAATACGGTATGCAAACCTTCGATCAATCTCTGTGGGATCTATTCCAATCGAACTTGATTGATTATTCGACTGCTCTCGAAAACGCGTCGAATGCCGACGACTTCAAGTTGCGCATGCAGGGTATTTCATCCAGCAGTGACGGTTCGCGAAATGCTATGCAGTCGGCGGGATTCGGAAACTGATTCAGGGAAATCCAATTACGGAACCTGGGTGCGCTTCGGCGCACCTTCTTTTTTGTGCCTAGAAGAGTCCGCATCTTTCTGCTGCGTCACATGCTTTTCCTTTCTTGTTGCGGTAACGTTATCTCGTATGGCGTTTCCGCGTCCGCGCAAAACCGGGTCTGAAAACGAGTTGTACGACTACGCCATCGGCGCGCTTGGACGTCGCATGCGTTCAGTCGCCGAGCTCAAGCGTCTGCTTCGTCCGCGCGTGGATGCGAATACCGAGTACGGACAAACATTAGTCGAGCTCGTCATTCGCCGCCTCAAGGATAATGGATACCTGAATGACGCGAAGTATGCCGCAGCCTACTCCTCGTTCCGGCGCGAAAACGAAAAGTTCGGACGCATGCGCGTCATCACCGACTTGAAGGCTAAGGGCGTCCACGGAGAAGTCATTGAGACTGCCGTGAATTCTGTCTACGAAGACATTAGCGATGAAAAGCTGGCACGCGATTATCTGCGCCGCAAGCGCCTGGTGAAACCGAAAGACCGCAAGCAGAGTGCGCGCATCTTTCGCCAGCTCACGCGCGCGGGATTCACTTCGAAAACCATCTTTGCCATCCTGAAAAAATGGGAAGTGGATGACGAGACGCTGGCCGCCCTCGAAGAAGCTTCTGAAACCGGATAGAATAACCACTTCCTCACTATGCTTAAAGGCTCGCAAATTCGCCGTATGTTTCTGGATTATTTCGTCCAGCAGAAAGAACGCCCGCACAAAGAGGTACATTCGTCTTCGCTGGTGCCGGCGAACGATCCTACGTTGCTATTCACCAATGCCGGGATGAATCAATTCAAAGATGTCTTTCTAGGCATCGAAAAACGTTCCTACAACCGCGCAACGAGTTCGCAGAAATGCGTCCGCGCCGGGGGCAAGCATAACGATCTCGAAAACGTCGGCTTCACAAACCGCCACCATACGTTTTTCGAGATGCTGGGCAATTTTTCTTTCGGAGAGTACTTCAAAAAAGATGCCATCGCTTACGCCTGGGAGCTGATCACTTCTGACAAATGGTTCGGCATTCCGAAAGACAAGCTCTACGTAACGATCTTCAAAGGGGAAAACATTGTTGGCGCTGACATCCCTCGCGATGATGAGGCTGAGAAGCTCTGGTTAGGTGTAGGCGTGCCACAAGAACGAATATTTGCCATGGGAATGAAAGATAACTTTTGGCAGATGGGAGACACCGGTCCATGCGGCCCTTGCAGCGAAATTCATTACGACATGGGCCCTAAAGCATCTGAGCACGAGCACGAGGTGTGTGATTTTCCGTGCGACTGCGGCAGATACGTCGAAATCTGGAACCTTGTCTTCATGCAGTATGACCGTCAAGCGGGCGTCACCAATGGCGTTCCATGGTCCTCGTTCAAGCTTTTACCTAAACCATCGATAGACACTGGCGCCGGGTTGGAGCGGCTAGCTGCCGTCTCCTTGAATGTCGACCACCCAACAAAGATCTCGAATTATGAGACAGATTTGTTCGTACCACTGATCAACGCAGCGACACTGCTAATCACCGCCCAGAATCCTCAAGGATTTAAAGTTCCGGACAGCAAGTTTGGTGCAGCATCCTGGCGGGTAATTGCGGACCATGCACGCGCAGCCACTTTCCTTGTATCCGACGGTGTTGTGCCTTCGAATGAGGGACGGGGCTACGTACTACGCAAGATCATTCGCCGCGCAATTCGGCATGGCAAATTGGAAGGGGCGTCGAAACCCTTCCTCTTCGAGATGGTTTCTGCTGTAGCTAAGATTATGAAGGAGGCGTATCCCGAGCTAGAACAATCTCAGCAAAGAGTTTCTGACGTGATCAAAACAGAAGAGATTCGATTTGCCCACACTCTTGATACCGGATTACAAAGGCTCGAAGAAGATATTCAGGAGGTCTTTTGGCAATCGATGCGCGAGCACAAATTCGAGGGACGGGGTGCATCCGAAGCTCTGAACCGAAACATGTTTCTGGTCTTTTTAGACCAACGCAATGAGAAGCTGGAATATCCAGGAGAAAAAGCCTTTAAGCTGTACGACACGTTCGGACTTCCTCGCGACTTCATTGAAGACGCCGTGCGCGATGCCGGTGCTCGTTTTGATCCCGAAGGCTTCGACCGTGCCATGAAAGAGCAGCGCGAGCGCGCTCGCGCATCATGGAAAGGGGCGGCGAAGCAGACTGCCAATCCTGCGTACCAGCAGCTTCCAAAATCTGATTTCGAGGGCTATCGCCAGACTCGTTCCGAGAATTGTGAAGTGCTTGCAATCGTCAAGAATGGACAGGGCGCACAGGAACTAAATCCAGGTGATGAGGGCGAAGTCATCCTCGACCACACTCCGTTTTACGCTGAATCCGGCGGACAGGTCGGCGATCGGGGATGGCTTTACGGCGACGATCACAACACCGTCGTCGCCGAAGTTAGGGGATGCTACTCCCCGGTGCAGGGCGTGCGGGCGCATCAGGTGATCGTGAAATCTCCACCCTCCGCAAAAAACGCGGAAGGATGGGGCACCCCGGCGATTCGTGTAGGCCAGAAAGTAGACGCTGTCGTTGATATCGGAATCCGGGAATCAACTATGCGCAATCACACTGCGACGCATCTGCTGCAAGCGGGGTTGCGCGAGATTCTCGGTAAGCATGTGAAGCAGGCAGGATCGCTGGTCGCTCCCAATCATTTGCGCTTCGACTTCTCGCACTTCACTTCGGTCGCGGACGAAGAACTGCAAGACATCGAAGACCTCATCAATAAAGAGGTCTTGCGTAATCAGAAAGTGGAAGTGATTCCCGACGTGCCGATTGAGGTGGCCATCAACGAATACAAGGCGATGGCTTTGTTTGGCGAAAAATATGGCGACCGTGTCCGCATCATAAAGATTGGTGATTTTTCCACTGAGCTTTGCGGAGGCACGCACACCACCGCCACCGGCGAGATTGGACTGATTAAAGTTCTGAAAGAAGGCAGCGTGTCGTCCGGTGTGCGGCGCATTGAGGCGGTCACGGGAGAAGGGTCGCTGCGTCACTTTCAAAAAGATCACCAGCTTGAAAACGTGGTCGCGAGTCTCACTACCCGCGAGGCCGAGACTTCACCGGCGCAGTCGCTGAAATTTGAACTCGATAAAAGAGACGCTGAGATCAAGCGGCTTTCCCGCGAACTCGATCAGGCGCGAATGAAGTCGGCATCCTCGACCGTCGCATCGGTCGGCGAAAATATTAAAGAGATTAGTGGGATTAAAGTGCTGGCCCACCGAGTGGATAATCTGGAACGCCAGCAGATGCGTACTCTGGTGGACCAGCTTCGCGACAAGTTGGGATCCGGCGTCGTGGTCCTCGGTTCTGCCAGCAACGGAAGCGTGTCTCTCATCGTCGGAGTCACCAAGGATTTGACCTCGCGCATCCAGGCCGGAAAAGTCATCGGGCCCATTGCGCAGAAAGTCGGCGGCAAGGGTGGCGGACGTCCCGACCTGGCCGAGGCCGGAGGGAAAACTCCCGAAACGCTCGACGCAGCTTTGAGCGAAGTCTATAAAACCGTCGAGCTGCTGCTGACCGCTTGATTGTCGGTGTGAACGTGAGTCCAAGCATGGACGTTACGACAAAGCGGGCAAGATTTCGTCAGCTACATCAAAGCGGGTGTTTCCTGCTTCCGAATCCGTGGGACGTTGGCAGCGCAAAGCGACTGGAAGCGATGGGATTTGTCGCTCTTGCCTCGACCAGCTCTGGTTCAGCGTGGGCACTTGGGGTTGAAGATGGACAACTTTCCAGGGACGAGGTGTTGCGACACATTGAAAGTCTATGTGCAGCGACGAGCCTGCCCGTGATCGCGGACTTTGAGTGCGGATTCGGTAACACCCCTTTGGAAGTATTCAAGAGCGTGCAACTTGCGATTGAGACCGGGATTGCGGGGCTCTCCATAGAAGATTACGACGGGTCTGAGCTCTTTTCGAAAAATGAAGCCGTGGAGCGTCTTCGCGCTGCGCGAGAGGCAATAAATCAGTCCGGACACGAAGTTGTTCTGGTCGCACGATCTGAAGGGTTCATTCGCAACCGCCCCGACCTGGGAGAAACAATCCAGCGGATCGTGGCATTCAGGGATGCGGGAGCAGATTGCCTTTACACACCCGGCGTGTCCGACTTAAAAGCGATGGAAGAGATCGTTGCGAGCGTAGCGCCAGCGCCAGTTAACGCGCTGCTGTTGCCCACCCTTACTGTTTCTCAGTTGGAGGACGTCGGGGTAAGAAGGATTAGCGTGGGCGGCGCTCTAGCCAGACACGCCCGAGCAGCGTTCGAAGAGGCCGCGAAAGCGTTCCTGGCGCAAGGTACATTATGGCCGAAAGCGCGAAAGTGAAAATATGGAGCCGACGAGCGGAGTTGAACCGCTGACCTGCCGATTACGAAATGACCCAACCTTGCGTATGTTGTTGTGCATTATAGGTGCTTAGTAACGATGGCCAAGGAAGGTGGTGGGCAAGGGACGCCGACGGCACAATTCATAGATTCAGTGCCGAGAGCAACGGCGAGACCCACTGGAACGGATCGACGGCGGGTAGCAATCCGATCAGGATGGACAATATTCCCAGCGAAATTAGGAGTGTTCTCCAATGATGATCGGCAACCCTCTTAAATTAGCTATTGAGTCCGAAATCACTCAGGCATCTGAGCGATCGAGCCAAATGGCTATGGGGTTTTTCGTCATCGACGTTATGGGACGCTCCTACGGGGTACGGGAGCCAAACGCGACAGCGTTGGGTGCCTCGTTTAACGAGGTTGGTCGCAGAATCGCTAGGCGCGGCAGTCACAGCTTACCAGCGATCATGGAGGCAGACGCCGGAAGTGTTGCGTCTGCATTTAGACGCGCCGCTTATGGAGAATGTGAAGAAAGCGAGCTGTTCTTCGGAATGGCGGCTGAGCAATTTAGGGACGCCATGTACTCGAAACATCTGGTCTGGGCTCCCGACGGCGACGAGGCTTTCGATGATGGAAGCTTTGTCTTGCAGGTCGAAAGTCAGGATCGGGTTCGATTGATCGCCTTTGTAGGTACCCCTGATTTTCTGTATGACCCGAGTAGCCTGCGCGATCTTCGCCTCTCCGGAGACGAGTTTTACACGGTTCTCCGAGACTGGCATGACGGCTTTAACGATGAATGGAAATCATCCTTTTCCAAGCCGTCCGGCTCTCCAAATCCCTCGTAGCGTGGTCCCTTTATGACGGAGTCAATGCACGGACGAAAAAGGTACATGAACTCGCCCACATCATAGGGGAATGCGAAGTGCGGAATGCGCACGTTAAGGATATTGCCCGAAGAGTTGACTAAGCGCTGCTGGTAGACATGTGCGACTCCGACTTCGTCTTTCCAAGCGAATCCGGGAAGTTGAGCGATTGCCACGTCGAGCAACTGGCGGGCAGCATATGTGCCTTCCGGACTGTCTAAATTAGGCACCGGAGCGGGAGTTTCAACCAATAGCGGAACCTTGAAAGAGGTCGCGATGAAAGAAATGAAGTCCGTCAAGCGAAGCCGAGCCGAGGCTACCCGCTGAGGAGATCGAGACGCTGCTCAAGCGGCAAACTGAGCCGCGCGACTGGGTTCTTTGTTTGAGCTGATACCGTGCTCGCAGCCAGAACAATTAGAGCCGCAACTCTCACGAGCAGTTAGACACCGATGAGGTAAATCGAGTTCATCGGATCCGCTAACAATCCGGCCACTTAATGAACGTCGGTATTTCAGTATTTAGGCATCGTTTCGCCATCCCAGTAAAACCCGACCTCGTCGGACCATACACCGGCGCATTCGACCGCAATAGTGTGTTGTCCTTGAGTTAATGGGAGAACTTCGGCCCTCCGCCGTAATGCGCCGAATTTTACGGCGGGGAAAGAAGAGACGTAGGACTGCCTAAGGGCGATGATTCCGCGCCACAGCAATCCTGGTCCAACATCGGTCGTAAGGCCTGGCCCAAATTCGTTGCCGCTCTCGGGCACAGTCCTTCCGTCGAGGCGAAGTGAGCGTATCCATATTTTCGCCCCTGAGGAGATGTGCCCGCCGCTGGTATTGCGACACTCCACAAAGAATGCCGGTCCATCATCTATCCGGTCAAAGAATGCGTGTATTTGGGGCTTAGTCGAATTTTGCGCGACCAGGATCACGCCAAAGAACAACAGTAAGATAGCTGCGGTTATTTTCATGTTCTCCCCGAGGAGACGAACTGTATCAGGTGCCGCCTAAACGCGAATCTCAATAGCCCAGAAGGCGCGCTGGGCAAAGATTAAGTCGCGGAAGGCATAAAAGGCGACCGAATTTTGCGGCATGCGTATTTGAACCAAAGCTGCTATATTTCGTTTCCTTCTTATGGCGCAAGCTCGCAGACCGCAACTTCCGGCCCTGACTTCGGTGCGCTTTTTCGCGGCCTTTGCCGTTATCCTTTATCACCTGACGGTGACGCGCCTCCTGCCGTGGCCTAAAGCAGTAGGAAGCCAGGGTTTCATTGGGGTTAGTTTCTTCTTTGTGCTCTCCGGCTTCATCCTCGTATACAGCCATGCAGATCTGCCATTCGACACGCGGCGATTCTTTCGCTTGCGATTTGCGCGCATTTATCCGGCTTTTGCCTTCTCGCTGGTTGTAGCGTTGCCGCTTCTTTTGTCTATGGCGCAAAATCCGGTAATGTTTACCTGGGCCACAGCGCATATCAAGTTAACTACCGTTGCTTCCATATTTCTGTTGCAGGCATGGATACCACTGTTTGCTCTCGCTTGGAACGGCGTGGCCTGGAGCCTATCGGTGGAAGCATTCTTTTACTGTCTTTTCCCAATAATACTCAAGCGTCTTTCGCGCTGTGGAGTTAGTGAGTTGTTTGGAATAGTTATAGCCTGCTGGCTATTTGAACTGGCGATAGTCACTGTCTACTTGGTGCTGCGACCGGATGGCCCGCTTGCTCTCCAAGACAGCCCTATCCCCTATTTCTGGAAGGCGGTGCTCAAATTCAACCCTGGAGTACACCTGCCAGAGTTCGTTGCGGGCATGGGATGCGGTTTGATCTTTATTCGCCGGAAACTTCGCGTTTCGCGTGCTCTTCTAGTTAGTGCTGGAATCACTGCGGTCGCCTTGGTTATCTACTTTCAGGACCGAATTCCTTACTTACTGATTCATACCGGATTGCTCATCCCTGCATTCGCCGCCATAATCGTCGGGCTTGCCCTACCGCACGGAAAGACCGGGTGGTGGCTTGACCACCGTTTTCTGGTGGCGCTGGGAAATGCAAGCTACAGCCTTTATTTGCTCCACTTCACTGTCATCATTTACATCTTCCTAATCCACCGAATGCCGTTCAATTTCTATACGGGAACGGCATACGCTTGCGGAATCGTGATCGCTTCTCTTCTAGTCTTCAGATTTATTGAAGAACCGACGCGGCGCTGGTTGTCGCCGCGTGGCAAAGTTGCGGCGGTCAGCCTCACCGCGTAGTCCACGGTTAGCATCTCCTCTCACACGGGAGATACTCCCACACCACATGCGGCCACGATAGCTGCCTAACAGTACCTTCTTGCCATCTCGCCGACTGCTAGAGCTCGTTCTCAGATGGACAAGCAATTTCGTGGATCCCACCCGAACTCCCTAGCTGCTTGCCAGATCTTCCGAATACGCCAAGCACTTTCCAATCGAGGGATAGTTTATAGATCTTCCCCGGGTAGGCGTCGGAGCTGTACATCACGTGATTCGGCGGAGGTGTAATGCAGATCGCCCACGGGAACCCGGAGATCGAGCCCGTGCAGCAGGTCTCGGTTAATTAATCGTTAAGCGCTTGAAAATCTGGAGCCGACGAGCGGACTTGAACCGCTGACCTGCCGATTACGAATTGTCCGCATTGAAGGCACCTCACGTAATCCCAATCACTTACAGTCGTCCCACGCCACCGAAACTGACGCCCGGTGCCCTCATTCGGCAGTTACGGGACACTGCTCGGGACACCAAGTTTTTACCCCGCACGTGCGGCTACTCTGCGACATCAGGAGCAGGAATTGTGGTATTGGCATCTTCGAAGAGCTCGGTTGGCTTCCGCTGCCGAGCTCCCGTTGCCTGTTCGCCATCCTCGCAAAAGCGACCGTCGGATCACTACGTGTTTTCATATAGTTAGCCGTTTAATGTAAGAAAAGTGGTAAGTTTGGGACAGTTTGTCTCAATGTCATTTCAGCCTGCTGAGGTCAATGCAATGGCTTATCGTGTGATCATCACTCCAGAGTAGGACTCGCTTGGCACGGGCTACTCGATTGTCCCTCTCGCGCTCGCACCTCGAGACAGGGCTGCGGATGCAAACGCCCCTCCTTCCGACTGGTAGAAGCAGAAGGCAAAAGAAAAAAAACCGAATAGCTTTGCCTGGTTGACTGCGAACTGCGGAATTGCATCATAAAAAATCCTCCTGTGAGGCGATCTATGTCATTCCGCCGAGCCCGTGATTTCTTCCCCCTTACACTACTGTGCATGGCGATTTCTCCGCTGGTTCATTCTCAAGCCACACCCGAGCCGAGCGGCTGCCGCGAAATTGTCGGTCGTCTGCCTAGCGATGTGTCTAGCTTTGGACACGGCATCCTGGGGGCGCCACGGAGTGCGATTAGAAAGAACAATCTGAAATGGGAACTACCAGTTGCAGCAGCCACAGCAGCTCTGATTGCTTCTGGCGCCGACACCCATGTTGATAACCATATTCGTTCTGCTTCATTCGTGAGGGACTCAGCGCGAGCTTCCAACCTTGGAATTGGCTTGGAAATCGGCGGCGCGGGACTGATGTACATTGGGGGCTGTTGGGGCACTCGCTCCCCATCCGTCGCGAACACTGGATGGACTGCGCTCGAAGCTATGGGCGCCGCGAATCTAGTCACTCTCGGGGTGAAGGCCCTAGCCAACCGCCAGTACCCGTACACGAAGAACAACAACGGAGAGTTTTGGGAGGGGGGCAAGTCCTTTCCTTCGGGACACGCTGCCACAAGTTTCGCCTTCGCGAGCGTAATTGCGCATCGCTATCCGCGTAATTTATGGCTCAGAGTCGGGGTTTTCGAGAGTTGGCGGGCACAAACATTTCCCCTCGGACGTTCTGGTAGGTGCAACAATTGGGTATATTACCGGAACGTACCTCACCGACCATGCTGTAGGCTCTCGCTGATCCCGGAAACGACACATAGAACTGCTTGCCGTGAGATTGCCTCCCGTCTTGTTATCCTTTGATCTTCCTCCCCGCTCCGTCCCATACTGCGATGGTCTTGTTGAAATATGAATGATTTGCCAGATGACAGCCGAGAGCGGCGTTATTGCCGAACTCGTTGTCCACGGGAATGAACTTCGGAAGAATCTTGGCTTTGGAATTGAGAGATGTCCCACAAACGTGGAAAGATGTTGGGCAAGCAATTGGTTTCTTTAGATCTTGCATCTGATAAAGGACACAATGGGAGCTTATACGATGCCTTTCGTTCCGAAGGGTGCGGGCGGGTTGCAAGATTTCTGCTCGATATGAGTGATAAAGTTTCCCGATGCGATTCAACCGATCGGTCCCGCCTTGCGTTGTGA